>DATJQN010000308.1:0-7949 GCA_035505775.1 Rectinemataceae bacterium | reverse complement strand
ATGAAATGGATGACCCTGACCGGGAAGCTTTACGCCTGGACTACGACGACTATCTACACCTTGGGTGCTGGCGCAGCGACGAGTATCGGCTCACCGAGCCTCTCCACCGACAACGTCATAACGGACGTCCAGGAAGCGCCGGTGTCGCCTACCACCTATCATCTCCTGGTCGGCACGGGCACTACCAACGTCTCCTATACCGCCAACGGTTATTTCGAAAGTTCGAATACTGCCCCGACCTACAGCTATCACGCCGGCGACAGCGGATCGATCGCGCCGAGCGGGAGCAACTCGACCTACTCCACCCTCTTCGCCTCCAAGCCGGTGGTCAAGTTCTTCTTCGACGATGCTGGCGGCGGAACGGGCACGCTCTTCGCCTGCATTGCCGCCTCCGGCCTCACAACATCCAACTATGGCCTCGTATCCATCGATGCCACCGCTGGTAGCTGGAATCTCTCGGACGGCTGGAGCGCCGAGTAAGCCGGGCCGGTCATGGCCGCGAAGGAAGGTGACAGCCTGTTCGCCGCGGCCGCGGGAGGCGGCGGCGAGCCCCTCGCCTTCCGCATGCGGCCCCGGTCGCTCGACGAGTTCATCGGCCAGGAACACATAGTCGGTCCCGGCCGCCTGCTCCGACGAGCCATCCAGAAGGACCAGCTTTCCTCCCTCCTCTTCTCGGGCCCGCCGGGCACGGGCAAGACCACCCTCGCCCGGGTCATCGCAAACAGCACCTCGCGCCGCTTTGTCACCCTCAACGCCGTGCTCGCGGGAGTGGCGGAGATACGCTCGGCCATCGAGGAAGCCCGCCGTCACCAGGAGCTCTACAGCCGCCGCACCATCCTCTTCGTTGACGAGGTGCATCGCTGGAACAAGGCTCAGCAGGACGCCCTCCTCCCCTGGGTCGAAAACGGAACGATAGTCCTCATCGGTGCGACGACGGAGAATCCATTTTTCGAGGTCAACCGGGCCCTGGTTTCGCGATCGCGCGTCTTCCAGCTCAAGGCGCTCGACGAGGGCGATCTCGGGAGAATTGCGGAGGCGGCGATCTCCGACCCCGTGAGGGGCTACGGCAGATGGAATGTCGGGTTCGAAGCGAAGGCCCTTGAGCATCTCGTGGCCACCGCCGACGGCGATGCCCGCTCCCTCCTGAACGCGCTGGAGCTCGCCATAGAGACGAGCGTGGAGAGCTGGCCTCCTCCCGATGGCGCGGCGCTTCAGGTCAGTCTCGAGGCCGCCGAGCAGAGCATCCAGCGCCGCGCCGTGCTCTATGACAAGGACGGCGACTATCACTACGACGCCGCGAGCGCCCTCATCAAGAGCCTTCGGGGTTCAGACCCCGATGCGGCCCTCTACTGGCTCGCGCGCATGATATACGCCGGCGAGGACCCGCACTTCGCCTTCCGACGCATGCTGATCTCGGCCTGCGAGGACGTGGGCCAGGCCGATCCCGGAGCGGTTCAGGTCGTCCTTGCCTGCGCAGAGGCATTCGACCGCATTGGCATGCCGGAGGGCCAGTATCATCTGGCCCATGCGGCGCTCTACCTGGCCACGGCCCCCAAATCCAACTCTGCCCTCGGCTATTTCGATGCGCTCAAATTGGTCGAAGCCGAAGCCGCCGAGGTGCCCACGCATCTCAAGGATGCGAACCGGGACTCGCAGGGCTTCGGACACGGCGAGGGCTATCTGTACCCGCACGCCTACCGGGATCATTGGGTGGCCCAGCAGTATCTCCCGGCGACCCTGCGCGGCAGGGTCTTCTATCAGCCGGGAAAGCTCGGTGTGGAGGGTGAGCGGCGCTCACGCGTCCTCGAGCGCCGGGAAGCCCAGGTCGCCGCGGCTTTCATGGCCGACCACAAGGGGAGCCCGGCCGGCGAGGAGTATCTCTGGTCCGCGAGGACAGGCTCGGCGGGCTCCGGCTCGACCTGGAAGATGAGGGCGGAATCGGGGGTGACCGCCCGACTTGAAGCCCTCCGGCGCGCGCTCTTCGAGCGATGCAGCTGTGGCCGCGGCGATCGTGTGCTCGTGCTCGATGCGCGGGAAGGCTACCTCGTCTGGGAGGCGCTGCGGCGGGCAAGCGAGGGAACGGTGGCGGCGTTGGTTCGCAGCGAGGCCGAGCGCGAGATCATCGAGCACTACGCCAGTACCCTTCCCGAGCTCGAACGGCCCCTCGTCGCGACCCTCGATCCCGAGAACCTGGATGCCGAATTCCTGCAGGCAGCCTTTGGATTTTCAACCTTCGACCTCGTGCTCGGCCGCGGCCTCTTTGCGGATCAAGACAGGCTCGCGACCATGCTCCCTGTGCTGGCCGCAGCCCTTCGAGGCTCGCGGCTCGTGGATGCCGAACTGCTCCCGCGCCTCGGTGGAGCCCTGACGCAGTGCCTCGAGGCGGAGTCGCCGGCATCCAGCCTCGGCAGCCGCTTCGGGAACTTCGAACGAGCGTTCTTTGATCGGGAAGACCAGGCCTCGCTCGGCTGGAAACTCGAGGCGCTGGAGTCCGCGCTTTCCGCGGCGGCAGAGGGGCTGGCATTCCGCGGCTCGAGGCTCGGTCTCTGGGAGGGAAGCTATCCCCGGAGGGTGTCCGAGGACGAACTCGAACTTTGGCTCTCCGCCGATTCGCCCTATGGGTCGGCCCTGGCTGAAAGTTTTTCGCAGGACGAGCGCGAGCGCGTCCGCAGCCTGCTGCGGGCGGGGTGCGCGCGGCTCCGAGACTGGCCCCTTGCGCTGGCTCTGGTGGAAATCGAACTCTAGCCAGCGTGGAACTGCGAAGGCAGACCCGTCGCGAAGGCATCCAGGAAGGGCCCAAGGGGCGCATGTGTGGGCCTGCCCATGAGAAAATCGGGCAGGAAGTCCCTCTCGAAGCTCCTCCAGCTCTCCTCCTCCCGCCCCGGAACGATCGGATAGAAGGAGGCGCCCACCGAACGGGCAGCTGCCAGATCCACGGGGGCGTCGCCGATCACGAGAACTGCGGCCGGATCGAAGCGAGCTTCCATGGCCAGGGCGACGCACCGGGCCTTCTCGCCACGCTCCTGCGCCAGAAGTGCGTCGGTGAAGGCGGACAGCCCCGCCCCTGCAAGCTCGCGACGAGCCCGGGCCGAGGTCGAGGAACTGAGCAGCCGGATTTCCGCGTCAGTAGCCCCCTGGGAAAGAATTCGTCCTGCCCCGACAAAGGTCGCTGCCGGCGGAAGAAGGTCGATGGCCCGATCGACATCCCTGGACCAGGCGAGGACCCTGGCGAGCTTTCGGTCGACCGCCTTCCCTGCCAGTGCTGAAGCCAGTCGCCCTGCGGAGGGACTCGGTTCGTGGGCGAGCCAGGCATCGAGTGCGTCGGCCAGGCCGGAATGCCGCCGGAGCAGGGGACCGATCTGCGGAAGCCGCGAACCGATTCGCAGGGCCACGGCGAGGGCGCGGAACCGGTTGACCCCACGGTGGCGGGAATCGAGACTGACATAACGCCAGAGCTCCTCGAGCGGCTCTTTCTCCGCCCCCTCCCCGAAGCTCCGCACGAACTCGGGCATGAAACAGCGCTCCTGCTTGGCATGCAGGGAATCCAGGATGCTGCCGTCGAAGTCGAGGATCATGAGCCTGGCCCGTGTCCGCGAGGAGCCGGGGGATGGGCACCTGGCCCGGGCCTTGGGTTTCCAGGCACGAGCTGCATGACGGGCGGTGGTTCCGGCTTTCACACCTTGAATATCGGCGTCGGGGCCGGGGCCGCTTGACGACGAAGAAGGGCGGAGCGCATTATCGCCTGCCATGTCCGGACAGAATTTCGCCTCCTCCGACGAGGTGTTTGCCTACCTCCTCCGTTTCGTGAACGTCGAAAAGGGCCAGAAGACGGAGTTCAAACTCGATCGTATGCGCCATCTCTGCGCGGGCCTGCGTGATCCGCAGAACGCGTTCAGGAGCATCCACGTAGCGGGGTCCAAGGGAAAGGGCTCGGTCTCGGTAATGATCGCCCGTGTACTCCAGGCGGCCGGGATCAGCACGGGGCTCTACACGTCGCCTCATCTGCTGCGCTGGAAGGAGCGCATCAGTCTAGCGGGAGACGAAGTCGATGAGGCTGTCCTTCTTGGCGCGATGGACGAGCTCTTCCCACTGATAAACGGGAAGTCGGCCTCCGACTTCCCGGGCGGCGAGCTGCCGACCTACTTCGAGCTCAGCACCCTCCTCGCCTTCCTGGCCTTCCGCCGGCTCGGCTGTGAGTGGGCGGTGGTCGAGACAGGGCTCGGCGGCCGCCTGGACTCCACAAATGTCCTGGACTCCGCCGCAAGCGTGATCACGCCCATCGAGCTCGAGCATACGGAGTGGCTCGGAGACACGATCGCGCAGATCGCCTTTGAGAAGGCCGGCATCATCAAACCGGGGCGGGCCTGCTATCTCAGCCCCCAGTCCGAGGAGGCGATGCAGGTATTCAGGTCGAACTGCAGCGAGAAGGGAAGTCCCCGGCGCGAACTGGATGAGCTCGTTGCGGTCAGGGATGTCGCCGTGGACCGGACCGGCACGGACGTGCGGCTCGTGTTCAAGGATTCGTGGAGGCCCGCATCGCGCTCATGGGGCAGCGCGGGGGAGCTCGCCCTTCACTCCCCGCTGATCGGCCGCATCCAAGGACAGAACATGGCCCTCGCGGCCCTTGCGGCCTCGGAGATCGAAGCCCGCGTCGGCGCACAGTCGCTGGCAGCGGGGCTGTCCCGGGCGAGCCTTCCCGCCCGGTTTCAGGTGGTGGACGGCGAAGCTACCGTGATCCTGGACGGAGCGCACACGCCCCGCTCAGCGCGCGCCGCGCTGGAGAGCATGCGGGCGGTCTTTCCCGGTCCGGCGGACCTCCTCTTCGGCTGTGCGCACGACAAGCACCACGAGGAGATGGCCGGCATTCTGGCGCCGCACTTCGAGGAGATAACGATCACGCGACCCGGAGACTTCAAGCAGAGCGATCCCGGGGCAGTGCATGCCAGCTTCTGCCGCGCACTCGGGGCATCGGAGCAACGGCGCTGCCGTCTGGTCGAGGACTTCAGCACGGCGATAGCCACCGCGCTGAGCAGGGCGCGGGACTCCGGCCGGCCCCTGCTCGTCGCGGGCTCATTCTACCTCTGCGCAGAGGTTGCCGCCCGCCTCCGGATTCCATGAGTGCTTGTCGATTCAGGCACTAGCGCATGCCTGAAGCCTCGTACTCAGCCTGCTCCCGCGAAGCGGTGACATCGATGTCGGAGGCCGCGATCCACCCCGAGACTCCGTCGGCGCTGATGCGATACCAGGTCGAGGGCGGGGAATCCGGCGTCCCCGTGCCGAACTCCACGGCCAGTATCTGGTAGCTTCCCCCCCGACGCACATGGGCGAGGTCAGCAGAGTCGGCTGCGGGCTTCTCCTTGACACGGGCAAAGGCTTCCTTGACCACGAGCCAGCCGGGGCCGCCGCTCAGGATCGGGTTGGGATCGAGCTTGATGGAGGCCTCGGAGGGGCGCAGACAGGAGCTCAGACCGAGAAGAATCAGAGTGGCAAGTGCGAAGATGGGAATCGGGAGCCTTTTCACGAACACTACATTCCTTCCGAAGCGATGGTAACCAGCGGGCGCGCGTCAGTGAAGGGTGACGCCGAAAAGCAGCGCCTTACCGCTTCCGCCGGGATACGAGCCGCGACCTCGCAGGCTCAAAGCCCCTTGACGTGGGCGGAGAGGAGTTCCGCCACGCGGACGCCCTCTTCCTGGGTGAGGGTCACGCCCTTGCCCATGTGCAGGTGGTCCTGCGACCACTCTCGGAGGTCGATCTTGGCTTCCCGTCCGTTCCAGGAGACGAGGTTGAGCTCCTTCCTCCAGCCCTTGCCCCCCTCGGACACGACCCCGATATGTCGGACAATCTCGAAGGTGATCTCCTTGTTTTCCATACGTACCGCTCCTTTTTAATGTATTCACATACCGCCGGCGCATCGGGCCTGCGAAGAGTACGCCCGGAGCGTGGCTGCCTGCTTGAATCTGTCTCCGCATTCTAAACGGCGAAATCGTCCTTCCCCTCCCGCGCGAATTCCCCGAAGAAATACACGACGACTCCGCTCGAGCGCACACGCATCTCGGCATTTCCCGCCGACGCCAATTTGTCCAATTCCTTCCTGGCCTCGTCGATGCCGAGGTCTCCCTCGAGCGCCACCTCGCCGGGAGTCACGCTTCCGCCATTCTTCTGGGCGATCCTCAGGATAGTCTTCTCCGGACTCTCCTGTGCCTTGGAGACGCCCCCTCCGCCAATCATGCCCTGGGCAGCGTAATCCCGAAAGGCCATGGCTGCCTGGACGTTGACACGCACGTTGGCTTCGTCCACCAGCCGCGGTATGCGGAAGAAATCGCTGATCGCACCGATGAGGAAGAGTCCGCCCGTGCAAAACCAGAGCGCACCGCTCGCGACCTTGCCCAGATAGAAGCGGTGAAAGCCCAGCATGCCGCAACCGGAGATGAGCCAGAGGAAATAGGCGATCCCAACATTGTACTGCACGTCGTTCTCCCCACTGAATGCCGATAATGTACTACAGGGTGGGCTGCACGTGAAGGCATCCGCGGGCGATGGATGCAGGACTACATATCGCGGCAATTGGCGCACAGGATATTGGCGGACAAGGATTTGACCCGCCGGGCCCATCCGTGCTACACCAGTGCGACGATTCTTCGGGGAGAACAATGAAGCGTCTGACCCTCAAGGAACTTTTCGATCTGGAACCCGACGGCAGAACCATCACGGCCAAAGGCTGGGTGCGCACCAAGCGCGAGACCAAGGCGGCCGTCTTCCTGGAACTCAACGACGGCTCCCGGATGGCCAATCTGCAATGCGTATTCGAGGTCCCCGTGGCCGATTCGCCCTTGGCTCGTGAGCTTTCCCGGGCATCGACCGGCGCATCCGTCTCGGTCGAGGGAAGCCTGGTCCCCTCCCCGGCTCAGGGACAGAAGGTGGAGATCAAGGCGACGCGTCTGGAACTGATCGGCGAAGCCCCGCCGGAGAGTTACCCTCTGCAGAAGAAGGCGCACTCGCTGGAATTCCTCCGGGAGATCGCCCACCTGCGGCCCAGGACCAACACCTTCGGCGCCGTCGCCCGCGTACGCAACCGCATGGCCTTCGCCATCCACCAATTCTTCCAGGAGCGGGGTTTCCAGTACATCCAAACCCCCCTTATCACGGCGTCGGATGCGGAAGGCGCCGGAGCCATGTTCCAGGTCACGACCCTCGATTTGGACCGCATTGCGCGTTCCGGAGAGGCCGTCGACTACGGGAGGGACTTTTTCGGCAAGCCGGCCTTTCTCACGGTTTCCGGGCAGCTCAATGTCGAGACCTACTGCCAGGCCCTGGGAAGGGTGTACACCTTCGGACCGACCTTCAGGGCTGAAAACTCCAACACGAGTCGCCACCTCTCCGAGTTCTGGATGATCGAGCCGGAGGTGGCCTTCAACGATCTCTCGGACAACATGGAGCTCGCTGAGGATTTCATCAAGCATCTCGTGCGGGTGGCGCTCGATGACTGCGCCGAGGACCTGGCCTTCTTCGAGGCCCGCGTCCAGAAGGGACTCATCGAGGGACTCGGTGCCATACTTGCCAGGCCCTTCGCACACATGACCTACACCGATGCGATACGCGAGCTCGAGAAGTGCGGCGACAGCTTCGAGTTCAAGCCATCATGGGGCACCGACCTGCAGAGCGAGCACGAAAAGCACCTCACGGAAAAGGTGGTGGGCGGGCCGCTGATAGTCACGGATTATCCGAAGGAGTTCAAATCCTTCTACATGAAACTCAACGACGACGGGCGCACCGTGCGGGCCATGGACGTTCTCGTGCCGCGCTTCGGTGAGATCATCGGCGGCTCAGAGCGCGAGGAGCGCCTCGAATTCCTTCTCAGGCGGATCAAGGAGATGGGGCTGGATGAACAGACCTACTCCTGGTATCTGGATCTTCGGCGCTTCGGCACGACTCCCCACTCCGGCTTCG
>DATJQN010000307.1:0-15089 GCA_035505775.1 Rectinemataceae bacterium | reverse complement strand
CCTCCTGGGGGGAATCGTCGGCATCCTGCTGGCCTTCTGCGTCGCCTTCGGACTGGAGCGGTTCCTCAACACCCCGACGGTCGTGAGCCCGGCCATTGTCGCCGCCTCCGCCGGATTCGCCGCGGCGGTGGGCATCTTCTTCGGCTTCTACCCGGCGCGGAAGGCTTCCAATCTCTACCCGATCGACGCCCTTCGATACGAATGAGGAGACTCCCATGAAAACGACAACGAACTGCGCGACGCTGTTCCTGGTGGCCGCGCTTGTGGCGGCGGCGCCGTCGCAGGCGCAGAGCGTCGCAGCCCGCGTCCCGGCGCCGGCCGACGAGCTGACGCTGCAGGAGGCGCGCGACCTGACCCTGTCGCGCTCGGCGCTCCTTGCAAAGGCCCGGCTCGCGGTCGACGGCTCCGGTCTTGTCTCGCAGGCGCAAGCGTACTCGGGCCTGCCCCAGATTTCCGCGACGGCCGAGGACGACCTGGGCTACAGCCCGACCGGCTCGCCGGCCGACACGAATGACTTCGTCGCCAAGATAGCCGTCAGCCAGACCCTGTTTGACGGTGGCAAGAACGCGAAGACAGTCAGGAAGTACGACCTCGCGACCGAGTCGAGCAGAAGGGCCCTCGAAGCGACGCGGCTCTCCCTGCTCGGACAGGTGGACGCCGCCTACTTCGCCGTTCTCGAGGACGAGGCTGCGGTCCAGGCCGCGCAGAGCGATCTCGAATCCGCCCAGCTCAAGCAGCGTCTGGCCCAGGCCAAGGCCGACGCCGCCGTCCTCGCGCAGTCGGCGGTGCTGCAGACCGAGGCGGATACCGCAGCCTACCAGACCGCCCTTCTCATCGCGCGCAAGAACCTTGCCTCGGCGAGGGCCAAACTCGCATCCCTCACGGGGCTGCCTGCTTCGACCAGGCTCCAGGCCGTGGATTTCTCGAGCTATGCCGCCCTGCTCGACAGGCTTGGCGCCCTGGACGAGTCGGGCCTCGGTGCGCTCGCGGCCCGCATCGGCGCCCTGGCCAGGGCCTCGAGCCCAAGCCTGGCCGGCTACTCCCTCGCCCTCAGCCAGGCGGAGCTGGGCCTGCAGATCGCCAGGGCGGCATACCTCCCCTCGGTCTCGCTCGGCCTTTCCGGAGGACTGTCGTACAGCCTCGCCGGGAGCGGCTCGGCCGCTCGGGCCCTCAGCCTGCCGGGTTCGCTCTCGCTGACCGCACGGATGGACCTCGATTACTGGACACTCAACAACGGCATGGCCGCCGCCCGCATCACCGCAGCTCAGGCCGATGCCGATGTGAAACAGGGGGAAAGCGATCTCGACCTGCAGGTCCTCCAGGCGCTCTACGAATGGGTCTCTTCGGCCGCCTCCATCGGATCCTCCTCCAAGGCGCTCGAGTATGCGCAGAGCAGCTACCAGAATGTGCTCGAACAGTATAGGCTTTCGGCTGCCACCACGGCTGACCTCACAGCGGCGGAGGCCACTGTGAGTGTCGACCAGACGGCGCTCATCGCCGCCCGGTACGGTTTCCTGGCGAATCTTTCCGCCCTTGCCGTCCTGGCAGGGCTTGAGGACAACGCACAGCTCACGGCACTGCTGCCGTGACGCGGAGGAGTGATGCAACAGAAGCCGGGGCGGGGCAGATGGTTACTCTCGATCGGGGCGGCCGCCCTCGCGTTCGCCGTCCTGACGGTGTTCGCGATTGTCATCCTCGAGGGCATCGCCGAGCGGGACAGACTGGAAGCCCGCAATGCCGTGGAACGGACGCTGAGCATCCTGCTCGCCGGCCTGCGCGACCACGAGGACTTCGGTTCGGCCATCGAAAGCTCGAGCCAGCTGTCGGGCGAGATCATCGGTGTCGCCGCCTACGCCGAGGGGGGGCAGCGGCTCTATTCCTGGGGGTCGACGCCGCAGAGCTTTTCGCAGGCCTTGCCCCAGCAGGATGCATCACCGTTCGGGCCGCGGCTCTACATCGACAAGGCGGGGAACAGCTCGATCGTTCTGCTCTCCCGTCCCTTTCATCCGGGGCCGCCCCCTCCGGCCTCCGGGCAGCGGCAGGCGTTCGATGGCCGGCAGGTGAGCGGGAGGGAGCGGCCTCCCGCAACCGGATTTCTCTTCACGACCCTGAGAAATGCGGACATCATGTACCTCGAGATCAGGGAGCCGGCCTACTGGAGGAACAGGCGGCTCGAGATCATACTCTTCCCCCTCATCGAGGTCTCGCTCGCGGCCGTGATCTTCCTCGTCTACAGCCTCTTCCGGCGCAACGCGCAGTACCGCAGCCGCATCGAGGAGCAGAAGAGTCTCGTCCTCCTCGGCACGGCCGCGAGCACGCTTGCCCACGAGATCAAGAACCCGCTGTCTTCGATCAGACTGCAGACACGGCTTCTTGAGAAGACCTGCCTCCCGGCCGCCGGGCGCGAGATCGGCATCATCAATGACGAGGTCGAGCGCCTTTCGGCCCTCAGCATGCGGGTCGGCGATTATCTGCGGGAACCTGCCGGGCAGCCCCGCTCCATCGACCCTGCCGAGCTCGCCCGAGAGGTGGGCATGAGACTCTGCGGACGGAACATTTTCAGGCGGGAGGGCAGGGCGTCGCCCCGGGTGCTGATGGATCCCGAGCGGCTGCGCTCCGTGCTCGAGAATCTTCTGCGCAATGCCATCGAGGCCGGGGGGCCGGAGGAGGCCCTTGCCATCGACGTCTCCTCCGAGGGCGGCGCCGTGAAGATCGAGCTGCTCGACCGGGGATCCGGCCTTTCGGAGGAGACGGCCCCGCGGCTCTTCGATCCCTTTTTCACGACGAAGAGCAGGGGCACCGGCATCGGCCTCTCGATCTGCAGGCGCTTTGTCGGGGCTGTCGGCGGGACCGTCACCCTCAGGGCCCGGAGCGGCGGCGGCTGCTGCGCCACGGTGCTCCTGCCCGAGCACAAGGACGGAACCTCATGAAAGTTCTTGTAGTCGACGATGAGCGCAACATCCGCGAATCGATACAGCTCCTGCTCAAGCTCGAAGGCATGGAATCGGACGCGGCGTCCGACGGACGCGAGGCCCTCGAGGCGCTCCGCTCGGAGCCCTACGATGCCGTGGTCACCGACCTCAGGATGCCGGTGATGGGCGGCCAGGAGCTTCTCGAGCGGATGAGGGAGGAGGGCCTTCGAAGCCCGGTCATCATGATCTCGGCGCTCGGGGAGATCGGCGACGCCGTCACGGCGCTCAAGACGGGGGCCGTCGACTATCTCATCAAGCCCTTCGACCCCGACGAACTGGTGGTCAGGATCAGGTCCGCGATCGAGAACCGCAGGCGCGAGGACATAATCGAGGCGGAGTCGAGGACGGTTTCCTCGCCGCGGTTCATGGGCGATGGAGCGGCCGCGCGGGCGCTCAGGCGGGCGATCGAGAAGGTCGCGCGCGCCGCTACGACCGTGCTGATCAGCGGGGAGAGCGGTTCAGGGAAGGAAGTCGTCGCCCGGGAGATCCACGCCCTCTCGCCCCGAGCCGGGGAGCCCTTTGTGGCCGTCAACATAGGGGCCGTCCACGAGAATCTCATGGAAAGCGAGCTTTTCGGACATGAACGGGGGGCTTTCACGGGAGCCGATGTGCGCAAGGTGGGGCTCTTCGAAATCGCGGGCCAGGGCAGCCTCTTCCTGGACGAGATCGGCGAGATGCCCCTGCCTCTCCAGGTCAAGCTCCTTCGGGTGCTGCAGGAGCGCAGGATTCGGCGCCTCGGCGGCACGAGGGATATCCCGATCGCCGCGAGGATCATTTCGGCGACCAACCAGGATATCGAGGCGCTTGTGCGCGAGGGGCGGCTCCGGGAGGATCTCTACTACCGGCTCAACGTGGTGCGCATCCAGGTGCCTCCCCTCAGGGAGCGCCGGGAGGACATTCCGCTGCTTGCCACCTGCCTCCTCGAGCGGCTCGTTTCGAGGATGGGACCGCGTTCCGGCGCCGCAACCCGTCCCCGTCTCGGCGCCGCCGCGCTGGAGGCCCTCGTCTCCTACTCCTTCCCGGGGAACGTGCGCGAACTGGAGAACATCCTCGAGCGCGCCTCGATCTATGCCGAGGGGCCCGAAATCCTGCCGGCGGACCTTGGCCTGGACCCGCTGCGCTCCAGGGCGGAACGGGCGGGCAGCGAGGGGAGAGGCGGGGCAGTCCCGATACCCCGCGTCGGTTCCGAGCCGCGGCCGAGGACCCGGGTCGACGGTCTGCGATCTCCGGCCAGCCTCGACGCCGTGGAACGGGATGCCATCGTCCGCGCGCTGGCCGAATCGGGAGGCAACCGGACCAGGGCAGCCGGGGAGCTCGGGATCAGCAGGCGGACTATCCTCAACAAGATCAAAAAGTATGGACTCGAGTGAGAAGCTCCGGAGTCGAAGGGGCACAGAGGCCCGGGGATGCACTATACTGGCGCCATGAGCAGTTCGGACGACAGACCTGTTTTCCCTGAAAACGCAAAAGTGGCCAAGTGCTTCGTGATAGACACCAATGTCCTCATTCACTATCCGGAATCCATCATGTCTTTCAGGGAAAACGAGATAGTCCTGCCGCTCGAGGTTCTGGAGGAGCTGGACAAGCTCAAGACCTTCTCCGACCAGCGCGGCAAGAGCGCGCGGGATGCTATCCGCTTTCTCGACAGCCTGACCAAGAAAGGCAGCCTCAATGAGGGTGTCAAACTCGAGAACGGCTCGACGCTCCGGGTCTCGCTTCGCCTCCCCGACGACGGCCCCGAGGGGCTCGCGCTCGATCGCAACGACAACAAGATCATCCTCTGCGCATACGCCCTCCAGAAGGAGGGGCGCAAGGTCTTCTTCGTCTCCAAGGACATAAACGCGCGGGTCAAGGCCACGGCCATCGGACTTCGCGCGGTCGACTACGAAAAGCAGAAGGTCGATATCGCCACCCTCTACCAGGGAGTGCGCGAAATCGATGTATCCACGGAGAGCCTTGCCAAAATCGAAGGCACCGGAGAGCTGCAATCGAAGGAGCGGTTCCTTCCGAACGAGTTTGCGGTGCTCAGGGACCGGAGCACCGGCCGCAGCCTGGTGGCCAGAAGCGACGGGGAAGAGCAGCGACTGCTGGCCCTCGGCGAGTGGCCGGGTCCGGTGTCGGGAATCTCGCCCCTGAACGAGCGGCAGCGCGTGGCCTTCGAGCTGCTGCTGGACGACAAGGTCCGGCTTGTCTCGCTCGTCGGGAAGGCGGGCACCGGCAAGACCCTGCTCGCTATCGCCGCGGGACTGCGCAGCACGATCGAGGACAAGCGCTACACGCGGATGCTCGTCACCCGCCCCGTCGTGCCCGTGGGCAAGGACATCGGCTACCTGCCCGGAGAGAAGTCCGCCAAGATGTCCAACTGGATGCAGCCCCTGTTCGACAATCTCGAGCAGATTCTCGGCGAGTACAAGCGGCCCAATGTCAAGAGCGTGGAGCAGCTCGTGAAGGACAAGCTCCTGGAAATCGAGGCGCTCTCCTTCATCCGCGGCCGCAGCCTGCCCAACCAGTTCATGATCGTGGATGAAGCCCAGAACCTCACTCCCCACGAGATCAAGACCCTCGTCTCGCGCGCCGGCGAGGGCACGAAGGTCGTGCTGACCGGCGATCCCTACCAGATCGACAACATGTACCTCGACGCCAACTCCAACGGTCTCTCGTATCTCGTCGACGCGTTCAAGGGACAGGCCATCTACGGCCATGTCACCCTGCTCCGGAGCGAACGGTCGGAGCTGGCGGAGCTCGCCGCCAGCCTGCTGTAGGAGACCGGATGAACGTCCGCTTCTGTGAATCCTGCCGAAGCCTGGTGCTCGCCGACTTCCGCTTCTGTCCCTACTGCGGCCAGCCGGTGATCCGCGGGCCCGGACTGGAGGAGGCGCTCAGCGCTCCCTTCGAGCGCATGGCCGCGCGGACCTCGGACGGGGGAGGCGGGAGCGCGCGCATGAACGCGCTGAGCGACGAGCTCGACCGCCTCGAGGCCGACATGGAGCTCATCCTCTCGCAGCTCGAACCGGAGATCGGCGGCAGCTCCACATAGAAACGCGGACGCCGCACCGAGCCGCGATCCGCTCCCCTCAATTGTCCGAACTTCTTCCCCGGTGTAGAATCGGACCGGGCCGCGCCCCTCCGACGCGGCCCGGAAAAGGGGGAGATTGTGTACGGAGCCGTGAAGGGCGAACTCGCCGCAAAACTCGAGCAGATCAGGTCCGAGGGCCTCTACAAGGACGAGCGGATCATAGCCACGACCCAGGGAGCGCTCATCCGCGTGAAGGACGGGGCCGAGGTGCTCAACTTCTGCGCCAACAATTATCTCGGCCTGGCCAACGATCCCGGCATCCGCGCGGCCGCGGAGCGCGCCCTGGGCGAGTGGGGCTACGGCATGGCGAGCGTGCGCTTCATCTGCGGCACCCAGGATCCGCACAAGCGCCTCGAGCGGGCGGTCGCGGACTTCCTCGGCATGGAGGACAGCATACTCTTCTCCTCCTGCTTCGACGCCAACGGCGCCGTCTTCGAGCCCCTCCTCGACGAGGACTGCGCCATCATCACCGACAGTCTCAACCACGCCTCGATCATCGACGGGATCAGGCTCTGCAAGGCGCAGCGCTGGATCTACAAGCACGGGGACATGCGCGACGTCGAGGAGACGGACGGGGACACGGGCAAGCCGGCCAAGGGCCTTGAACGCTGTCTCAAGGAGGCGGCCGGGGCCAGGATCAGGATGATCGCCACCGACGGGGTCTTTTCCATGGACGGCGACATCGCCAATCTCGGCGCGATCTGCGATCTCGCCGAGCGGTACAATGCTCTCGTCATGGTGGACGATTCGCACGCGACCGGGTTCATGGGCAGGACGGGTCGGGGCACCTGGGAACACTGCGGCGTCGGCGGCCGCGTGGACATCATCACGACCACCTTCGGCAAGGCGCTCGGCGGCGCCTCGGGCGGCTGCATCGCCGCCCGAAGGGAGATCGTCGAGTACATGCGGCAGAAGGCCAGGCCCTATCTCTTCTCGAACACCGTGGCCCCCTCGATCGTGGGCGGCACCCTCCGCTGTCTCGAGATGCTCAGCGCCTCGACAGCCCTGCGGGACAAGCTGGAGTCAAACACCAAGCGCTTCCGCGAGGGCATGACCGCAGCCGGATTCGACATCCGGCCCGGCGTGCACCCGATCGTGCCGGTGATGCTGTATGACGAGCGCCTCGCCCATGACATGGCCGACGAACTCCTCAAGGAAGGGATCTACGTGATCGGTTTCAGCTTCCCCGTCGTGCCGAGGGGGAAGGCCCGGATCCGGGTGCAGATCTCCGCCGGCCATTCCCCCGAGCAGGTCGAGACGGCCATCGCGGCTTTCACCACGGTGGGCAGAAGGCTGAAGGTCATCCACTAGGAGGGCGGGGCCCCCGCCCTTGCCGGCCGCGCGATGGGCCGACGGGGTCAGGGCCGACCGGCGACGGGCGACCCCGACCGACCGCGGGGCTCCCGCTTTACGCGCCCGGACCTTTCTTCGTATATTATCGATGAACTCCAGACACACCGAGGGTATTCACCATGCCGACCTATGAATACGAGTGCACGTCCTGCGGGAAGAACTTCGACGTATTCCAGAATATGTCCGACGCGCCGCTCAGCGCATGCCCGACCTGCGGGGGCGGTGTCAAGCGACGCATCAACGGCGGCACGGGCGTCATTTTCAAGGGCTCGGGTTTCTACAAGAACGACAGCCGGAAGTCGGCCCCGGCCTCATCGAAGGACTCGAGCGGCCCATCGAGCGCCTGCGAGGGCTGCCCCGCATCGACCGCCCCGGACACTGCCAAGAAGGAAGCGGTCTAACCGGACCGCGTGAGCGGCATGAAGCGGCCGCGCTACTTCTGCGAGCACTGCGGGGCGGAGGTCGGAAAGGACGCCCGGCTCTGCCCGCGCTGCGGACGCTTCTTCTCTTCGGTCAAGTGCCCGCGCTGCGGCTACGTCGGAGAGGGCGACGATTTCGCGCGCGGCTGCCCCGTATGCGGCTACGCCGATGCAGCGAACGCCGCGCCGGAGCCGCTGCGCCCGGCAGCCCTCCCCGCCCAGAATCTGCCCTGGTGGTCCTATCCTGCCGCCGCGGCACTCCTCCTCGCGCTCGTGATTCTCCTCGTGCGCGCTCTCAGATAGACGGCGTCCTCACCCGGGCCGGGCCCGCCGGACCGGCGGCCATGGGCGGAGCCGCGTGAGCGCCGCAGGCATCAGCCCGGGTACTGATCCAGGCTGCCCTTCCTGAGCAGATGATACTCCCCCGTCTCGGTGTTGAGATCGTAGACGTTGAAGGCCGTATCGATGTCGAAGCCGGGATAGCGCAGCGCGAAATTGAGGGAAGCCGAACCCTCGTCCCCGGTCACGATACGGTGGAACACATTGCAGGGCCATACCACCATGCCGGGACCGTCGTACACGATCTTGCCATTGTGCTCGATGTAGTCCGGGGTGACGGCGAAGGTCTCGATCCGGCGATGCTCGAGGGTGAATATCTCCGCCGTCCGCTTGCCCTGCAGGACGATCAGGTTGTCCTCCTGATGGGTGTGGATGTACCAGGGGCGCTCGATGGCGCCCACGGAGCCCGGTGACAGGGCCCGCTTCTGGTGGAGCACGCGGTCGATGCCGTCGATTCTCGGCAGCGCAGCCATGGGCATGATGTCGAAGGCCACGCCCTCCGTCCGTCTGAACTTCCGGAGCTTGATGATGCGCCAGAATCGCGGTTCCTCTGCGAAGACATAGTCTTCCATGTGACTCTCCTTGTGCGGCCGGTCCCGGCTCGGCCTCCGCCAACGGCCGGCGCCGGATGGGCCGGCGCGGCCCCGATTCTCACTGCTCCGCCGAAGAGAGATCGGGTCTCTCCTCGAGGAGTTCCGGATGCACGATGAGGCGCTGGAAGAGCGAAGCGGCGTGGGCGAAGTAGATGCCGTCTCCGATGCGCTCGTCCAGCGACACCTTGAAGTTGATGAAGTGCCGCCGCGCGACTGAGCCGTCCGTCCGTCCGACGTCCTTCTGGAACATCCGGCCCATGACCACGAAGATGCTCGCCGTGCCCCATTCGTACAGATGATGGTAGGGAGTGTCGAGGCCGATGCTGCCGAGATTGGCGAAGTAGATCGACGTATAAAGGGGATCAGTGCGCACCATGCTGGCCGGCGCAACATTAAAATGATCCAAGAATCGGAAGGCGGAGGTAGCCACGGCCTTCCCGAAAGGGATGCGATGGGCGATCTCGACTTCCCGGTCGTCCGCGCCGAGCTTCGGGCTCCGGGCGGCCTCGATGCCGCTATTTATACGGTCTGTAGCTTCCTGGATCGTGTCACGGGGGTCGAACAGGATCTTCGCGTTGGACTCGGCGGCCTCCTCCGTGAGCTTCTTCTTGACGATGAAGGAGATGGAGAGCTCTTTCCGCTGATATACGCCGCGCCGGTGAACGAAGCGGTTCATGCGCGGTTTGAGGGCCAGGGAGCGTACGGCGGCGGACAGGATGAGAGCGAAAAGCGAGTAGCGGTTGCTCCCCTCCACCGTATTCATTCTGTGGACATAGCGCAGCGCATTCTCAACGTCTATGTCCTTGGCGAAATAGACGACGGACTCCGTGCGGGTCCGCATGAGGTAGGGCATGATCGCGTTGAAGCTGGGTAGCCCCTTGACGCGTCTGCCGTCGCTCCGGTCGATGAACAGCATGGGCCCTATCATAGCCAGAGCCTTGGGCCGCGTCAAAGAGATTCCGCGGCCGGGCCGGCCCCGCAGCGGCGCCGCCCGCATCGGGGCCGCGGAGCGCCCACTGCCGTGCATCGCTTGACGGGGCCGTGGCGCCACGGTGAGAATGGCCACTCGTGGCGGCCCGGCCGCGCAGGAGGTGGCATGACAGTCGCTCCCGACCTATCCCGCTTGAGCAGGGGTGATGTGGTGCTCCTCGGCATCCCTGCAGACGACAAGGCCTCCTATCGGCGCGGCGCCGCGGCGGCCCCCGGGGCCATCCGCGAAGCCCTGCGCTGCGATTCCTCCAACATGACGGCGGAAGACGGCAGGGATCTCGGCAGCTGTGCCCGCCTCAAGGACGCCGGCGACCTCGAGCTTCAGGGGAGGCTGGACTGCGTGGCCATCGAAGCCGCCTCGGAGGCGCTCGCCGGCCGCGGCGCCCATCCCCTCTTTCTCGGCGGCGACCATGCGGTGAGCTTCCCCCTGATCGCTGCCCAGGCGCGGCGGTGGGGACCGATGACCGTCCTCCATATCGACGCACATCCCGACCTCTATGACGAGTTCGCGGGCGACCGCCTCTCCCATGCCTGTCCCTTCGCGCGACTGCTCGAGGCGGGAGCCGTGAGCCGTCTCGTCCAGGTGGGCATCCGCGGGATGAACGCCGTCCAGCGTACGCAGGCCCTCCGCTTCAAGGTCGAGGTCCTCGACATGGTCGCCTGGAGGGCGGGGCGCAGACCGCAGATCGACGGCGAGTTCTACCTTTCGCTCGACCTCGATGCCCTCGATCCCTCCTGTGCGCCGGGGGTTTCCCACCGGGAACCGGGCGGACTGCTGAGCTCGGAGCTCATTGGCCTCCTTCAGGGTGTCGGCGGCAGGCTGATCGGCGCCGACCTGGTCGAGTACAATCCGGAACGGGACTGGGACGGCCTGAGCGGGATGGTGGCAGCCAAGCTCGTCAAGGAACTTGCGGCGCGGATCCTGCGCGACAGCGAGTGAGGGGAGAGGCTTCATGGGATCAAAGCTTCGGCGGCTTCTGGGTTCTGCGGATCCGATACATCAGTCAGGACCGGCGCGAATCGCTGGGACGGCGCTGGTCGTCCTGACGGTGCTGCTGTTTGGCGTTGCCTGCGGAAGCTCTCCGCATCCCGCGGCTCAGCGGGCGGCGCCGAGCCCCGCGCCGCCCCTGACCGAGGGCCAGCTCCAGGAGAAGTACCTGGCCCAGCGTAACGAAGGACGGTCCCTCCTTGAGCGGAAGCAGTACGGGCGGGCTCTCGACGCCTTCCTCTCCGCGAACGCCATCAGGCCCAACGCTCCCGACACGCTGCTCGGAATCGGCAAGTGCTACGCCGGCCTCGAGTACTACGAGAAGGCACGCGAGTATTGGGACCGCTTCGTGGAACTCGATCGAGAACATGACGGCCCGACCTATTTCATGATCGCCGGGCTGTACTGGACCCGGCTCGGCCTCCCGGATGCCGCCATCCGCCTCCTCACAACGGCCATCGGGCAGTCGACCGACCCGGCAGGCGGCCGCTACTACCTGTTGCGCGGGAACATCTACGCCGCGACCGGCAAGGCCGACGCGGCCAGGGCTGACCTCACCGAGGCCAGGACCCTCGGACTGGCGGCCAAGAACCCGGAGCTCGTGGCCGAAGCCGAGGCGGCGCTGGCGAAGCTGGATGCTCAGTGATTTTCCGATAAAGATGCGACCTTTGGGGCAGAACATGCATATCGATACGTAATATGGGCTGATTGATGTAATTCTATGCAATCAGGACTTGACCTTCCCGCCCGCGGCCTGGTAGTGTTCAGGCAGCATCTCAGTCGAGGAGGCTGTTCGTGAGCTTTCCCTGGGTCGTCGACCGGATTATCTCCAGCCCCGCGGAAGTCGCATCCTGTTCCGTTCTTCCCCGTCTCAAGCTCCGCCGCCTTCGTCGTCGCTGATCGCCCTCCCACAACCCCGCCAGTTTCACCCAAGCCTCTCCGACGCATGGTTTCTGCGTTGAAACGACACCCGCCCTCGGGGCGGCACCTCATCACAAGGAGAATCCCATGAAAAAGAAGATCGCACTCGCCTATTCGGGCGGCCTCGACACGACCGTCATCGTGCCCTGGCTGCGGGAAAACTACGACTGCGAGGTCATCGCCGTCTGCGGCGACGTCGGCCAGGACTGCGACTGGGCCTCGCTTGAAAAGCGGGCCCTGGCCTCCGGGGCGGCCATGCTCATCGTGAAGGACCTGAAGCGGGTCTTCGTCGAGGACTACCTCTGGCCCCTCGTCAAGTCCGGGGCGGCCTACGAAGGGCGCTATCTCCTGGGCACCTCGGCCGCGCGGCCCCTCCTGGCCAAGTCGCTGGCCGAGGTCGCCCTCGCCGAGGGCTGCACTGCCGTGGCCCACGGCTGCACGGGAAAGGGCAACGACCAGGTGCGCTTCGAACTCGGCGTGAAGGCTTTCGCCCCCGAGATGGAAGTGATAGCCCCCTGGCGCATCTGGGACATCTCGAGCCGCGAGCAGGAGATCGAGTACCTCGAACGGCGCAACATTCCCGTCCCCATGAAAAAGTCGGATTCCTATTCGCGGGATGACAATCTCTGGCATATCAGCCATGAGGGGCTCGACCTCGAGGATCCGGCCAACGAGCCCAAGCTCGAAGGCATGCTCAAGATGACGACCCCGCCCCAGGCCGCGCCCGACCAGGCCGAGTACGTGACCCTGGGCTTCGAGGAAGGGGTACCGAAGTCCATGAACGGGAAGCCCATGGACGGAGTCTCGCTCGTGAAGGCGCTCAACGTCCTGGCCGGCAGACACGGGGTCGGGATTCTGGACATGGTGGAGAACAGGGTGGTCGGCATGAAGTCGCGCGGCGTCTACGAAACCCCCGGCGGCTCGGTCATCATGGAAGCCCACGCCAAGCTCGAGCAGATCTGCCTGGACCGGAAGACGCTCTCGTTCAAGACCATCGTAGGCCAGCGTTTCGCCGAGACGCTCTACGAGGGCGAATGGTTCTGCCCGCTCCGAGAGGCGCTCTGCGCCTTCATAGACATCACCCAGAAGACTGTCAGCGGAACCGTCAGGCTCAAGCTCTGGAAGGGTTCGATGACGAGCGCAGGCATGAGTTCGCCCTATTCGCTCTATGACGCCTCGCTCGCGAGCTTCACGACAGGACCCCTGTTCTCCCACAAGGATTCGGAGGGCTTCATCAACCTCTTCGGGCTGCCGACAAAAGTACGGTCGAGACTCGCCGCCCGGATCGCCGCCCAGGGCAACGCCAAGCCGGCGGCCCCGGGTCCGCAGGGGCTCGAGGCTCCGATCGACTAGGAGGCCCAGGTGGCGAAGCTTTGGGAAACAGCGACGAAGGTGGCCGCGCTCGACCCGACGGTCGAGACCTTTCTCTCCTCGGCCGCCGCCGACCGGCGGATTCTCGGGGAGGACATAGCCGGCTCGCGCGCCCACGCGGCCATGCTGGGCAGGCGGGGCATCGTCTCCGACGGGACGGCCGCGGCTCTCGAGGGCGGGCTCGCCGCCCTGGCCGCCGAAGCGGCCGCCGGGAGCCTCGTTCCGGACGAGTCGGCGGAGGATGTGCACTCCTTCGTGGAGGCGACGCTCACCGAGCGTTTCGGGGACGTGGGGAGGAGCCTGCACGCGGGGCGCAGCCGCAACGACCAGGTCGCGCTCGACCTGCGGCTCTGGCTGCGTCGCGCATCGCGCGAGCAGCGCGGCGCCCTGGCCGAGCTTATCGCTGCGGTCTGCGATCTGGCGGCGCGGCACCAGAATACCGTGATGCCGGGTTACACCCATCTGCAGCGCGCCCAGCCGGTCAGCTTCGCGCATCACCTGCTGGCCTGGTGCGCCGCGCTCGAGCGCGACCTCGGGCGCTTCGCCGACGCCGACGTCCGCGCCGACGAAAGTCCCCTCGGCGCCTGCGCCCTCGCCGGCTCCGGTCTCCCGCTCGACCCGGAAGCGAGCGCCAGGGCGCTCGGTTTCTCGCGGCCCTGCCGCAACAGCATGGACGCCGTGGGGGAACGGGACGCCCTCGTCGAGTTCGCCGCCGCGGCTTCGACCCTCCTCATGCATCTTTCGCGCTACAGCGAGGAGGTCATCCTCTGGTCCTCTGCGGAGTTCGGCTTCGTGACCGTGGGGCCCTCCTGTTCCACCGGCTCGAGCGTGATGCCGCAGAAGCGCAATCCCGATCCCGCTGAACTTGTCCGGGGCAAGGCCGGGCGGGCCTTCGGCGACCTCATGTCCCTGCTCGTCATGGAAAAGGGCACGCCCCTCGCCTACAACCGCGACCTGCAGGAGAGCAAGGAGGCGGCCTTCGACGCCGCAGATACCGCCATGGCCTGCACGCGGGCCTTCACCGCCCTGGTCAGGGCCCTCGAGCCGCATCCCGGCCGCATGCGGGACGCCGCGGAGGCGGGCTGCCTCTGGGCCGCCGACGCCGCCGAGTATCTCGCGCTCCGCGGCGTCCCCTTCCGGACCGCCTACGCGGCGGGGCGGGCCCTCGTCGAAGCCTGGGTCTCGGCCTCAGGGTCCGGCGGCCTGGGACGTTCCCCCGCCGCCGCCGGCCTCCTTGCGGCCCTGGGTACGGCGGGACTCGCCGCCCTCCATCCGGCCTGGGAGGGCGTGGATCTGCAGGATCTCCGTGCGCATCTGGAACTCGATGCCTGCATCGCCCGCCGGGATCTTCCCGGCGGTCCGGCCGTCCCGCGGGTCAGGGCCGAGCTGACCAGGCTGGAGTCCGTGATCGCGGCCGCCAGGGAAGCGGCAGCTCTGGACCACGAGACCCGACGCGGCTAGTATTGAGCGATGTCACGACCCGGGACGGAGTCGAGGCCGGGTGAGCTCGGGCTTCTGCTTCTGGCAAACACGGTCGGCGGGTCCTCCGCCATCTTGATCAAGGCCTCGACGATTCATCCCGTGCTGCAGGCCTCGTACCGGCTTCTGTTTGCGGCGATCCTCCTCACACCGCTCTTCCTGCGCGAACTGCGCCGTTCGGGGCGCAGCCTGAACTTTCAGATGGTGAAGTCCTCCCTGCTTCCGGGCCTCGTTCTTGGACTGCACTTCATCACCTGGATCTTCGGGGCCCGCATGACCCTTGCAGGCAACGCGACTGTCATCGTGACCATGGTTCCCGTGGCCATGCCCTTCCTCGTCTTCTTCATGACGCGGGAGCTTCCGCGGCGCGCCGAGCTCGCAGGCACCCTGGTGGCGATGACCGGGGTCGGCATCCTGGCGGCGATCGACGTGCGCTTCGAGCCCGGCCATTTCCTGGGCGACCTCACCTGCTTTCTCTCGATGCTCTTCTATTCCGTCTATCTTGCGCTGGCCCGGCGCTACGCGCCCCAGCAGGGCATCTGGCTCTATCTGGTCCCGCTCTACTTTGCCGGGGGCCTTTTCTGCCTG
>DATJQN010000306.1:0-2485 GCA_035505775.1 Rectinemataceae bacterium | reverse complement strand
GCGCCGATGTCTCGGTGTTTCGCGGTCTCGCAGGCGAGCTGTCCGGGTCCGGCGCCGCCGAAGCCCCTCCGGCCCTGGGGATGAACTACCGCAGCGAGCCGGAACTCGTGACCTTCTTCAACGAGCTGTTTTCCCGCGTCTTCGCGGGGGCGAGCGAGGAGTACGAGGCGCGGTTCTCCCCCATCGGCCACAGAGAGCCCACGCCTGGCCTCAAGCCGGAGATCCTCTATCTGTACAAGCGGCGTGCGGCAGGCGGCGGGGAGCTCCTCAGCGAGGACGAGGCCCTGGCTGACGGAGTCGCGCGCTACATCCGTTCGGCTGTCGGCAGACTGCCCCTGAAATCCGCCGAGGTCGGAGCTCCAAGACGCGCCGAGCCCGACGACTTCGCGATCCTCCTCCGGTCGACCGCCAAGCAGTACCTCATCGAGCGCTTTCTCCGCCTCCACCAGCTTCCCTACACCGTGGACAGCCCGCGGGGACTCTTTCTCGAGTCGGTCGCGAACGACATCTATGCCGCGCTCCACCTTTGTCTCTACGAGGACCGCGCTTCCTACGCCGCGGTCCTGCGCTCGCCCCTGGTGAGGCTTTCCGATGACGGATTTGTCTGCGTCCTCGCCTCCGGGCAGCGCGTCTTCGGCCAGGCCGAGGAGGAGCTGCTCGACAGCTCCGACCGCGAGCGCTTCCGAAGGGGCCGCGAGATGCTCGGACGCCTGCGCGCCATGGCCGACCGCCGCCCCTGCGCCGAACTCGTCCGCAGCCTGTGGTACGAGGAAGGGCTCAGGCTCGCGATCCTCCGCAAGCCGGGAGCGGAACCCTATCTCGACCACTACGACTACCTCCTGGCCCTCGCCGTGCGCGCAGACGCGGAAGGGCGGAGCCTGGCGGCTTTCATCTCCTCTCTCGAGCCGCTCATGGGCAGACCGGAGCGGCTCGACGAGCTCGAGGTCCCGCGCGAGTCGGCCCGGGGGGTCCGCATCATGACCATCCACAAGGCCAAGGGCCTCGAGTTTCCCGTCGTGATTCTGCCGGGCATGGAAGGCGGGGGGCAGGCCGACGGCGTGGGCGCGGCCTGGTACCTCTCGCCGAGCGTCGGCGTGACCGTGAATCTGAAATCCTTCGACGATCCGAAGGCGAGATCGTCCAACGTGTTCTACGAAAGCGAGCGGGAAAAGGAGGAGCGCCGCAGGGCGGCCGAGTCACGCCGGCTCTTCTACGTGGCCTGCACCCGCGCCTCGGCCCATCTCGTATTCGCGGGGGTCGAGCCGAACGCCGCCCGCGGCCCCTCCTTTCATTCCTTTCTCTGCGCGGAGAGCGCCGCCGGGGATCCTGCGGCCGAGGAAGGCAGGGAGGGCACGGGCCTCGAGCCTATGCCGGGACTCCCGGCAGCCGTGCGCCTCGTCGAGCTTCCCGACCTCACGACCTCGGCCTATCTCGGCCTCTTCGGCGGCTCGGTCCCCCGACCTCTCGAGCCGCGACTGCCGGAATATCGGAACGCGGCAAACATCGAGCGCCACTGGGAACGCAGGACCCTCGGCGTCGCGGAGATCAACGCGGCCTATTGGGAGGAGCTCGGTGCGACCGGCGAAAGCGAGTCGCTCCCGGCCTGCGACTATGACGGGCATGCCGCGACGGTCTCTCCGGCACGCTTCGGAGAGCTCTGCCATGCGGTCCTGGAATGCGAACTCCTCGGCCGCGACCGGACTCCGGCCCTCGCCGGAGCGCTTGACGCCCTCCCCGCCGAGCTGCGCGGGCTCCTCCATGCCGACGCGCAGCGGATGGGCCGGGGCTTCCTGCAGTCGCCGCTCGGCGGCCTGCTGCGGCGGGCGCGGGACCTCAGAACGGAGTGGGCCTTCCTCCTCGACCTCGGCGAGGGCAGCACGGCTGCGGGCCGGATCGACCTCGCCTTCCGCCATGAGGACTGTCTGTATGTTGTCGACTTCAAGTCGGATCGGGAACGTCGGCCCGGCGAGTATGATCTCCAGCTCGAGCTGTACCGCAGGGCCGCCGCAGCCCTGCTCCCGGCAGGCAGCGTGAAGAGCTATCTCTTCTGGCTCCGGTCGGGCGAGGCCGAGGAACGCGCCGGCGAGCACTCGTCCGGGGAGCTCAGGCGCTGGATCGGGCTCGCGGCGCGCAGCCGGCCGTCAGGGGCGGGCGCTTGAAGCCCGCTCGTATCCCGGCAGCACACTCAGCCTAACATTAGTCAATTAAGTCAAATATCATTATTACCACCAATATCTTGTCCACAAGGGCGGGACCGACTATACTCGGCTGCGGAAGCGGTGGAGGGGCCGGAATGAGGGCGAGCTTTGCTTGCAGCCGGGATACCGGTGCGTATACTGGGATATAGCGATCATCTATGAACAACGAGAAAATCCTGATCGTCGAGGACGAGAAAATCATCGCCCTCGACCTGCAGCGACGGCTGGAACGCTTCGGCTACTCGGTGGTCGGCATGGCCTCCGAAGGCCAGGAAGCGATCGCCCTC
>DATJQN010000305.1:0-9528 GCA_035505775.1 Rectinemataceae bacterium | reverse complement strand
GACCCAGGCTGCGCCCCAGACCGCGCCGCCCATCGCGCCGGCGGCCACTGGGCTCGAAAGCGATGCTCGTGCCCAGGCCTTGGCGGCAAAGGCGAGAGCCCTTGATCTCTTGGAATACTATCTCGAGGAGCTTGCCAAGGGGGAATCGAAATGACCACACGAGGCGGCCGTTCGTGGGCTCTCGCGCTGGCCCTGTCTCTGCTGGCCGGCGGAGTGATTCATGCGCTTGAGGCCAAGGAGGGGCTGGTCCGTCTGGTGGTCAACGAGAGCACCGCCCGCGTGTCGCTCTACAGGCTGGTTGACATCGCCAAGGACCGGTATGTGCCTCTCCTGTTCGACCAGGATCCGCGCACCAGCTTCGTCACCCTCTCCATCGACGGCAGACAGGTGAAACTGGGCGACGCCTCCGACTACCGGGTGAGCGTCGCGAGGACCGACACCGGCGTCAAGATCGAGTTCCGTTCCGCTCTCTGCGTGGTACGGGAAATCCTCGACTTTGCCCATTCCGATGGCTCTGCCCTCGCTGACGGCCTGCGTGTCAGCTTCGAGCTCGAGAACGTCTCCGAGCGTGATTCCCAATTGGGTATCCGCTACCTCCTCGACACCTACCTCGCGGAAAAATCGGGCGTCCATTTCGTGACCGACCAGCGCGCCCGGGTCAACGCGGAGACTGCGATCACCCCGACTTCCTCCGATACCTGGGTCCAGACTCCCGGAGAGCAGGCCAGTTTCATGGTCCAGCTCTCCGGACCCGGAGTCGACCGTCCCGATCTCGTGCTCCTCGCCAACTGGAAGCGGCTCTCCGATTCGCCCTGGAGCTTCGAAGCGAATGGGCAGCGCAACTTCACGCTCGTGCCCTACTCCATCAACGATTCGGCGATAGGCCTGTTCTGGCAGCCGAGCCTGGTGCAGCGTGGGGCGATTCGGAAGCTCTCGTTCGTCATGGGTTCGTTCAACGAGAAGGGCTATCCTCTGCCCACCGCTGCTACCGCGACCGACCAGATATTTGCGGCCACCGTGCTCGGATCCCCGCCGCCGGACAAGGCTACGGCCATGGCTGCCGACCTCGTCTCCGTGCGCGACCTCATTTCGCAGATCGACCGCCTCCTGGCCTCTGGTTCGCAGATTACGGACGACGAGCTGGCAACCTGGAAGAAGATCCTTGACCGACTCGAGGAGCGGAAAAAGGACTACTAGACTCATGGCCAAGACCGCGCTCGACCGCGCCGATCGGCTCTTCTCGGCCGGGCGCTTTGGGGAGATCATAAGCCTCCTCGAGCCCCAGGTTCCGGTCTACCGGGAATCCCCGCACTTCTACTTTCTGCTCGGCACCTCCTGCCTCCACGTCGGCGACACGGGCGGTTCCTTCACCTATCTCAAGAGAGCCCAGCAGCTGTCCCCGGACAACACCGAGATCGCCCTCGCTCTGGCTGCGCTCCATGTCCGCCGTTCGGAAACGGAAAAGGCGGTGGCTCTCTATCTCGGCGTCCTCGAACGCAGGCCCGGGAACAAGGCGGCGCAGCGCGCCCTCTCCGTCCTCCGCAAGGAGTCGACGCCGGAGGGCCTGGCTGCGCTGATCGAGAGCGGTCGGATTGAACGGCTCTATCCGCGTTCGCCCCGCCTGCCACCCGGGATAAGCGGCGGCCTGATCGTGGTGGGGATCGGTCTCACGCTGCTGGCCGCCGTTGTCGTGCTTGGGCATCCGCTGTCCCGGCTTGCAAGCCAACTGCTGAGCATCCACGTTGCGCGCCCCCAGGTGGCTGCGGTTGTCCTCAACGCAGCTGACCGCAGCCACCCGGTGACGAGCGGAGGAAGCTTCCGCTATGTGCTCACCGAAGAGGAGACCCTTGCCACCTTCGAGCGGGCCAAAGCCTATTTCCAGCAGTACCGGGACAACGCCGCCCTGATCGAGATCAACCGACTGCTCGGTTCCAATGCGAACGAAGGTATCAAGGAAAAGGCGGGAACGCTCAAGAGTTTTGTGGGACAGCCCGACTTCCGAACCGTCAGGGATTCGCCGAGTTTCCAGATGGTAGCCGCCGATCCCTACCTGTATGACGGCTGTTCGGTGCTCTGGCGAGGCATGGCCGCCAACGTTCGAACGCAGGGTGACCACACGGCCTTCGATTTCCTTGTGGGCTACGACGAGAAGAAGCAGCTCGAAGGCATCGTACCGGCGGTTGTCGTCGGGGTTCCCGTCTTTGTGGATCGGGCTCTCGAGATCCTCGCCACCCTTCGAAGCGGTACGGGGACTGTCCAGCTGGACGTCGTGGCGATTCACGAGTTGTTGAACGGCAAATGAGCGGGTCGTACTGCCCTGGGCTGTCACTGCCCTTGTCTGAAGGACAGAGCCGTTGAGAGCGGTCGTGCAGCGTGTATCCCAGGCGAGCGTCGAGGTAGACGGCGCCGTCGTGGGCGAAATCGGCCGGGGGCTGCTCGTCTATCTCGGGGTCGGCGTCCACGACTCGGTGAGAGACGCCGAGTGGATGGCCGGCAAGATTGCCCACCTGCGGATCTTCGAAGATCCTGAAGGCAGGATGAATCTCTCGGTACTGGATCTTGGCGGCGCCGCTCTTGTCATCTCCCAGTTCACCCTGTACGCCGACGCCCGAAAGGGGAGGCGGCCTTCGTATGCTGCGGCTGCCGAGCCTCAAGCAGCCAATACGCTCTATCAGGCAACCGTGGATCAGCTGCGGTCCTCGCTGAGACGGGTGGAGACCGGAATGTTACAGGCTGAGATGAGGGTGAGCGCGGTAAATGAGGGTCCGGTGAACATTCTGCTCGACTCGGGCGGTCTTTTCTGAGGTGACTGAAACCATCTGACGGCGATAAGAAAGGCCGGCCGGTTGTGACCCGGCCGGCCTTCTCGTCTCGGAGAAAGTTGTCGACTATCGCTTCTTCTTGGATCCGGCCGTGCCGGCCGCCTTCTTGGCCTTGGCGGCTGGCGCGGCTTTCTTGCCGGAAGTCCCCGCCTTGGCTGCGGAAACTTTTTTGGCCGGGGCCTTGGCGGCTGCCTTGGGCTTGGCCGACCGCGCCGCCGGCTTCTTCTCTGCCTTGGCTGCAACCGAAGCCTTCTTGGCCCCGGCCTTCGCCTTGGAGGCTGCGAGCTTGTCCTCTATGACCGCCTGGGCGGCCGCGAGGCGCGAAACCGGCACGCGGTAGGGGCTCGAGGAAACATAATTCATCCCGACCCGATGGCAGAACTTGACCGAGGTGAGGTCGCCGCCGTGCTCGCCGCAGATACCGACCTTGAGCTCCTTGCGGATCGATCGGCCCTTTTCAATGGCCATGCGGATAAGCATACCGACGCCTTCCTGGTCGAGACTCTGGAAGGGATCGGCCTTGAATACGCCCGCCTTTTTCTCGTCGACATAGTCGGGGAGGAACTTGCCGGCGTCGTCGCGGGAGATGCCCATGGTCATCTGGGTGAGATCGTTGGTACCGAAGGAGAAGAACTCGGCCACACCGGCGACCTTGTCGGCAAGGAGGGCGGCCCGGGGAACCTCGATCATCGTGCCGACCATGTAGGAGAGCTTGACGCCGGATTCCTTGATGACCCTGTCCGCGACCTCGCGGCTGCGGAGTTCGAGAATTCTGAGCTCCTTGGCGTCGATAACCAGGGGAATCATGATCTCCGGCAGGACTTTCACGCCTTTCTTGGTCATGTCGCAGGCGGCCTTGATGATGGCCGTCACCTGCATGTCCAGGATTTCAGGATAGGTGATCGTCAGGCGGCAGCCGCGATGGCCCAGCATCGGGTTGGCCTCGTGAAGCTGCTCCACCCGCTGGCGAACGTGCTCGAAGCTGACGCCGACCGCCTTGGCGAGGGCGCGCTGCCCGGTCTCGTCGTGGGGCACAAACTCGTGGAGGGGCGGGTCGATAAGGCGGATCGTCACCGGGAAGCCATCCATGGCCTTGAAGATGCCGCGGAAGTCCTCAGTCTGGAAGGGCAGGAGCTTCGCGAGGGCCTTCTTGCGGGACTCGACGTCGTCGGCGACGATCATCTCGCGGATGGCGAGGATGCGATCCTCGCTGTCGAAGAACATGTGCTCGGTGCGGCAGAGACCGATGCCTTCGGCTCCAAGCTTGCGGGCGTTCTCCGCATCATAGGGTGTGTCGGCGTTCGTCCTTACCTTGAGCTGCTTGGTCTGGTCCACCCAGCCCATGATGGTCTTGTAGGCATCGGAGGGCTCGGGCTTCACCAGCTTGAGCTCGCCCACATAGACGTTGCCGGCCGAAGAGTCGATCGTGATGTAGTCGCCCTCCCGGACGGTCTTTCCGGCGACGGAGAAGCTCTTCCGCTCGTAGTCGATGTCGAGCTTCTCGCAGCCGACGATGCAGCTCTTGCCCCAGCCGCGGGCAACGACTGCCGCATGGCTCGTCTTGCCGCCGGTGGCGGTCAGGATGCCCTGGGCGGCGTGCATGCCGCCGACATCCTCCGGGCTCGTCTCCTTGCGCACGAGGATCACCTTCTCGCCCTTGGCGGCCCAATCCTCGGCCACCTTGGCGTTGAAGACGACCTTGCCGCAGGCGGCCCCCGGGACGGCGTCGATTCCCTGGACGAGGAAGGCATCCTTGAGTTTCTGGGGCTGGGACTTGTCGATCATCGGGTAGAAGATGCCCTCGATGTCGTTGGTCTTGATCCGCATGATCGCCTCTTCCTTGGTGATCAGCTTTTCGTTGACCATATCCACGGCGATCTTGAAGGCGGCGAAGGGAGAGCGCTTGCCCGTGCGGCACTGCAGCATGTAGAGCTTGCCCTCTTCCACCGTAAACTCGAGGTCCTGCATATCCTTGTAGTGCTTCTCGAGCTTCTTTCTGACATCGAGGAGCTGCTTGTAGGCCTTGGGGTCCTTGCGCTCGAAATCGGAGAGCTTGATGGGCGTACGGATGCCGGCGACGACGTCCTCTCCCTGGGCATTGATCAGGTAATCGCCGTAGAATTCGTTCACGCCGTTGTTGGGGTCGCGGGTAAAGCAGACACCGGTGCCCGATGTGTCGCCCTTGTTGCCGAACACCATCTGCACGATGTTGACGGCCGTGCCCTTGACGCCCTGGATCTTCTCGACCTTCCGGTAGGTAACGGCCTTGTCAGCCATCCATGAGCCGAACACGGCGTCGATGGCCCCGTGAAGCTGCTCGATCGGGTCCTGGGGGAAGTCTTTTTTGATGTGGCGCTTGTACAGAGCCTTGAACTCGGCGATGACCTCGGCCAGCTCGGCTTCGTTCACGTCGGTGTCGCTGACCTTCACGCCCGCGGACGTGCCGAGACGCTTGCGGGTCTTGGCGTCCTTCACCTGGCCGAAGATGTCGTCGAACTCCTCGCGCTCGATACCCATGGCGGTGGATCCGTACATCATGATAAAGCGGCGATAGGCGTCCAGGGCAAAGCGGCGGTTACCGGTCTTGGTGGCGAGTCCCTCGACAGAGGCGTCGGTAAGGCCGAGGTTGAGAATGGTCTCCATCATGCCGGGCATGGAGATGGCGGCGCCGGAGCGGACGGAGACCAAGAGGGGGTCCTTGGGGTCGCCGAGCTTCTTGCCGACGTTCTTCTCGAGCTGCTTGAGATGCTTGGCCACCTCCTCCTCGAGACCGGCGGGCCACTTCTTGCCGTGCTTGTAATAAAGGTCGCAGACCTCGGTGGTGATGGTGAATCCCTCCGGCACGGGAAGGCCGATCTTGGTCATTTCCGCGAGGCCGGCACCCTTGCCGCCGAGCAGCTCTTTCATGCTACCGTCACCCTCGGCGGTGCCGCCGCCGAAGGCGTAGACGTACTTAATCTTGGCCATAAATCCTATTCCTCCATAAACGCGTGGGCGTGGATACTTTCAGTCGTAAAACTACCTGAAAGGGTATGCACTGTCAAGGAAGGACGTTGAGCGCGGCCGGATGGAGAGCCGAAAAGGCCCGCTGGGAAGGGGCCGAAAGCCTCCGGCTCGCGTCAGAGATTGAGGGCCAAGGTGATGACTGTAAGGTCCGAGCCGGGAATCTGATTGACCAGGGATTCAAATTTGACATTCACTTTTTCGCATGCTTCCGAGAGGTATGAAAGGTAGTACAGGCCGAGCTCGGTGTTCGCTTCGCCTTCGGGGAGCTGCTTGTAGAAGTCCTGCAGACTCTTCTTCTTCAGGTCGGCGTTCTTGCGCTCGTCGAACACTTCCTTGACGGCCTGGTACTCCGCCTCTTTGTTGTACAGGGTGATCTGAAGCCTGCCCTGCATGCCCACGGATACGCCCCGGGACCCGATCTTCCAGGACAGGTAGACGAGTTCGCCTTTGCGTTCCAGCGAGTCTATGACTTGCCGCCGGATGTTGGGATCAAAGAGGACGGCGTTCATGTCAACCGCCCCCTTGAAGATGGCCTTCGCTTCCCGCTTGAGATTGGAGTTCTCGGCGTTCATGGCCAGTTCCATGATCATGAGCGAAATGTATTCGGCGATCTTCGACTTTTCCATATACTCGGCGAGGGACGTCCGGAGATCCTTGACCAGTTGCTCGTAGCCGTCGGAACCCTTGAATTTTGCGACGATGAACCAGGTAAAGGGCCGCAGATTGTTGAGGAATTTCTCGGAGAGGAGGAGCTGGATGTTCTTCTCCTCCGGGAGGAGGGAGGAGTTCTTGCTGATGTAGGCGTACATGGGAGCCAGGATCTGCTGCTTGATGTCGTAGAGGTCCTTTTCCTTTTCCTTGAGCACCGATTGCAGATAGGCGTCATTTATCTTGGTCTTGTCGTCTATGATGTTCGCCGGGTTCAGGCGATTCCACTTCTTGATCACGTCGCTGGCCAGAATCCGGGCGAAAATGTAGCTGTCATACTGCCGATAGAGCATCGAGTACACGACCAGCTTGGACAGGTCCATGATCTCCTGGCGCGTGGACATGAATTCGCTCTTGGAGATCTCGACCTTCGAAATGTAGTCCACGAGCATCATCCGCTGCAGGGAGGCGGGAGTGAAGCTGTCAAGGATGATGCCGTATTCCTCGACATTGTCGGCAAGCTTGAACTTCTTGAGATTTCTGCCCTTGCGGATGAAGAAGGTCGTGCCCTCCTCGGTGAGGACGAGCTTGACCGGGAGATCAATGACGCTTTTTCTCTCTTGCATCGATTCACCCTTCGGAGAGTCCGCGTTGAACGCGGAGATCCGCCCTGGTTGGCCTGTATCCTGCGTCCATCGCGGCAAGCCGCCTGCATAAGCGCCGGGATGAGTATATGGTATTATCGGCAGGGGGTAAACAGTATTGACGCAGTAAGCGCTGCTTCCTATGCTCGGTCGTAATGCACGTTCGGCGATCCGCACGCTTCCTGCCGCTATTCCTGCTCGCGTTCGGCCTTACGGCCGGCACCTTCGCCGCCTCACCTGCGCCCGGGGCTCCCGCGGGCCCACAGGGCTTTCCCCAGCTGCTTGAGGCGGTCCGTGCCTGCGGTCCGCGCCTCGAGAACAGCGCCTCGGAGCGGGCCTGCTTCGATCTCATCGAGTCGGTCTGCAGGGGGAGCGGCCTTTCCCCGCGCAGTATCCCGTTCGGAGAGTCGAGCGAGGGCTATTCTTATTCGCGGATCATCGAGGCGCGGCTTTCGGGAGGACTGCCCGACGAGCTGGCTATCATCGTTCCGGTGGATGAGTGGGTTGACGCCGAGCCTGGTCAGGACGGGGCTTCCGGGATAGCGCTCGCCCTGGCAGGAGTCGAGGAGTACGGGGCGGCGGCGGCATCGGGTCAGGCACCCGCGCTGTCACTTCGTTTCGTTTTTCTGGGCGCCGAGCGACGCGGGCCCAGGTCCTCCGGCGAGGAGGCCGCTCTCGGAACCAAGACCTGGTTGAGCCGGGCCGAGCTCGGCGGGAAAACCGCGGTTCTGTATCTCAGCACGGAGGGCCTGCCGGAGGGTTTCGCCCTGGAGAACGCCGGCGGAGGCATACTCTCGCCTCTATGGCACTATGACCGGATCAGACGTTCCCTCGAAAGCGCAGGCTTCCCGCTCAGGCTGGAAGCCAATCGGATGCAGCTCTACCGTCTGGGCCTCGCCGACAGCTACGGTCCGGCCGCCGCATATCTGTCGGCCGGAATCCCAGCGGTCGATATCCGGGGACAGGGTACCGCCCCTGAGTCGGAGAAGGTCGAGCTGGGCGTACAATTCTCGACCTTCCTGCGGGAGCTGGTCCGTGCGAACCAGCAGGGCTTCAGCGATACCTGGGACCGTCACTACCTGATATTCCAGCTTGGCAGCGTGAGCGCTGTGGTGAGAGAGCCGGTCTATGTTGCGTTTCTTGTGGCCTTTTCCATACTTGCCACGGCGGGCGCCCTCATTTTGAGCATCACGCGGCGCGATGCACTGAAGGCAGCGGCCCACCGTGTGCCGATCATAGCCGGACAGCTGTTCATCCTGTTTGTCAGCCTGTGCATCCTTCTGTCGGTCGAGCGGGCTCGCTCGACCCTGGACGCATTCATCCTGGGTTCTCCGGATTTCTGGCGCCTGACCCCGCGGGTCTTCGCCGCATCCACACTGCTCTCGAGTTTCCTGCTGTTCCTGGCATTCATGTCGCTCCTTGTCGAGCGCAGAATCCTGACACCCAACCCCTATTTCTACGAGTTCGCCGCACTGCTGTGCCTTGCGCTCGACATCCTGGTCTTTACGGCCATTCGGCTTCCCCTGTCGTTTTACTTCGTTTGGGCCTTTCTGGTGGTCGCCGTCTCGCTCGCCCTGCGCAAACCGTCAGCCACCCTTCTGGCCTATGTCATCATGTACGCGCCCCTGCTGCTGCTGGTCGCCGAGCTGAGTCTCCGTCCCGAGCTCTCGCTCTATGGCAGGGTGATCTCGCCGGGTGTCGGCGCCAGCCTCGTCCTGGCAGCTACCACCTTGCCATTTTTCACCTTTGCGGCCAGCCCCCTGCTGTTCTATTCGAAACGCGGCGCTGCGGCGCGAAGTCGTGCCGCGCTCCTCTTCTCGCTGGCCGCCCTCCTGGTGGAGGCCGCATCGCTCGGGAACGCGGCGGTGATTGCCCGGCGGGCCCGCTTGGGCGACTGGTCGCTCGCGCAGGGCGCCGTATCCGAGACCTTCGACCAGGACAGCAGCGATTTCACCACGAGCTTCCGCGCGGACTGCCGTGTGGGTACGGCGCGGCTGCTCCGCGGAGGCAGCAGCCTGATCCTGGCCTCGGCCACTTCCCGGGCCGTACAGTCCGGACATGAGGAGCAGCGTTTTCTCGAAGTCCAGCAGCGTCACAGCTCCTTCCTCGATCGGGTGACGGACAGCATCGCCGTGGACAGCGCCCAGCCACCGTATTCCATCGAACTGCAGCTGGACGGAGGCGTCGAGCTCCAGATTTATGACTGTGACCTGCCCTATACAGTGGCCCTGGACGGGCGACGTGCCACGATCTTTACGGGAATCAATCCGGGTTCGCACTTCAGCTTCTCCCTGACGGTTCCACGCAGCTTTGCCGCCACGCTCTCGATTCGGGCGCACTATCTCCACCCGCTGGTACCCTATGTCTTCCCCGACGGCAGCCGGCCCGCAGACGGCAGCTTCATGGTC
>DATJQN010000304.1:0-5837 GCA_035505775.1 Rectinemataceae bacterium | reverse complement strand
AGCTCCGGAAGGCCCTCCTGGCCGCCATGATACTGGCCCATGCTCAGACATTTCTGGTCGTGCGAAGAGCTGCCGGCGGCTCGCTGCCGGGCTTGGAACTCTCCGCCATCGCCCGCTCCTGGGGAGGCGAGGAAGGTTCCGGAACCCACATAATGCAGCTGGCGGCCCAGGCATTCGAGCGGAGCCCCGACCTCGACTGCCTTCTCCTCGATGTGCCCATCAAGACGCTGCTCGACCACAGCGTGGGATCGCTGCGAAGACTCGCGGCGCGCTGTCTCGAATCGGGGCTTCCCGCGCCGGCCCTCGTCTCGGCCCTGGCTTTTTTCGACGGCTACCGCAGCACCTGGCTCCCCGCGAGCCTTGTCAGCGCGTTGCGCGATTCCCTCACAGGCTCGGGATTCGAGCGAGTGGACCGGCCGCGGGGAGAGCTCTTCCACTCGGAATGGCGCTAGGGCCGCCGCGCCCGGTTGGTGCCGACAATCCGGAGCGCCGCGGCACCCCGGAGCGCTGATGCCGCGCCGGCCCTCGCGTTCGCCGCGCCGGCCTCAGATCAGACTGTCGGCCTCTTCCGCCAGCGCCCTGAGCAGGCTCTCGGTGTCGGACCACCCGAGACATTCGTCGGTGATCGAAACCCCGTAGCGCAGGCCGGTCGGTGGACCCGGCTCCTGGCGACCCGCCTCGATGTTCGATTCGATGAGGAAGCCGCGTATCGGCGCGGATCGCTGGTTCCCGCGGCGCAGGGCAAGCAGTGCCTTCATGAGCCTGCTCAGGGCGCCGACATCGCGGCCGGGGCTGTTTCCATGTCCGAGATCGATCAGCACTGCAGGATCGAGGCCGGCGCCGCGCATTGCCTCGGCCAGGTCCGTTGCCGCCTGCCAGTTTGGTCCCGCCTCGCCTCCCCGCAGACAGACATGGGGGAAGGGATTGCCGACTGCCTCGATAGGTTTGACGGAACCCTCCGAGTCCATTCCGATGAAGGTCATGACCTGCGACGCCGCAAGCGCCGCGTTGAGCGCGCCCATGAAGTTGCCGTCGAGTCCGTTCTTGAAGGCGACGGGAAAGGGAATGCGCGCGGCGAGTTCGCGCAGATATTGGGCCTCGACGCCGCGGGCGCCGACCGCAGCCCAGGAGAGACAGTCTTCCCAGTACGGCCAAAGGAAGGGCGACACAAGTTCCGCACCGAGGGGAATACCGAGTCCCGCGAGCTCGACGAGGAGCCTGCGGGCCATTGGGATACCCACGGTCGGATCCCTTCTCCCCTCGAGGCCGGGGTCCTCCGCAATGCCGCGCCATCCGAGGGCGGTCCGGGATTTCTCCGGATAGGCACGCATGACGAGCAGCAGGCGTTCGCGCAATTCTTCGGAGAGACGGGCCAAGCGAGCTCCGTAGTCGAGGGCCGCCGCCTCGTCATGGAGCGAACAGGGGCCGACGACAATTAGTAGCCGCGCGTCGTGACCGCGAAGGAGTTCCAGAATGCCGGTGCGAGCGGCTGCTATCGCCGAACGCTGACTTTCGCCGAGGGGAATCTGCCGACGCAAGGACTCCGGCCCGGTCATCGGGATCGCTCTGAGCTCTCCCGGACCTCCCCGCGCAGTATGACCCTCCCCCAGAGTACGGAGACCGAGGCGGCGAGTACAAGGCCCGACAGCAGATCGGCGACATAGTGCTGTTTCACGAGCAGGGTCGAGGCAACGATCAGGGCAGTCCAGATCGCCACCGGCCACCCGATTCGACGATCGACGCGGAACCAGTGAATCGCAAGTATCGTCGAGATGGAGGTGTGGAGGCTCGGGAAGTCGTTGAAGGGATTGTCGGTCGCATATACGGTGCGGATCATGTCGTTGAGCGCTCCCGGCGCCGTGATGACCGGCCTCGAAACCTCGGTCTGGAAAAAATAGTAGAAGAAGTAGCTCACGAGCCAGGCGAGCAGCATGGAGGCGGCCGCAGACTGGAACACCTTTGTCCGGAAGACGAGGAATGCGACGAGGCTCACATAGACATAGAGGTTGAGCGAATCATAGGGGATGATGAAGATCGGTGCGAGGGGGAGGGCGCGGTCGAAGGCGGTCTGCAGATGCATGATCGCCGGCCCGTGGTTGAGGAGGTCGTAGACCTGATTCATGAAGTACACCGCCACCGCCATCGCAAGGCTGACGAGAGCCCGTCTCCACCCCGTCCCCACGATACCCCGATTGAGCAGGGCTGGAATTGCCATCCACAACCTCCCTAGCGGACCTTGATCTCGAGCAGCCATTTTACCCATTTTGCGCCGTAAAGCGAGGGGAAAACCGCGCGGATGGGGAAGCCGTGGAGCACCGGCACCGGTTTCCCGGCCAGTTCGTAGGCCAGATAGTTGTCGCCGGCCCCTGCGTCGGCGAGACTCACCTCCGCCGAATAGCCGTCCCCACCCATCAGCTCGAGATTCTTCGCCCCGGGCAGCGGCTCGGCCATGCGCAGTATTTCGGCAAGCGATGCCCCGCCCCAGACTGCGTTGTCCTCGAAATAGCCCTTGCAGATGGTGGTGGCCCTCGATCGGATTCCGGGGAGCATCCGGATCTGGTCATAGCCGAGGCTCAGGGGATGGCGGACCAAGCCACTCACCTTGAGCCGGTAGCTCGCGATGTCGATGTGGATGGGCTCCCCCGTCATATGGAGACCTGTAGCGGGGTCAAGCTCCGTGTAGCCGGGAATGCTCGTCGGCCAGGCGGGGATCTCGATCGGTGGGAGCTGGCTCGCATTCCGTGCCGGCCAGCGCTCGAGTCCGGTGGCTGCGGGCACCGGCGGAGAGGCCGAACTCTGGGCCTGGGGAGGGGCTGCGGGCGCCGGGGTGGCCGGCGGCTGGGTGCGATGACAGGCAACAAGGAGGGCCGTCACCGATGAAGCGAAAACGAGTGCCGCGAGGACCCTGCCCGCCCATCCAGATGTGGCCATCGCTGATACCTCCAGGGCCGAGCTCCGCCCGCCCATACCCCGACTGTAGGGAGCTGCAGTTCTCGAGTCAAGCATAAATCAGAGCGTCCTGATCATGTTCACTGACGGGGCTTCAGGCAGCCTGCGCCGTGCGCGAGCGGCAGATCCGATCCCCGTCACCATGGATTCGAGATCGCCGTGGGCAGGGTCAAGCTTGACAGTTCGGACGGATGCTAGCAAAATATCACTAACATGCGTATTCCCCGCGGGAGCCTGCGCATGGACGATAGAAAAAAGAGGAACTATGAGTGAAAAATCGCTTTCCCACGCCGACGAGGCGGCTCCTCTATCCGGTGGCGCTCGCCCGGGGCGCTGGAGGACAACGCGCATGAAGACTCCCGAACACGCTGCAACAGTGCTCTTTCTGGCTCTTGCCATGGCGGGCATTCCGGCTATACCGCAGAACGTCGCGCAGACCTCGCCCATGACGATGTCCGCGGCGACGCCGGCGAGCTCGCGGTTTTCGCTGGAGCTGCAGCCCCTGCTCAGTCTTCCTCTCGGCCGCGACTCCGATGTCTTCTCCCTCGGTGGCGGCGCCTCGATCCTGGGGCGCTATGGCTTTCCAAAGCTGCCCTTCCTCGCACTCGAAGGGGGAGGCGCCTTCGGACTTGTGCCCGTGCAGGTCGCGCCCGGCAAGTCGATCTCCTCGGCGACCATGAACCTGTTCTGGCCCTGGGCCGGCGTCGCGCTCGGCTTCGCTCCCCTTCCGTGGATGCGGCTAGAAGCGCGCGGCTCCGCGGGCTATTTCTTCGCCGGCGTCGACGCGTCGCTCGCGAACAGCTCGGGATCCAATCCGATGTACGCCGCTGGATTGGACCTCGACTTCAGGCTTTCAAAGAGCCTCAGCGTGGGGCTTGGCGCCGAGTATCGCGACTTTCTCGGCCTTTACAACGACCTTGCACTTAGGCTGGGCACGACCTATCACTTCCAGCCACTGCGCGGTCAGGGCGGGGCCAAGTACCGTCCCTACACCGACCTCGTCATCGAAAAGATCGAGCTCGATCCGATGTTCCCCGTGCTCTTCAAATATTACGGCGACCATCCCGTGGGATCCGTCCTCGTCAAGAATCGGGGCAAGATTCCGATCGAGAACCTGAAGCTGCAGTTCTACGTGAATCAGTACATGGACAATCCCACCATTTCGGCCGAGGTGCCCTTTCTCAAGGGTGGGCAGGAACTGAAGCTCGATGCCGTCGCCCTCTTCAACGACAAGGTGCTCGGAATTTCCGAAGCCACCAAGGTGCAGGCGGACGTCGTCGTCATCGTGAACGTTGCCGGTGATTCCTACGGCTCCGAGCGAGTCGAAACTCTTCGCATGTATGACCGCAACGCCATCACCTGGACGGACGACCGGCGCGTGGCCGCCTTCGTCTCCTCCAAGGATCCCGATGTCATGCGCTTCGCCAAGAACGTGGCGAGCGCGATCAAGGGGCGGGGGCCCCTTGCGTTCAGCGACGCCCTGCTCGACGCTGTAGCGCTCCACGCCGCCCTCGCGTCCTACGGGCTGAGTTACCAGACCGATCCTTCCACCCCCTACACTCAGTTCTCGAAGGACGCCACTGCCATCGACTACCTGCAATTCCCCGGGCAGAGCCTCCAGTTCAAGGCGGGCGACTGCGACGACCTCTCGATCCTCAACGCCTCCCTGCTCGAGGCACTGGGCGTACAGACGGCTTTCATCACGGTCCCGGGCCATATCTATATCGCCTTCGACTCCGGGCTCACGCCGGCGGATCTCGGCAGACGCGGCCAGAGTTCCGCGGACTACATCATCGTCGATCAGACGGCTTGGGTACCCGTCGAGATCACCATGACCAAAGAGGATTTCCTGAAGGCCTGGGACACGGGCGTGGAGGAATGGCGCCAGGCGGGGAACGCGGCCCACCTCTATCCCGTGCACGACGCGTGGAAGCTCTACGAACCGGTGGGCTTTGCAGGGGCCGCAGCCGTCATCGCCCCTCCCCCGGACACGGTCATAGTCGATGGCTTCAGGAGGAGCATGAAACAGATCGTCGACCGCGAGCTCGGCCCCCAGGAGACAGCCCTGAAGAACAAGGTACAGGGCAGCCAAGGCGATCCGAAGCTGCTCAACTCTCTCGGCGTCCTGTACGCGCGCTATGGCTATCCGGACAAGGCCGAAGCGCAATTCTCGGCTATCCTGAGCAAACGCGAATACTTCCCCGCCCTCATCAATATCGCCAACCTGCGCTACCTCGGCGGTCAGATGGCCGCCGCGCGCGACCTCTATCTGCGAGCCACCAAAGCACAGAGCGGCTCGGCACTCGCGACTCTGGGTCTCGCGCGGGCTAGCTTCGAGCTCGCCGACTACGCGGCGTCGGCCCGCTACTACGCTCAGCTCAAGGCCCAGAGCCCCGACCTGGCGGCGACCTACTCCTACCTCGCCGCCGGCTCGGCAGCCGATGCGGCCACCCGCGCTTCCGATGCCGATGCCCTTAGAAACCTCATGCAGTGGAGCGAGCAATGAGCAGGAAGAATTGCGGATCAATCATGCTTCTCGCGCTTGTTTGCGCAGTTCTGTTCATGGCGAGTTGCACCATGGGCGACCTGCCCATGCGCAAAAGTCTGGCAAATCTGGGCTACGTGTGGGCGCAAAAATCAATTCTCAGCTCGACGGCTCCCGTCAGCTACAACTTCTACGGAAACTCCGTTGCGATCTGCGGAAACACGGCTCTCGTGTGCGAGCCATATCCAACCAGCGGAGGAATCGTTCACATCTACTCCCTTGTCGGGGGCGCATGGAGCAGGACCGGAGCGCTGCCCACGGGCAGCATTTCTCCTTCGCTCTACGGTGGATATGGGACATCCGTCGCCCTGACTGACAGCTTCGCTGCCGTTGGGGGGGCAAA
>DATJQN010000303.1:0-6227 GCA_035505775.1 Rectinemataceae bacterium | reverse complement strand
GGCCGAGGCCACTGCCCGGTTCATCGCCACCGCGCGGGTGGACGGGTACAAGACCGAGTAGCGGCACCGGGAAGGCGCCGAGCTCCTGGGCGGCGCGCTGGTGGCCAAGGCCACGTTCCCCCGGGACCACGCATCCGGGCCCCCGGATTGCGCCGCCGCGAAAGCTCCGCAGCATTTTCAAGTCGCAGCACTTGCCCGGGCGTCCTGGCCGCAGTAACTTACTTTTAGTAACCAAGTCCACCGGGACTCGGAACCGGTCGTTCAGGAGGGTCCAAGTATGGGCGGAACCACGGGGCGGCTCCCCACACTCTATATTCCCCACGGAGGCGGTCCCTGGCACCTCATGATGGACGCCTTCGGCGGAGCCCAGGCTTGGGCCCCGCTCGTGACCTACCTCGAGGGGATCGGCAGCCTGGCCAGGGAAAAGGCCCGGGCGATCCTCGCGGTATCGGCTCACTGGGAAGAGAACATTCCCACGGTTCATCATGGGTCTTCACCCGGTCTGTACTATGACTATTACGGATTCCCCGACTCGACCTATCACCTCTCATGGCCCGCTCCCGGAGCCCCCGATGTCGCTCAACGCATCGATTCCCTGCTCAGGGAGGCGGGCTTCCGGGTCGGCCGGGAGGAGGAGCGGGGCTTCGACCACGGTAGCTTTGTCCCCCTGATGGTTGCGCTGCCGGACGCCGCCCTGCCGGTTGCGCAGCTCTCCCTGGTGGGCGATCTCGATCCGGCGACCCACCTTCGCCTGGGCAGAGCCCTCGCTCCCCTGCGCGACGAGGGGCTGCTCATCATCGGCAGCGGCATGAGCTACCACAACATGCGCGGATTCGGCGATCCGCGCTCGCGCCCTTCCTCCGAGCGCTGGGACGACTGGCTCCGGGACGCCGTCGAGTCCGCGGATGCGGAACGCCGCGATCGCCTCCTCACGGAATGGGAGCGGGCGCCGGAAGCCCGCAACTGCCACCCGCGGAGCGAGCACCTGGTCCCGCTCTTCGTGGCGGCGGGGGCCGCCGGTGAAGACCGCGGAGTCAGAAGCTTCGCGGGTACGATCATGGACGTGGCTGTGTCGGGCTTCACCTTCGGATAGCCGCGCTGCATCAAGTCCGAATCCCGAACCTCCGGCTTTCCTCTGGACCTTTTGCCTTCGGAGCGTAAAATTAGAGACATCGCGCCATGAGGAGTCAGCCCCGCGGTTCACGAGGAGGTATACATGTTCATCGATTACCTTACTTTAATGCTCATAAATATGGCAGCAGGACTCGCGCTTCTGGCCCTGTTCGTCTTCAAGTACCTGGACGCGGAGAGAAAGAAACTCGCCCCGGGATTTCTGGCCAGCGGACTCCTGTCATTCCTCACCGGTCTGCATGTCATCCTCACCTGGCCTCTGCCGGGCAGCTACAACATTCCCTTCGGAGAGATGGCCACGTTCTTCGGCATACTCTTCCTGATAGGCGGCTTCGCCCTCCTCTTCGACTGGGACCTGCTCTCGCTGGGCATCTATGCGATTTTCGTGGGGGCGGCGTCGATCGAGCTTGGCATCCGGGTCTATGCGCTCGGGATGACCTCCGAGCCCCTGGTGGCCTCCGGCGGCTTCATCCTGACCGGGCTCATGGCGGTGCTCACCCTGCCAGTCTACTACCTGCGACGCTTCGTGGTCATTCGTTGTCTGGCCGCGCTCGGCCTGGTCGGTTCGGCCGCGATCTGGCTCGTGACAGGGCTTTTGGCCTACTGGGCCCATCTCCAGGCTTTTTCCAAGTGGGCCCCCCTGTTCATGCAGGGAGCGAAGTGAAGTTCGGGTTCAGCTCAGATATTTCATGAGACTGATCGTGACGGGGCTGTCACCGTAGTATCCGAACAGACTCTTCATGCTGCGACCGGTGAGCTCGCAGAGGCTGACGCTTCCTCCGACCTGGACTTTCTGCCAGGGGATCGCGTTCCCCGGATTGTAGTACTCGTGGAAGGGGTTGGCCGGCTCCGAGGTCAGGAAGTTGATGATCCGCCACGCCTCATGTTCCCCCAGGCCGGAGGTGTTCGAGCCGAGCGCCGCGCGGAGCTGGCCCGCAAGCTCGTCGTAGCGCCACTGTATGTCGTCGAAGTTCGCGCCCGCCAGCAGGGCGTTCCACATGGTCATGGCCCGCAGCCGCATCTCGGGGGAGAGGCAGTGATTGGTGGCCACGACAAGACCGTCCGTCCTCGGCAGCTCGAAGCGCTGCGGGGCAAAGTAGAAGGGCCCCGGAAGGTGGCGGTCCTTCCAGCTGGCATTGATCCTTCCCGCGGTCAGGAAATACGCAGGGGAATAGGGCAGAGCCTCGACGAGCTCCTCGAAATCCTTCCTGATCCTCCGTGCCAGGCCGACGAACCTGAAGTGAAGCAGGTCGCCGAGTATGGCGCCGAGATCCCCCAGCGCGACGAGTGCCTTGTCCAGAAGATCCCGGTCGCGGGCCTTCCACAGACCCTCGTTCCAGTCGCGGGTGTATTCGGGGGGGAGTCGCCAGTTGGGGTCGAGCGCCACGAGGCCGTCGCGCAGTGCCCCTGGATAGCAGGCTTCGCGCAGTCTCTTCACGTATCGCCGGGAGGGAAGCCTGCGACGGTAGTGGAGGGGAATGCCCTTCATGAGCGGCAGCCTCCGTCGCCGTCCGAGCTTGCGGCCGGCCTCCACCACGAAGGCCCCGCCCGATGCGTCCGCCAGGGGGTAGATCCAGGAAACGCCGCGTTGTGCGCCGTCGATGATATCCACGGCCTCGGCCGCGGTCGATCCGCGCTCGACACAATGGCGGACCAGGAGGAGGCTGTTGAAACCGGGCCTCCCGGGGTCGCATTGGGCGCCCGGCGACATGTCGACGCCCATGGACAGACCCGCCTCGTTGAGCCCGACCATGGAGCCTATTATGCCGGGGGCCGTCTGGCTCACGAAGGGCCGTCGACCGTCGTCGCAGCGATGGATGATCATGCAGGCGGTGTCCTGATAGACGTTGGCCGTGGGGAACATGAAGTCGCGGCCGAACCAGCGCTTCCCCCCCTCGCCCGGAGCGGCGAATCCGTTGCACATCAGCGGGATCCTCAGGTGCCTCGGGTGGTGACCTCGCCGGGTGAAGACCTCTCCGGTATAGATGTGGGAGAGCACCCCGTCGATCCCGACATTGAGGACCCAGAGATCGTCGAGGGTGACGCTGCTTGCGGGTCTCCGGTCATGGCATCCCCGGTGCATGGCCTCGAGCTCTCGATGGTATTCCGGCGGTATGTCGGGCTTCGTGACGTCCACGACCTCGTGGGCGAGCCGACGGAGAAGCTTGATCAGCTCCGGCCCCAGCGGGCCCTCCTCGATCGACTCCTTGTGGAGAAAAGAGAAGACAATGGCATCCAGGAAGGGGCCGGTCATGCGCGCGATCTCCGGCTCGCAGAGGTAGCCGATGAACCAGCCCATGGTGTCGGCGTCTCCCTCGACGTAGTAGGCGCGCTTGGCTTCCCCGGTGACGAAGTTCGTCGCCGACCGGTGCGTGGCGGCGACCGCGATCCTGCCGGAGCGCAGTAGCCACTCCCGCGTAACGCCGGTCTTCCCGGGTTCGGCCACGGGGACGACGTCGAATCCGTCGGCGGCGAAGGCCGACTTGACCGACACGAAGCGGCTCTCAGGGGTTCCGGGTAGCGACATCGGCGGGACCTCCCATTTGGTACTGGCCCCATTCTAGGGCCAGGGGGCCGCCTTCGCAAGCGCGGCCCCCGCCTTCCGGCGGGCGGGCGGCGCCGCGATTCCCGCCCGGGACTCCGCTAGGCGCCGAAGTACTTCACGAGTGTCACCTGGTTGCCGCGCTCGTTGAACTGCACCGTGTCAAAGGCGCTTCGGGTCATGAACAGCCCCCGTCCATGCTCGAGGAGTTCCTCGCTCGGCTGGCCGTCACTGGAGAGGAACCTGCGGTGATCGAAGCCCGGCCCCTCGTCGGTCACCCGGTAGGTGGCTCTCGCCGCCGACACCGAGTATTCCACGGAGACTCTCCGCGATCGGTACCGGGGGTCAAGGCGGCGTTCCTGGAGGAACTCGAAGTACCGCCCCTCCTTCATGCGCGCGCTCTTCTCGGCGAAGGTGACCTGGAGATTCCCGTGCTCCACGGCGTTGACCACGACCTCGCGCAGGCAGAGCCCCAGGAAGCCCGCCGATTCCTCGTCGGTATACTTGGCAAGGTTCGAAGAGGCGCGGCGGCAGATCTCATCGGCCGCGGTGAGGCTGCTCTCGATATCGAAGCGCTCGCGTCCCTCCACGAAGAACTCCGCCAGCGCATCCTTCCCCTCCGGCGTTACGCGAAGCAGTATCTCCTTCCGCTCGAGGCTGTCTATGCGCTCGAGCCGCAGCTTGCAGGGCCGGGGCTCGCCTATGGGGGACTTCAGGCGCAGGTTGATTTCCCGCGGCCCGGCTCCCGCTTCCTGCGATCGTGCCGCATCTCTCAGCATGTCCACGGGAAGCGTACCCTCGCGCTTTTCCGCATAGACGGCGTCCACCAGTCGGGTGACCGAGCGCCCCGACCTGCCGAGTCCGAAGAAATCGGTGGCCGCGCGGTTGCCCTCGATGAAGGCCAGGTCCGCGGTCAGGAGCGCCACCGGCTCGGCGCTGCCGTCAAACAGGCTGCGGTAACGACGCTCGCTCGCCGCCAGGCGCACGCCGGTCTCGGTGAGCACCCGAATCCGCTCTTCCAGCGTGACATTGAGACCGCTCAACCGGTCGTGAAGGAAGCCGAGCCGGTTTGCCAGGATGAGCGCCGTGCCCATCGTGAAGAGGAAGAAGCCGTACTTGGTGAGCACCAGGTCCCACTGCAGATAGACGGCGTCTATGATGTCGAACACCGCGGTGATGAAGAGTATGAGGCCGCCGATGAGGAGATTGCCGATCGGTGTCCGGACGAGGGACTGCAGGTAGATCCGTCCGAGTGACCGGGCGCCCTCGCTGTCGCGCTCCCGCTTCCAGCGACGCCGGCCTTCGGAGAGGAAGCGTCCCAGGATGTCCACGCCGAAGTAATAGAAGGCCATGACGAGTCCCGAGAACTGCCAGACGCGGAGGACATCGAAGGCGAAGGCCGCGGGAGTGACGAGCTCCACGACTGCGAGTGCGGCGCAGAAGGCCCCGTACCACAGCGTGATCTTCTTTATCCGGGCGTCGTTGAGGATTTCCAGAAAGGCGCCGACCAGCGGCAGAATGAAGAAGAGTGTGAAGAACTCGACGCGCATGATCAGGTCGCTGTCCAGCACGAAGAGCGTCGCCGTGTAGGTCCGCACGAAGAGATAGATGCCGAGATCCACCGAGAACAGACCATAGAAAAGATTGTGCCGGTCCTTGGGGCGCACGAGAAACATGAAAATGTGGTAGAGGCCGATGAAGAGGTAGAGCCCGATGAGCACCATGGGCCCGACCTCCGCATTGAGCCGCACGATGTTCTGGTAGTCATCGATGAAGTAGGGTTTGGCCTGGTCGAAGCCGGCGGGGGCAAAGGTCGGGTCGGCAACGATACGGACTGCCAGGATATTCGTGCCCTCGTGAAAGAGCCGCCCGTCGAGGGGGAAGTGCACGTCCCGCAGATCGCGGTGCTTGAGAATTCTGCCGTCATGGGAAAGATGGAGCTCGGACTTGACCAGCACGCCGTTCAGGAATATCTGCCAGTCGTCGCCGAGTCCGGCGAAGTGGATTCCGGGCAGGGATGGGGCGACGCCGGCAGCAGCCGTGACAGCGGCGCCGGCGCCCACTGCACGGGCCATGGCGGGCGACACCGCAAACGGAATCAGGTAGGTGAACTCCATGGTCGGATAGGATGCCAGGGAAAATGGCCGACGGTGCGGCACGCCGGGCAGGTGGAGGTCTATGGGACGGACGTTCCGGTCGCCACCCGCTGTCGGGGGGAGCATCTTCCAGATCCCGTCCCCGGCCGCGGGCAGGCTGTTGATCTGACTCTCATCGAATCCTACGCGCACGAAAAGCGGCGCCGCGGTAAGGTCGACATACAGCGGGTCGTCCCGGGGCGCGGCGAGGAGGGCGGCGCTGGAAAGCATCAGAACGACGGTGATCGCCACGATGCGCAGGCGGGGAGCGGGGCATGTTTTCATAACGGAGAAGTATAGAGCGGGCTTTCCCACGCCGCCATTCGGAAAGCTCTTTTTCGTTCAGCGGCGGCCGTCGTGCTGCGTCATTTTCGCGGAAGCCGGCCTATCCCCGCCCTGCCCCCGAGCAGGACCGCGAC
>DATJQN010000302.1:0-3400 GCA_035505775.1 Rectinemataceae bacterium | reverse complement strand
GCAGGATTGCATAGACACCCTGGAGCGTTCGGCATGGACCGCCGAGTTTTCGCGCGAGGCGGGCGAAGTATGCCTCCAGGTCGAGCACGGTCGTTGACTCCATGCTCCCGCGCATGAGTATGGTATCGCTCAGGATGTGGGCCCGGATCTTCGAGCGGTACTCGATGAGCGTAGCCGGCGAGTACTCCCGTCCTTGGGCAAGTAGTTTGCTCGAGCGCGGGCTTGAGTTTGGATCTTCAAAGAGTGAGACCCATTCTCGAACCGACATACTCGACGTTATGCACTCTTGGGGTGCCATGCGAAGATATTCGATCAGAGCGAAAGCAACTCGATGCGCGCCGGCGTTGGACTTGGGCCAGGAGACCGATCCAAGGAAGTCCGCGGGAGCTGTCGAAAGCGATCGCCGCTGCCAAGACGCACAGACGGACGAGGACAGACCCGAGGTTTCGCGGAGGGTGACAATCCAACTCTTCTCTCGACGATTAATCAGGAACGGTGACTGCGCTCTTCCCATGTCCAAAATAATATCATACACATATCATACACAGTCAAGGTATCAGAATCACGTAATTCCTTTCGGGACGGGGGGATTTGAACCCCCGATCTTCAGCTCCCAAAGCTGACGCCTTAGCCCCTAGGCTACGTCCCGCTGTTCGTCCGGCTACCCTAGTCCGCGTGCCGGCGATCTGTCAAGGATGAGGGAATCGGGGCTGCGGCGGGCCTGTTTTCTGTTGACACCCCAGTCGACCGGTTTATAATAGCCCGGTTTACCTGTCGAAATAGCGGTAGGCACCTCTGTGTACACTTCAGCGAAGGAGCGATGAGTATGGCGTATTCGACCGATCAGATCCGCAACGTGGCGGTAGCAGGTCACGGCGGCACAGGCAAGACAACGCTGATTGAGCATCTGCTGTTCCAGGGGGGGGCGATCCCCCGGCCGGAGACGATCGAGTCGGGCAAGACGGTCAGCGACTACGGCGAGGACGAGATAGCGCGCAAGATTTCCGTGCATGCCTCGCTGACCCACCTCGTATGGAACGATGTGAAGCTCAACATATTCGACACCCCCGGGTCCTCGGATTTTGTCGGCGAAGTCATCCTCTCCTTTCGCTCCTGCGAATCCGCGCTCATGCTCGTCGACGGCAAGACGGGGGTCCAGATCGAGACGATCAAGATCTGGCGCAATCTCGACGGCCGCGGCAAGCCGCGCATGATATTCGTCTCGCGGCTCGATGAGGAGCGGGCGTCCTTCGAGAACTCGCTGGCGGACGTCAAGGAGAAGTTCAAGGTCACGCCCGTCGCCATCACCATCCCGATGGGAGAGGGTGCGAATCTCAAAGGTGTCGTGGATATTCTCGGCAACAAGGCATATGCCGCCCCCTCCTCGCACGACCAGAAGGAGAGCGCCATTCCCGTGCCCGCCGACATGGCGGCAGTGGTGGCCGAATACCGGGCCAAGCTGTACGAGGCCGCCGCCGAGGGCGACGACGAGCTCATGGAGAAGTACCTCGGCGAAGGTGAGCTCTCCCAGGAAGAGACGATGAAGGGTCTGGCCGAGGCCTTCGCGGCGGGGCGCATCGTCCCCGCCTTCGCCGGCTCCGGAATACGGAACATCGGCAGCGCGGCCTTCCTCGACTTTCTGGCCGGCTCGGCGCCGAGTCCGCTCCACCACGCCACGGAATCCGCAAAGGACGCCCAGGGAAACGATATCGAGGTCGCCCTCGACCCCGCCAAGCCGGCATCGGCCCTCGTGGTCAAGACGCAGATCGATCAGTTCTCCGGCAGACTCTCCTATGTCAAGGTCATGACCGGCACGCTGGCCCCCGACCTCGAAGTGGTCAACGTCCGCGACGGCAAGAAGGAGAAGCTCGGCAAGCTCTACACACTGCAGGGCAAGAAGCTTGAAGAGGTCCAGAGTCTTGCGGCAGGGGACATCGGGGTCATCTCGAAATCCGTATCCCTCAGGACCAACGACACGCTGTCCGCCTGGGACAAGCCGGCAGCCTATCATCACCTCCTCCTGCCCACACCCGTCCATACGCTCGCCATATCGGCCACGAACAAGAAAGAGGAAGACAAGCTCAACGAGAACCTCTACAAGGCCGCCGAGGAGGACCTCACCTTCCAGGTCGCCTTCAACGCGGAGACCAAGGAGAACGTCATCTCCGGCATGGGCGAGCTCCAGATCAACATGATTCTCGAGAAGATCAAGAACCTCTCCAAGATCACCGCCGAGACGCGCGTACCCCGTGTCGCCTATCGCGAGACCATCACCAAGAAAGCCGGGGCCGAGTACACGCACAAGAAGCAGACCGGCGGCCATGGCCAGTACGCGCGGGTCGTCTTCGAGGTCGAGCCGCTCGAGCGGGGCACCGGCTACCAGTTCGAGAACAAGCTGTTCGGGCAGTCCGTTTCCAAGGGCTTCATCCCCGGCATCGAGAAGGGCATCCACCAGGCCATGGAGGCGGGCGTCGTGGCCGGCTACCCGGTGGTCGACGTCAAGACTGCGATCACCGACGGCAAGGAACACCCCGTGGACTCTTCGGAGATGGCCTTCAAGATCGCGTCGCGCGGTGCCTTCCGCGAGGCCACCCGCCAGGCCAATCCGGTCCTCCTCGAACCCATCATGAACCTCACCGTCTATGTCGAGGAAAAGAACCTCGGCGACGTCATGTCGGACCTCTCCGGCCGCCGGGGCCGCATCTCCGGCCAGAACCCGCTCGGGGGCGGCATCGTCTCCATCGACGCCCAGGTGCCCCAGGCCGAACTCCTGCGCTATGCGATCGACCTCCGCTCCATGACGAGCGGCACCGGTTCCTTCGAGATCAGCTTCGACCACTACGCGCCGATCACGGGCAAGATCGCCGAGGACGTCGTCAAGGCGGCCCAGGCATTCAAGACCCACGAGGAAGAGGAAGAGTAGACCCTTAGGCTCTGATGCGGCACGCGGCGGCTCCATCAGGGGCCGCCGTTTTTTTTTCTGCGCGCTGTCGGGGTGCCGCCGGCACGCCGCCACCGCGGCGCCGAAGCGCGGCGGGCTCGTCGGGCCGCTCGCCGCGGATGCGAGCGCCTACCAGAGCACCATGCGTCCCCGGTCCCGCTCGAAGCCGCAGGCCGCCAGTGCTGACTCGAAGGGCCCGCCGGCCGCGGCGCTTCCGTTCACGTCTTCCACGACGATCCTGCGTTCGGGCAGGACGCTTCGCCGTCGCGTGGCGCCCAGGTCGGCGAAAATTGCAGCCACGATCGGGTCGTCGGGGTCGAGGGCAGGGTCGACGTCGATGGATTTCCACGAGCGCCGCGATGCCGCGACAAGGCGGCCGTCCACAAGGCAGATTCTGTTGCTGACAAGACGTGCGGGCAGGAGGGAGGGGCGCTGGTTCGGCGCGTAGGCGGCGGAGGC
>DATJQN010000301.1:0-20311 GCA_035505775.1 Rectinemataceae bacterium | reverse complement strand
GAGCATGACCTTCCGCGTCAACGGCCGCGACATCTTCTGCAAGGGCGCCAACTGGATTCCCGCCGACGCCCTCCCCTCGCGCTGGACCAAAGATCATGTCGAGCGCCTCCTGCGCTCGGCCGTGGATGCGAACATGAACTGTCTCCGCGTATGGGGCGGCGGCCGCTACGAAGCCGAAGCGTTCTACGAGCTCTGCGACGAGCTCGGCATATTGGTCTGGCAGGACTTCATGTTTTCATGCGCCCTGTACCCGGCCTCGGCCGATTTCCTGGCCGAGGTGGAGGCCGAGGCCCGGCACCAGGTGCGCCGGCTCATGGACCACCCCTCGCTGGCCCTCTGGTGCGGCAACAACGAGGCCCTCGGCGCGATCACCTGGTACGAGGAGTCCCGGGCCAATCCCGCCCGATACCTCGTCGACTACGACCGGCTGACCGAGGGCGTCGTCGGCCGCGTGGTGCGCGAGCTCGACCCGGGCCGTCCCTGGTGGCCCTCATCGCCCTCGGCCGGGCCCAACGACTTCTCGGACAACTGGCACAGCGACGGCAGGGGCGACATGCATTACTGGTCGGTCTGGCACGAGGGCAAGCCCTTCTCCGCCTACCTCGACGTGCGACCCCGCTTCTGCTCCGAGTTCGGCTTCCAGTCCCTTCCCTCGCCCGCCGCCGCCGCGAGCTTCCTGCCCGCCGGGGAACGCAATATCACGAGCCCCACCATGGAGCATCACCAGCGTCACCCGCGGGGCAACAGCATCATTCTCGAAACCATGTCCCGCTACTTCCGCATGCCCTCGGGCTTCGAGGTGACGCTGTACCTGAGCCAGGTCCAACAGGCCCTCGCCATCAGGACTGCGGTCTCCTACTGGCGCTCGTTGATGCCCCACTGCATGGGAACCCTCTACTGGCAGCTCAACGACCTCTGGCCCGTCGCCTCCTGGTCGAGCCTGGACTACGACGGAGGCTGGAAGCTGCTCCACTACGAGGCCCGACGCTTCTTCGACCCCGTGTTTCTCGCTCTCTACATCAAGGACGACTCCGTCCACGCGGTCGGCGTCAACGACGGCCCCCTCCCCATCCACGGCGATCTCGTGCTCTGCCTGCGCCGCTTCGACGGCTCCCTGGTCATGGACATCGCCACCGACGGGGACCTCGCACCCGGGCGGGCCACCCCCCTCTGGCGGACTCCGCTTGCGAGCCTGCCCTGCCGACTCGAGGACGTGTATCTCGCGGCCCGGCTCGAGGGGCTCAGGGCCGGTGTACCGCGGAGCCCGGGACAGGCCCGACCCCACGGCGCTGCGCCGGCGGGAAGCACGGTCGACGGGGTGCCCTCGATCGCGGGGGGCAGGGCGGAGATTCTCAGGCGCTCGCAGCTTTTCCTGACGGAGCCAAAACGCTGCACGCTCGCCGAGCCGCGGCTCGAGACGCGCGTCCTGGAGCATGACGGCGAGCTCTCAGTCGAGCTCCGCGTCGCCGCACCGGCCTTCTTCGTCGACCTGCGCGCCGAGGGACTCGCCGGCCGCTTCGAGGACTCCGGCTTCTATCTCCTCGGCGGCGAGACCCGTCGGATCCGCTTCCTGCCTGCTTCGGGCAGGGTGGGGCGGGATGTCGGGCGGCCCACGAGAGCTGCCCTCGAGACGGCACTTCGCGTCTTCCACCTCCGCGCGAGCTACGAATGAAACAGCCTGGTCCATGCACAGAGAGGTAATGTTTCATAATTATACAGGTTGGTGTTTCTTTATGGAACTATTTAGCGCAAACTGCATCAATTAGCCCGCCATGGTGCCGCAGGCAGGGCGCAAACACCGCTTTCGAGGGCAGGAATGCCGAGATTTCTGGCCTCCGCCGCCTGCCCTGCCGATCCCCTTTTTTCCGCCAGCCCATGTCTCGATTCCCCAGCTTCCGGTAGGCCGGTGCCAAATCTTTGTATAATAAACAATTATTCCCGTCGATCGATTGAATGACGCGAAGGGCCGGCATAAAGCCAGCACTAGTTGGGACTACGGCGGTTTGCTACCGTTGTTTGGCACGTTTCCTGCTTAATACTAAGTGAGCGCCTCAAAAAGGGCTCCGCCAAGGCTGGCGCCACAGGCGACAGTTCAGGCGAGACAGGACCGCGTTGCGGGATGTCCCGTCGATGTGGCGAACGTCACGTATGGAGGTACGTACCATGAAGACCATGTATGACAGCCTGTTCCCGGTTATCCGGAATACGGTGGGCGGTGTCTATCGGGCCAGCCCCTTCGAGCTGCTCGACAAACTGTTCGATGACGAGTTTTTCCCCGCCCCGGCGCGCCGGCCGGTTGTCGACGTCCGCGAGGAGGATCATCGCTATGTCATCGAAGCCGAGCTTCCCGGCCTCTCGGAAAAGGATCTGAAGCTCGAGCTCAAGGATGGGCTCCTCAGTCTGTCCACGGCGAAGCAGGAGGAGAAGAAGGACGAGCAGGCCGACGGCAGGTGGCTGCGCCGCGAGCGCCGGGAGTTCTCCTTCGAGCGCAGCTTCGAGCTCCCCGATGACGCCGACACTGACAAGATCGACGCCCGCTTCAAGGATGGGCTCCTCGTCGTGGAGATTTCCAAGAAGCCCGAGGCCGCTCCTCGCCAGGTTCCGGTCAGGGCCGCCTGAGTCGGAGCTCTCCGGGTCTGTGTGGGCCGTCATGCGACGCATGACGGCCTTTTTCGTCACCTCGTAGGCGTGGCGGCGGCAGCAACGCTCCGCGGAACGGTCAGGCGCCGGTCTCCTCGCGGCTTCACCCGACAACAGCGCCGAGCGACTTCGAAACGATCCGTAACAGAGGTTACGGCGCAAACTGTTTCGTCCCGCTATCCTGCAGGCACACTCGGAACCAAGGAGAGCCCCATGGGACTCAGACAGATAATCGAGATCGACGAGGAGCGCTGCGACGGCTGCGGCCTCTGCGCCGGGGGCTGCCCGGAGGCCGCGATACGGATCATCGACGGCAAGGCGCGGCTCGTGGGAGAGAGTCTCTGCGATGGACTGGGCGCCTGCCTGGGAAGCTGTCCCCGCTCGGCCATCAGGGTAACCTACCGGGAGGCCGAAGACTACGATGAAGCGCGCGTCGTGGAGGGCATAGCCCGTCAGGGCCCGACCGTCCTCCAGGCCCACCTGGATCATCTGCGGCAGCACGGCCAGACCGAATACTTGAAACAGGCCCTCGCCTGGCTCGCCGAGCGGGGCGCAGCCGCTCCGTCCGGCTCATCCGGCGCCGGCCCGATGGGCTCCGCCCTGCCCGGCACGGCATCACCGGCGGCCCTGCACGCGAAACCCCTGTCGGTGGCGCCCATGACCGCTCGCGGCGGATGCCCCGGCACCCGGGAGCGGCAGTTCACGCCGCGCTCGGCTATGGGCGCTGCCGGCGGGCCCGCTGCGGCGGAGCGGCGGTCGTCCGCCACGGCCGAGCCCCAGGACCAGGCCTCGGCCCTCGCCCACTGGCCCATCCAGCTCCATCTCGTCAATCCCCGGGCCCCGCACTTCGGCGGCGCGCATCTGCTCATCGCCGCGGACTGCACCGCCTTCGCCCTGGGCTCCTTCCATTCCCGTCTGCTGGAAGGCAGGTCCCTGGTGATTGCCTGCCCGAAGCTCGACCAGGGACAGGAAAGCTACCGCCAGAAGCTTGCCGACCTCGTGGCCGTCGCACAGTCGGTCGAGGTTGCAATAATGGAGGTACCCTGCTGTTCCGGTCTCGCCGGGATGGTGGTCGAAGCGCGGAACCAGGTGACCGCCGACCTTCCCGTGGAGCTCCTGGTCGTGGGCATCGAAGGGACGATAGCCGGCAGACGGACACTGTGATGGGCTTCCGGGAGGGAGGCAGCAGGCGCCGAAAGCGTCAGCGGTTCAGGGCGATTCCCGATCGGAGTCTGGCGCCGGATCGGCAGCCGATTCGCGGTAGCCGGTCAGCACCGACTTCACCTTGACCCCCGCCAGCTTGCCGAGCCGTCCGGTGAGACTGCCCACGCGGTCGGTGTCGCCCTCGACCACGAGCGAAATGAGGCTGATGCCCTTTCCCCGCATGGGGAGGCCGAGCCGCGCATCGATGATATCGGCGGAATCGGTGAGGAGGGCGTTGACCCTCGGCACCGAGGACTGGTCCTCGATGACGATCGCGACTATGCCGAGACGACGTTCCATTTGACCTCACCTTCCCGCGGCTTATTGCGCTTCCTTCGCGGCAATCCTAGTATGGGCCGGAAGGAGCCCGGCCGTGGGAGCGCTCGCGGGAAGTCTCGTCGTATTCTCACTCTCGACCATCGCCCTGTGGAGCGCCATCCCCGTCGGCTTCGCGCTCGGCCTGCCCGCGGTCTGCGTCGGCTGCGCCGCCGCGCTCGGCTCGATAGCGGGGGCCTTCGCGGGCGCCCTGCTCGGCGAGCGCCTCCGTGTCGGCCCCCTTTCCTCGCTCGTGAACCGTGCCACGAAGTCCGCCTCCGGTGCCGCCGGGCGCCTCGCTTCCCGGTTCGGCGTGGTCGGCGTCGGCCTCCTCGGCCCGGCCATCACCGGCGCCGTCGTGGCGGCCCTGCTGGGGAGAGCCTTCGGACTGGGGCGCGGCCCCCTCCTGTTGTGGCTGTCCATCGGCATCCTGCTCTGGTCGGCCGCCCTCACCCTGATCAACGCGCTCGGCATCAGCCTGCTCTTCTGATCGGCCAGCTCAGGTCAGCCTGTCGGGGTTGAGCAGCTCGAGCTCGGGCACGACGAAGATCCCGTCCTTGCGCACCAGTCTTCCGTCGAACCAGATTTCCCCGCCGCCCCACTCCGGCGTCTGGATGAGGACGAGATCCCAATGGAGGGCCGAGCGGTTGCCGTTGAAACAGTCATCGTACGAGTTTCCCGGCGTGAAATGGATGGATCCGGCGATCTTCTCGTCGAAGAGCGTCTCCTTCATGGGCTTGGTGATGAAGGGGTTCACGCCTATCGCGAACTCGCCGACGTAGCGCGCCCCCTCGTCGATGTCGAGCACCCGGTTGACCCGCGGCACATCGTTGGAACTCGCCTCGACAATCCTCCCCTTCTCGAAGACAAAGCGTATGCGCTCGAAGGTGAAACCCTCGTGTTCGGCCGGAGCGTTGTACGAAATGACGCCATTGACCGAGTCGCGGACCGGGGCTGTGTAGACCTCGCCGTCAGGGATGTTCATGCGGCCGTCGCACTTGATCGGCGGGAGTCCCCGGATCGAGAAGCTCAGGTCCGTTCCCGGTCCGACGAGCCGCACCGTGTCCGTCTTCTTCATGAGCTCGACGAGGGAGTCCATGGCCCGGGACATCCTCGCGTAGTCCATCGTGCACACCGAGAAGTACCAGTCTTCGAAGGCCTCCTCGCTCATGCCCGCCATCTGCGCCATGGCCGCGGAGGGATAACGCAGCACGACCCAGCGCGTCTTGGGCAGGCGGACGTCCATGTGCACCCGCTTCCCGACGATCCGGTTGTAGGCGTCGAGCGCCTCTCCCGGCATGTCCGACCAGGCGAACTGGTTGCGCAGCGAGGTGAAGCCGATGTAGCAGTCCATGGCCTTCATCCGGTCGACCTCGAACCGCGCCTGCAGCTCCAGCTGTTCAGCGCTCGCACGGCGGTAGAGGGCCCGCTCGACGCTCCGCTCCCTGAGCGACACGAAGGGCAGCCCGCCGGCCTCGTGCACCGCATCGACAAGTGCGGCGACAAATGCCGGCTCCGCGTTGGTGTTCTGGATCAGGACTTTCTCTCCCCGCCTGACCTCGATCGAATAGGTCACGAGAAGCGTGGCGAGTTTCTTGAGTCGGGAATCGATCATGAAAGCTCCTTGAGTTTCTTTTGGCGGCGGCGGCCGGCAGGACCGCCACACCGTCCAGCCCGCGTCTGCGGCCACGCGGCGCCACAGACGCGGGCAACCGCGGACTCGCAGGCGCACAGGCGCGCCGGATCTGCCGGGCGGAAGCCAGTGTAGCCGAAGTCCCGCGGCTCGTAAACAAAGACCGCGCGCCACCCTGCCCCGCCGACCGGCGGGCTCAGCCCTCGGCACTCACCCTGTTCCTGCCCTCGCTCTTGGCCCTGTAGAGCGCGCGGTCGGCCCGACCGAGTGCCGCCTCCGGACCCTCGTCCTCGGAGCGGAACAGGGAAACGCCGAAGCTCGCAGTCAGCTTCAGACCGCGGCCGTCGGGCAGCTGCAGCGGCGAGTCGGCGAGGGCCGATCGGAACCGCTCGGCGCAGACGAGGGCACCGTCGAGGGTCGAGTCGGGGAGGACCAGCAGGAACTCCTCGCCGCCGTACCTCCCGATCAGGTCGCTGCTGCGCGCCTCTCGCCGCAGGACGGCGGCCAGGTAGACGAGGGCGGCATCTCCGGCATCGTGCCCGTGGCGGTCGTTGACTGACTTGAACCGGTCGGCGTCCAGCATGACGACGGCGACCGGCCTGCCGTATCGCCTGAACTGACGATACTCGTCCCCGAGCGCGGACATGATGCTTCGTCTGTTGCGCAGTCCGGTCAGCGGATCCTGCGACGCGAGCTCCTGGACCTTGCGGAACAATCCATGGTTCTCGATCGCGATGGCCGCATAGGAGCCGATGATCCGCAGCGCCTCGATCTGCTCGGGCCCGAAGGCGCCGGGAATCTCGCTGCGCAGTCCCAGGAGGCCTACCACGCGATCGCCGACAAGCAGGGGCAGCTGGACGAGGCTGCGCCATGTCCCGCCCGGGGCGGCGCCCGGAGCCAGACCCGGGGCGCCGCCCGGAGCCGCGTCCCGGATACCTGCCCAATCCGGCCACTCCTCCAGGGCATCCCGGATGTGGATCTCCGCCCGGGTTTCGAGCGCTCGTCGCCTGAACGGGTCCAGCTCGGGCGGGGGGCAGGGGGTTTCGCTGCAGCCGCCACCCGCCGCCCCGACTATCGCGGTTCCGTCGGTCGGTGCCCCCTTCACAGCCGGGATGGTCTCGAGCACCCGACTCTCGGGCGGGTCGCCGATAGCATCGAGGACGATGCTCGACACTGTCATGAGCCGTCGGATTCCGGCGCGCAGCGCCTCGGCGATCATTTCGAGGTCGAGGCTGGAGGTGACGCCTTTCCCGATTTCGCTGAGCGTCGAGATGCGCTCAAGCTGGGCGCGGTAGAGGCCGGCCTCGCGCCGCGACTGCTCCTCGCGCAGACTGCGGATGAGCAGCCGGGTCCGTTCGTTCTTCAGGGACTCCTTGAGCTGATGGTGCAGTTCGAAGGCCTCGAGCGCCGCGGCGTAGTCTCCCGCAGCCCGGTGCGTCTCGGCATGGATGCGCTGGGCGTCGGCCTCGAGCCTGCGCGCCCCGATCTCCCGGGCGGTGCGCAGGGCGCTCTCGGCGTCTTCGAGCGCCCCCGGCCTTCCCCGCGCCAGGGCCAGGCGCGCCCGGACGATCCGGCAGGAGGCCTCCGGCAGCCGATCCCCCTTGGCCTCAGCCAGCTCCACGCAGCCTTCAATGGCAGACTCGGCATCGTCCAGACGCTGCTGGTCGAGGTAGAGTTCTGCGAGCACGCGGCGGGCGTCCACAACCTGCATCGAGACGCCCTGCGAGCCCGTGATCGCGGCCCGGAGGTGTTCCTCGGCTTCCCTGCCCAGTCCGAGGGCGCGGTAGGTTTTCCCGGCGACGATGTCGCGCAGAGGCTCGTTGTGAGGCGACAGGGTGAACTCCCGGTAGGAGCGCTCGATTGCCTCACGGGCTTCTTCGTATTCCTCGAGTTCCCAGAGGCAGTCGGCGATATTGACGAGGGCGCCGCCGGCGAGATCCGTGCGCCCCAGCTCCTCCGCCGTTTCCAGGCAGCGCCGATAGTAGTCGAGGCTGAGATCGTAGGCTCCCACGCTCACCTGCGCCGCGCCGAGGGCGTTGTAGGTCCGGCAGAGTCCGACAGTATCTCCGAGGGCCTCGAAACCGGCACGTACGGACTCGAACATGCTGCGGGCGGTTTCGTAATCGTCGTCGTCGAGGCGGAGCCATCCCGCATAGAACCGAAGCCAGGTGGCCCCCCGCACATCCCCCGAGCGCTCGGCCTCGGGCAGCTGGACTTCGATCAAGCGCCGGGCCACCGCGGGACAGCGCCGAAACTCGGTGAAAAGCCATTCGGCTGCCGCTGCCGTCCTCTGTTCCGGTTCGGTGATTCCCGCCAGGATGTCGGCGGGTTCCTCGGGGCAGTCCATCGCGGTAGTATAGCATCGATTTGGAGGGAGAAACCGATTCGTTTGGTTGCTTGACGCACTCAACCAACGATCATACAGTGTGCCTATGAAATACGGCTACTTTGACGACGAAAAGCGCGAATTCGTGATAACCCGGCCCGACACACCCCTGCCCTGGCTCAACTATCTGGGCCAGGACGACTTGTTCGGCCTGTGCACGAACACCGCCGGCGGCTACAGCTTCTGGAAGGACTCACGGCTGCGACGCCTGACGCGCTACCGCTACAACAACGTACCCTACGATCTGGGCGGTCGCTATCTGTACGTCAACGACGGCGGAAGCGTCTGGAACCCGGGCTGGAAGCCGGTCAAGGCTCCCCTCGACCGTTACGAGTGCCGGCATGGGCTCGGCTATACACGCATTCTGGGCGAGAAGGAGGGACTGGAGATCGAGCTCCTCTTTTTCGTGCCTCCCGCCGAGCGCGCAGAGCTCTGGAGAGTACGCGTGCTGAACAAGTCGGGCGTGCGGAAGCGCCCCCGCCTCTTCTCGTACCAGGAGTTCTGCTTCTACGAGGCGCTCAACGACATGAGCAATTTTCAGCGGACCTGGTCCATCGGGGAGGTCGAGGTGGAGGGCTCCGCCATCTATCACACGACCGAGTACCGGGAGCGGCGCAACCATTACACGATGTTCGCCTGCACACGACCCGTCGCCGGATTCGACACCGACCGCGATGCTTTCGTGGGAGTCCACGAGGGGCTGCACGAGGCTGCGGTCCCCTTCTCCGGCGCCTGCACCGGCTCCATGGCCGCAGGCTGGAATCCGATCGGGGCGCACGAGGTCGACCTCGATCTCGCTCCCGGACAGGAGGAGGTTTTCGGCTTCGTCCTGGCCTATGTCGAGCAGGTCGAAGGTCCCAAGTTCGAAGCTCCCCGGACGGTGAACAAGGAAGCCGGACGCGCCGTTCTGCAACGCTTTGCAGAGCCCACAGCGATGGACGCGGCATTCGGGGAGCTCGCCTCGTTCTGGGAGGGCCTGCTCGGCGCCTTCCAGGCCCGAATCCCGAACGAGCACGCGGAGCGGATGCTCAACACCTGGAACCAGTACCAGTGCATGGCGACCTTCAACCTTTCGCGCTCGACGTCCATGTTCGAGACCGGCATCGGCCGCGGCATGGGCTTCCGGGACTCGAATCAGGACCTCCTCGGCTTCGTGCACATGATTCCCGAGCGGGCTCGCGAGCGGCTCCTCGACATAGCCGCGACCCAGCTCTCGGACGGCACCTGCTACCACCAGTACCAGCCGCTCACCAAGAAGGGCAACGCCGAGGTGGGCGGGGACTTCTACGATGATCATCTCTGGCTCGTCCTCGCCACCTGCGCCTACATCCGGGAGACGGGCGATCTGTCCATCCTCGACGAAGGCTGCGGCTATGCCGACCTCACCTATGCCGAAGGCGGGCCGAAGGAATCGCTGCTCCACCACCTGGAAACCTCCCTGGCCTACACGATGAGCAAGCGCGGTCCGCACGGACTTCCCCTGATAGGTCACGCGGACTGGAACGACTGCCTGAACCTCAACTGCTTCTCGACCGAGCCGAACGAGAGCTTCCAGACTGCCGGAGACGTCAGGGGCTCCACTGCCGAGTCGGTCATGATAGCCGGACTCTTCCTGTACGCCGCCCGCGAACTCGCCGGGCTCTATGACTTCATGGACCGAGGGGATGAGGCCACGCGCGTCCGTGCGGCCTATGCGGAGATGCTGGACGCCGTCGAAGGCCCGGGTTGGGACGGCCTATGGTACCGGCGCGCCTACGACGCCAAAGGCAATCCCGTCGGTTCCGGCCTCTGCGACGAGGGCAAGATCTTCATAGAGAGCCAGGGCTGGTGCGTGCTGGGAGGGGCGGGAGGCGGAGAGGCTGACGCCGCGAACCGGCAGCCGGGCTCCGAAGCGCCGGGCGGTACGGACCCGCAGGGACGGGCGCGTACAGCGCTGGAAAGCGTGCACCGCGAACTCTATACCAGGCACGGCGTGATCCTCCAGCAGCCGGCCTACTCGACCTACCGGGTCGAGCTGGGCGAAGTGTCGAGCTATCCGCCCGGCTTCAAGGAAAATGCCGGCATCTTCTGCCACAACAACACCTGGATCCAGCTCGCCTGGTGTCTCCTCGGAGAGGGCGACCGGGCCATGGAGTACTACCTCTCCATCTGCCCGAGCGCCAAGCAGGCGGAGATCGACACGTATCGTGCCGAGCCATACGTCTACGCGCAGATGATAGCCGGGCGCGACTCCGCCCGCTTCGGCGAAGCCAAGAACTCCTGGCTCACGGGCACGGCGGCGTGGTCCTTTGTCGCGCTCAGCCAGGGCATCCTCGGCATCAAGCCCGACTACCGCGGCCTGCGGCTCGAGCCCTGCATTCCGCGCGGCTGGAAGGGCTACAGCGCGACGCGGCGCTACCGGCGGGCGATCTACCGGATCGAGGTCCGCAACGAGGCGGGAGTCTGCACCGGCATACGTTCGGTGCACATCGATGGCAGGCCGGTCGAGCTGAAAAAAAACGGGGCCTCGGGGGCCAGATCCGTCCTCCTGCCCTGCTTTCCCGCGGGAAGCGAGCACCGGATCGAGATCGACCTGGGCACCTGAACACCGCGCCCGCCCCATGCCTCGACCAAGACCGGGCCTCCGTGGCATCATGAATCCATGGAAAGCAGCAAACAGCCCGACGGCAGCGCGGGGGAGCCGGAGAAGACCGCCTTCAGCGAGGCGGTCCTCGACTACCCCGTCACCTTCGATCTGCGCATCATCTATATACTCTCGCAGGGCGCGACGATCGTCGAAGATCTCGAGCGCATCTATGCGTCGCTCGGCGTGCGGTGCACCCTGATCCAGGGAATCGCCGCCCCCGGTTCGAAGTACGGCAGGATGGGCAGCCGCGTCACCATGGAGAGCCGGGAGCAGATGTACTCGACCTACGAGGCCATCGGGAAGCTCCCCTACGTGAAGACGGCCCTCTAGCGCGGATCAGGCGAAGAAGCGCTCCACGAGATCCCGGGAGTAGCGGACGCTCCGCTCGATGGTGGAAAAAGCGAGCAGCTCGCCCGCGTAATAGGTGGACTGTCTGCCCTGCAGCGCTTCGAGGCGCCGGTAGTAGCCGCCTGCGAGGTCCTCGCTTCCCACATGGGGGAAGTACTTCCAGCGGACCGAGGTCTCGGTGCCCGTGAAGGTTCCGCCCAGCAGACGCACATCGGCCGCTATGGCCTCCTCGATCTCCGCGTCGCTCTCCTGCCCGCTTCCCAAGACATAGAAGGTGTGAAGATCCGAGTCCGCATGGCGACGGTCCCAGATCATGGGGCGGCCCGTGCCCTCGCAGCCGAAGCGGCAGGGGGCGAAGCCCGACTCGATCCGCATGTCCCGCACGTGGCAGAGGAAGACGCGATAGTCAGTGTGGCGGATGCGCCCAAACAGCTCGGTCTCCTCCGCGTCGGCATCGAGATAGGAGAGGCTCTCGTCGAGGGGCGAGGTGAGTATCAGGCGGTCGAACTCGAGTTCGCTCCCGTCTTCGCAGCGAAGTGCGATCACATTCCTCCGCCGCACGCGCACCGGCCTGGTCCCATAGCGCACATCGAAGGACCGGGCGATCCGTTCCCAGACCGACTGCACGCCCTCCTCCCAGGAGAAGAACTTGCCCTGCAGCACCAGAGAGCGCGTGATGCCCGGCTCGAAGTACTTGAGCACGTAGGCGGCCGGAACTTCGTCGTAGTAACCGTAGCCGAAGGAGGTGAAGGGCAGGGCATAGAGCTTGGCGAGTGTGCCCATGCGGTAGCGCTCGGCCCATTCGGCAAAGCTCAAGCTGAGCTCGGGGGGCAGATCGTCGTTCCGCGGCGAGAACACCGCGGGCCATTTCCGGGCCAGGGCATGGTACTTGAGGATCTGCCAGAGGGCGGGGCCGAGCTCGCCGAGCCCGATCCAGCCGGGGAAGAGGCGTTCCGAGGGGTAGATCCCCTGATCGACAAAGGAGTCGTCCACGGCCCGCCGCTTCGCGGGCGCGCGCCAGGGCCGGACCCCGGCCCGCGCCATCATGTCGAGCGTGGCCTCGTAGTCGGTGGTGGCCAGAATGGCGCCGAGCTCCCAGGCCCTGCCTCCCGAGCGCCAGCTGCGGCACTTTCCGCCGGGCTGCGAATCCCGTTCCAGGATGGTGATCCGTCGATAGCCGGCGTCCGCAAGGTAGCAGGCAAGCGACAGCCCGGCCGCCCCCGCTCCGACAATGCCGATTCTCTGCTCGCGCGAACGATCCTGCATGCGCTCCCCTTCCGACGCGGCGGCAGGCCGGCCGCGCTCCGCCTCGATACTCCCGAGACGCGGCGGCTCCGTCAAGCCGCCGGCCCGGGCGGGCGCCACCGGCCCGGGCGGGCGCCGCCAACTCGAGCTGGCGCCGGCGGTCAGAGCTGGCGCCGGCGGTCGGCACTGCCTTGACAGGACGAGGGCCGGGCGTCCAGGCTCGGGGAAGGAGAAGGCCCATGCACGAGCTTCCCATGGTGAAGCGCATCGTCGACATCGCTGAGAGCCACGCCAGGCGGGAGACCGCGCGGCGGGTCCTGGCCGTCCGGCTCAGCGTCGGCTCCCTCTGCGATGTCGTGCCCCTGTGGGTCGAACGCTATTTCAGGAAGCTGTCGGCGGGCACCCTCCTCGAGGGCGCCCGGCTGCTCATCACGAGCGAGGCCGCACGGGTCCGCTGCCTGGAATGCGCCGCGGAATTTCCCGCGCCGGCGGCACCGCTCGGTCGCATAACCTGTCCCCAGTGCGGTTCGGGGAACTGCAGCCTCGTCGCCGGCCTGGACTGGCGCCTGGAAAGCATCGAGGTCGAGTGATGGGGAAGACGCGGACCATCGAGGTACGGGAATCGATCCTCGCTGACAACGCCGCAAGCGCGGCGGGCCTCCGCGCCGTCCTTGAAAAGGCCGGCTGTGTCGCGGTCAACGTCATGGGCTCACCGGGCTCCGGCAAGACCACGCTCATCCTCGCGACGATCGCCCGGCTGGGGGGCGGCCATCGGGCGGCGGTCATCGAGGCGGATCTCGACTCCTCCGTGGACGCGGACCTGATCCGCTCTGCGGGTTACGACGCGGTCCAGCTCCACACCGGCGGCTTCTGCCATCTCGACGCCTCGATGACCGCCGAAGGCTTTGCCGCGCTCGGGTTCCGCGGCCTCGGCGCCGCCGAGCCGGCGGACGGATCCCCGCACGCGCCGCCGCCCGCCGCCCCCGACTCGGCGGCCCCCTACGATCTCGTGTTCGTCGAGAACGTGGGCAACCTGATCTGTACCGCCGAGGTGGACATCGGTTCGCGGCTCAACCTCGCCCTTCTCTCGCTTCCGGAAGGGGACGACAAGCCCCTGAAGTATCCGGTCATGTTCCGGGCGGCGGATGTGGTGCTGGTGACCAAGCGGGATTTTTCGTCGGTCCAGGAATTCGACCTCGAGGAATTCGAGCGACGGGTGAAATTCCTCAACCCGGGGGCGTCGATCTTTGCCCTGTCGGCGCGGACGGGCGAGGGCATGGAGGCATGGCTCGGCTTTCTCAGAGAGGTCCTGGAGCGCCGGGCCGGTCGACCTTCCTGATGCCGAGTATCGCGCGGGCGCCGCGGGCGAGTCTGCGGAACCTGCCGGGCCGCGTGTTCCGCAGGGCCTCGAGCAGGGCCTCGGTCGTCGGAGGCGGGGTCCGCATGGCTTCCCGCGGCTCGAGGGCGATCGCCCCGGTCGGGCAGCGGGGCGCGCAGACGCCGCAGCCGATGCAGCGATGTTCCATGACGCTGGCCTTGACGGCGCCCGAGTCCCCCTTGGCGATTTCGATGGCTTCCATCGGGCAGCGCCGAGCGCAGAGGCCGCAGCCGATGCAGGTCCTCCCATCGACCCTCGCCCTCCAGTTGGAAGCGACATAATCCGCGGGTCGGGGCAGGGCCTTGGCGATCGAGATGAGACCGCAGCAGTCACCGCAGCAGGCGCAGAGGAACTGGGGCTCCTCCTCGTTGGAGGGTCTGAGGACGAGCCCTTCTTCGAGATCCTCCTCGACCAGGGCCAGGGCCTCGTCGCGGCTCAGCCTGCGTCCCCAGCCCTCGCGGAGCATGGTGTCGGCGTAGTCGCGGAAGACCATGCAGAGCTCGCGGCGGTCGGTGGCCTTGCAGGGCTTTCCCAGAAGGTCGGCGGCCCTGCGGCACACGCAGTCGATCACCGCGATACGGTCACCCGCCCCCTCGATAAGCCATCTGAACTCCTCGTAGCTGGCGATCCTGTTCCCCGGCCGCAGGGATTCCTGGATCGGTATGACTCGGGTCTGCGCCTCTCCCGTGCTGATGTACTCGAGGCCATAGCCCTCGACGAAATAGCGGTTGGTGTCCTCGACGAATTCCTTGGTGAGCCGCTTCAGCTGGAGTTCGTACATGCCCACGACGAAGGGAAGAAGGGCGTAGCGCCCCTCGCTCTGACGCCAGAGTATCGAGCCCTTCCGGGCCATGCGGCGGTACAGATCGTCGAGCAACCCGGGCTCCTCGTAGTCCGAGCAGGGCACGCCCGCCTCCCCGAGGGCGGCCAGCGCCTCCTCGCTCGTGCGAAAGCGCCACGAGAGGCCGAGCGCTGCGCGGGCCTCCTCCGGTTCGAAGAGCGCCTTCAGGATGCGGATCTCGACGCCCGAGAGGGTCGCGGGAAATCCTACCGGAAGCCTGTCGAGGTGGCGGCGGAGCGCCTGGTAGGGGTCCTGCTCCCCGGAAACGCTGCGCGGAAACCGCACCTCAGGTTTCCTGACCCAGCATGCGCATACAGCGCGACTGGTAGACGTCGATGGCCGGGTCGAACTCGCCGCCCCGGGCCGCTCCGAGCTCGTCGAGGGCAGCCCGCCAGTCCCGGCGCCGCATCTGCTCGCTGGAGCGCTTCAGGACTTCCTCATTCGACTTGCGCGCTTCCCGCGTCTCGTCGTCGAGGCTCTCGAGGATCTCGTGTATGTCGATGAAATGCCGCTTACCCTTCACCCGGACGCGATCGAGGTAGCGCGAGGCTATGGGACCGGATTCAGCCAGGTGGCCGAGCAGGGCGGCGCTCACGATGATCTGCGCTCCGTAGCGCTTGGTAAGGTTTTCCAGCCGGGAGGCGATGTTCACGGCATCCGAGATCACGGTCGTGTCCATGCGGTTGGTTTCGCCTATCGTCCCGAGACTCAGGGTGCCGTGATGCATCCCGATGCCGACCCTGATCGGGAGGAAGCCCGACTTGTGCCGGTGTCCGTTGTATACGACGAGGGCCCGCTGCATGGACAGGGCGGACTCGATCGCCCGCTCCGGCCGCTCGGGAAAGAGCGCCATGATCGCGTCGCCGATGTACTTGTCGATGAAGCCGCCCGAATGCCTCACGAGGGGCCCGATCCGCGAGAGATAGGAGTTGATGAAGCGGAAGTTCTCCTCCGGACTCATGCTCTCCGAAAGCGTGGTGAAGGAGCGGATGTCGGAGAAGAGGATGGTCATGTCGCGCAGCGTCTGGTCTCCGAGCGCGATCTCCGCCACGCTCTGCTTGCCCAGGAAGCGGAGGAACTCCTGGGGCACGAAGCGCGAGAAGGAGTCCGCGAGGGCCTTGTGCTCCTCGAGGGCGCGGCGTTGGGCCTCGACCTTCTCTTTCTGCGCGATGCTCAGCTTGTCAGCGAGGGAGATGGAGAGCAGGACCACCTCGGTGGCGGCCCCGATCTCCAGACCGTACTCGGATACGAAGGAAATCCCGATCGCGCCAAAGGCCCGCAGGGCCGTGACGATCACTCCGAGGATGAGGGCGATCCATGCGGCGGTGTAGAAGCGTGCCGCCCGGTTGTGCCGGCGCAGGCCCGCGATGCCCGCCAGCAGGAACAGGATGGCCAGGGCTATGGTGAGACCGCCCGCGACCGGCACGAGTCGGCTGTATTCGACGAGGGGACTGAGCAGCATGACGAGCGCTGTGGCCACCAGGAAGATGCGGAGCGCCAGGTTCCAGCCCGGGAGCGTGCGCTTGCTGTCCAGGAAGGAGATCGTGAAGAGCGCCCCCCCGAAATCGGCGAAGCCGATGCTGAGGGGCATGGAGATGTTGGCCATGAAGGGGGCCTCGGGGAAGAGATATTCGAAGCTGAGGCCCCGGATGGTCGCGACAAAGTAGCTCATCCCCACTATAAACACGAGATAGGCGATATAGGTGAAGTCGCGCGTGAAGACGAAAATCGAAAGATTGGAAAAACCCATGATGAGCATGAGCCCGAAGAGGAGTCCATAGAGCATCTGCCGCGCGTGGTCCGACTCATAGAAGGCGCCCGGCTCCCAGAGGACGAGAGGCATCTCGAGCGAGCCCGTCGTGACGGCGCGAAGATAGTAGCTGCGCTCGGCCCCCGCAGGCAGGAGGATGGGAAAGACCGGACTGCGGTTCCGGACCTCGCGCCGGGAAAAGGGAACGGTGTCGCCGAGGGTCTTCGACTGCCAGGGCCCGCCGTCCTCGGGACTGTAGAACGTGGCATTCTGGATGGGCGGGTATGCGTATTCGAGAAAGACCCGCACGGGCTGCGCGGAGTCGTTGCGGAGGCTGAAGCGTGCCCAGAGCGCGTCCGGCGTATAGCCGAAGTTCACCTTGTCCGCCGCGGGAGGATGGAAGCCGGCCCCCGCCGACTGGACCTCGTCGATGGTGAGCGCGGCGGATGGGTCCCGCATGATCTCGAGGCGAGGCGTCAGATCGAGCGAACCCTTGAGCGCCGACACCTCGACGGGGCTCTGTGCGCCCAGTCCGAATCCGGCCAGCGCCAGGACCATGACGAACATCGGAGCCGTCACCCTGCTCCGGCATCTGGCGCGGCGCGCGCCGGCGATCGCTGCAGTGCGGTACATTGCCCTGAAGTCTACTCTGCGGAACCGGGATTTTCAAAGCGCCCGGTGGCCCGGACGACCCTGGGATCCCGGCCCTCAGCGATCGATGAAACCTTTCGCGAAGCCGAGAAAGGTCTCCACGTCCTTGAAGTTGCTCACGAGGCCGACCGATATCCGCACCGCTCCGGTGGACTTGGACGTAATGCAGCTCCGGAAGTCGTCGATGCTCAGGCGCTTGTCGTGGCCGGGACCGGTGAAGCAGGTCGCGAGTTCCTCGCGCGAGATGCCCAGCGCGATCTCCCCGGCCCCCGGATTGCAGAAGCAGCCCGTGCGCAGGGAGATGCCGTGGGTATTGGCCTCGGCCTCGATCGCCCGGTGGTCGATGGCCCTCCCCTGGGCGTCGTAGAAGTTGACGGTGATCGCGCCGCCCCGCTCCCTGGTGTCCACGGGGCCGTAGATCTTCACGAGATTGACCCCGGTGGAGTGACGCATGTCGCGGAGATTGTCGAGGAGCCAGCCTGAGAGCTGCATGACGCGCTCGTGCACGGTCTTCACATCGATGCCCCTGAGGTGCCTGAGGCCGATCTCGACGGCCGGGATGCCCAGGTAGTCCACCGTGCCGTCCTCGAAGGCGGCCGCACCGTCGGAGAGGTAGTACTTGTCCCCCTGGACGGAGGCCACCGTGATCGTGCCGCCGGCGAACCAGGGACGCCTGAGCGCGGCCAGCTTGTCGCGGCGGGCGATCAGCGCGCCGATGCCGGTGGGATAGCCGAACATTTTATAGAAGGAGAGCGGCACGAAGTCCGGCTTCCATCGGGACAGATCGAGCTCGTTGGTCGGGGCGAATGCGGCGGCGTCCACAAGGACGTCCCAGCCCTGTTCGTGCGCCAGCTCGATCCATGAAAGCGGATGCTGCACCGAGGAAAAATTGGACTGGGCGGGATAGGCGAAGAGCTTGGCCGGGGCCCCGGGTCCCGCCGCCAGTTCCTCGGCCAGTTTCTCCGTGGAGATGCGAAGATCGGGCAATTCGACCGGCAGATAGGTGACTGAGGCGCCTTTTGCCCGCGCGAACTCGCGGATGCCGTTAACCGAATTGTGATTGTCGAAGGTGAGCAGGTAGCGGGCCCCGGGACCGAAGGGGTAGGACTCCCCGACGAGTTTCAGAGCTCCCGAGGCATTCTGCGTGAAGATGACGAGGTATTCCTCGGGCGAGGCCTTGAAGTACTCCAGGACATAGCGCCGTGCGCTCTCCACGAGCTGGGTCGCCGCCATGGACGAGGGATTGCTCGAATGGGGATTCCCGTAGATGCAGGTCGAAAGTATCTCGAAGTGTTTCCTCGCCTGGGACAGGCCGAAGAGACCGCCCCCGGTGTAGTCGAGATAGACCTGACCACAGGCGTCCAGGTTGCCGTAGTCGGAGGCGCGGAGAGCGTCTATCGACTCGGTCTGTGCATATGCGGGGTAGCGTTCCAGAAAGTGGGCATATCTATCGCTGTGCATGAATGGACAATATACTCTCTTCCGAATATGCGCAATTGAAAATACAGGGGAGGATCCCATGCAGTCGATGATCGAGTCGCTCAGCCTCGAGTCCAAACGCCGCGGATTTCGGAATTACTACTTCTGGGTGATCGGCGTTTTCTACCTGTTCCAGGGTTTCTATCTGGCCGGCATCATGACCTATGGCACGATCAGGATGTCCGAGTGGGCGGTCCCGGTGGCCACCCAGACGCTCATCAAAACGCTCATCGCACTGCCGACCTTCCTCAAGATGTTTTCCGGCCTGCTCAGCGATCGCGTGCCGGTCGGTACAAAGGGAAGGCGCAAGCCCTACATTTTCCTGGGACTGCTGATCTACCTCCCCGCCTTCGCCCTGATGGCCTTCCACGACCGCTACGATTTCATCTGGATCGTCTCGCTCGCGGGGGTCATGGTCGCCTGGATGTTCGTCGATGGGACGATGGACGGACTCGCCGTGGACATCACGCCGGACGAGCAGCAGGGAAGCTTCCAGGGTGTGCACAGCGCCACCCGCATGGTGGGCTTTGCGGCCGGATCGGTGCTCATCCCCCTGATCGGACCGAGGATCGGCTGGACCACGACCGTCCTTCTCATGGCGATCTCCGCCCTGGTCCAGACCTTGAGCGCCTTCTTCTTCCGGGAGCCGACGGTAACCCGACGGGATCTGCGCACTCTCATGCCCCTCGGGACCGTGCTCAAGGAAGCCTTCGGAAGTTCGCGCCCCTGGATGGGCATTCTCTTCATGTTGAGCCTGACAGCCGTGACTGCCATCCCGGGTGTTGCGCAGATGTACATCCTCACCGACCTCGGCTGGGGACGGGATCCCGCCCTCCTGCACCTCTACGGCTTCCTCAACTTTGCGCTCTTCGGAGGCGCGGCCATAGGCTCATTCGTCTTCGGCAGACTCATGAGCACGCGCACCTACTCCCTGTCCTTCTACGTCTGGACGACCGTCCTCTACTGGCTGCTTATGATCCCCTGGCTCTTCGTGGGACGGTTCGGCTCTTCGGCGACCGTGATCTTCCTCTGCCAGTTTCTCTCGGGGATCGGCTACGGACTGGGGAACGTGATTGTCTTCACGATTGCGATGCGGCTCTGCCCCGCCTCGATCGAAGGTTTCATGTTCTGCACCTTCATGTCCTTCTCGAATGTGGGCGAATACGCCCTTGGCGCCAACGTCATTACCGGATTGAGCGGAGCGGTGGGCGGAATTCTGCCCGCCTTCTTCACGCTGATTCCCTTCTCTCTCCTCGCCCTGCTGTTCGTGTCTTTCATCCTGAAGTCGCTCCGGTCCGCTCCGTCGGCGACGTAGCCGACCGACAAAAAGGGGGCGCCACGCCTCGCGGCGCGACGCCCCTCCGTCAGAGCAGAGCGAAGTCCGGCTCAGGCCTTGTAGCCGGCGTCCTCGAGCTGCTTCTTGGCATTCTCGAGGGTCGTCTGGGCGGCGGTGGCCTTGCTGTCAGCGTCGGCGATGTTTCCGGCGTCCTCGGCAGCCTTGACGTCCGCGATCGCCTTCTGCGTGTCGGCGATGAGGGTCTTGAGCGGCTTCACGTCCACCTTCGACTTCTTGCCTGCCTTGGTGGCGAGGGCGATTTCCTTCTGCACCGCCGGCACATCGAGATTGATGGCGGCGACGATGCCGTCGACGGCGGTCTTCATGGCGGCCTTGCCGGCATCCACGTCGGTCTTGGCCTTGTTGGCCGCATCGAGCAGGGTCTTGGCGTCGGTCTTCGCCTTGCCGTAATCCTTGGCGTTGAGGTCGGCCTGCAGTGCGTCGTTGGCGTCCGAGGCGGCCTTGAACGAGTCGACTGCG
>DATJQN010000300.1:0-2447 GCA_035505775.1 Rectinemataceae bacterium | reverse complement strand
ACTAGCACGAGATGGCCACCGCTATCCGCCAAGCGAGTCAGCGGAAGGGCGCGCCGATGCTGCCTCCGCGCAACGCTCGGAGCGCAGTTCACCGCGTCCACAGACGATGCCCGGAAGCAGCTTTTGCTCGCAGCCGGCCAGTCTGCGCTGGTCACGGGCAATCCAGCAGGGTTCGGAACCCGCGAGTCCCCTGAGGCGACTGCCGCACGATCCGAGAGCGATCCTCTCGCCGCGGGTCAGCGCAGGGATGACGGTGCTCGAGCCCGGCCCGGGCATGACCTTCTTTACGCCGGAGCTGGCCCGGTTGGTGGCATCGAGCCCTTCGAACAATGAGGGCTCCTCTCGGCATTTTCAGCGTGCAAGTTCGGACTCGCCGCTGCCCGCCAAGCTGCGGCAAAGAGAATAGCGCTGCTGAAAACCCGGATTGACGCAGGTCCTTGCAGGGACCTATAGTAGCTGGCAGTGAGTTGCAACCAGACTCGGACGGGAACGACGCGCCGTCGTCTTCCTAAACCGTAGGTCGGCTGTTCGAGTCATCTCTGGGGCAAGCGTCGCTCTCGCATTCGGCGCGGTGACCGCTCTTCCAAGTACCGCCGCGGCCGCACCTGGGCGATGGCTTCCCGGAAAGGAAGGGTTGTATGCTGGAAGAGCTCAGTCATTTCTGGTGGGCCTTCATCGTGAGAGGGATCCTCGCCATTGCGCTCGGCGTCCTGGTTTTCGTCTGGCCGACCATTACGCTCACGGCCCTTGTCATCGTGTTTGGCGCTTACGCCCTCGTGGACGGAATCTTCCTCGTGGTCAAGGCCATCGGAAGTTGGAAAGCCCGTGACGACCGTTGGTTGCTGTTGTTCGAGGGGCTTCTGGGCATCGGCATCGGGGTCATAACCTTTTTAGCGCCCCGCGTGACCGAAATCGGTCTTCTCTTCTACATCGCGGCCTGGAGCCTGGCGACGGGTATCCTGGAGATCGTCGCAGCCCTCCGCTTCCGCAAGGAGATTCAAGGGGAAGTGTTCTGGATCCTGACCGGCATCGCCTCGATCGCGTTCGCCGTGCTCCTGATGATCTTCCCCGGCGCGGGAATCCTGGGCCTGGTGTGGCTGTTGGGAGCCTACGCAGTCGTGTTCGGCGTCTTCCTGATCGCCCTGGGCATAAGGATTCGCTCGTTTAGGCCGGGTCAGAAGCGCGCCCACGCGTAGGTGGCTGACGGTCTCTCGTCCGGCCGGCGAAGCACGGTCCCGATCGTCAGTGGCGTGCCGGTATTTGACGCGCACTGCCACGTCTTCAACCTCGAGTACCTCCTGCTCGAGATCACCCAGATCCTGTGGGACATGATCCGGGGCGAATACCCGTTGCCTTCCGAGCAGATGATCGAGGATACCATCGCCGTCAGGCCTGATTTCGAGGTGAGAAGTCCCCTGGACGCGGCGGAGCACTTTCTGGCGTGGATTCTCGAGATCGGGTTCGCGGCGATTGGATCGGAATCCGCGCACGTGAGAGAGCTCCGGCAGAACGCGTCGCGGATCTGGAATGTCGACCGGATCGGTCTCGTTCCGCTCATGATGGACATCTACTTTCTGTTTGCCCCTTCCCTTGCGGAGCCGGGGGCGAGCAAGCCGGCCTCGGGCGAACGGCGACCCCCGGTCCGCGATCCTCGCTGGGATGCTCGCGACCTGCGTGTTCGCGCACTGCGCAAGAGAATGGCCCGAGCCCTTCGCAAGAGACGGGATAGCATGGCCACGGAGAGCGATACCACCAACCTGACGAGGGGGAGGATTGAGAAACTGCTGGCGGGCGTCACCGAGCGCGTGCTGGGCTCCCCCGCGCGGCCGGCATGGCCGGACACGCCGACCTTCCGGAGCTCGGCAGGTTTCGCTCGCCAATTCGGCGCCTTGTCCGCCCTGGGCGGACGGAAATCGGGGGTCTATCCCTTCTTCGCGGTGGATGCTCGACGCGAAGGCGCGGTCGACTGGGTCATCACCAGCGGGCACGTGGGGCCGGGAGGGCCCTTCTACGGCGTGAAGCTCTACCCGCGTCTTGGCTGCCATCCGCTGCGGCCCGAGCTCGATCCCCTGTATTCCCACTGCGCGCGAAACGGGATTCCCATAACGACGCACTGCAGCTATGGGGGATTCCCTGATTTCCTGACAAGCTTCGCCGAATATGGAGACCCGGCGAGCTTCAGGCCGATCTTCGAGCGGCACCCGGGTATCAGGATCAACTTCGCTCACTTCGGCGACAGGGGGATGGACGCCGCGATGAGCGACGCCTGGGGCCGCTCAATCGTGGACCTCATGCATGATTTCCCGGGCGCCTATGCCGACCTCTCCTGCTATACGCACCAGGCATCCCTTGAACGCTTCGTGGCTCGATTCCAGGATCTGCCGAACGTCAGGGAGCGGACGATGTTCGGCAGCGATTTCAATGTCCTCTACTTTACCGAGCCCGGC
>DATJQN010000299.1:0-16620 GCA_035505775.1 Rectinemataceae bacterium | reverse complement strand
CTCCGGACACGGCATCGCATCCGGCCTGATCACCCTGTTGGCCAAGTCTCTCCTGTGGCGAAACTTTTCCGGGCTCTCCAACCGTTCACTCGGACGCATCCTCGAGCAGGTGGACAACGAGCTCTCCGAGGAACTCTCTTCAGTGGAGAATTACCTTACCTGCGCCCTGCTGCGCATGCGGGAGTCTACGGTCGAGTATGCGAACGCCGGACATACGGAGCTGGCATATCGCAGGGCGGGGCAGGCCAAGGCCAATCTCCTGAAGCCGAAGGCGGAGGACGAATACAAGGGGCCGCCTCTCGGCCGCGAGGGAATCGAGTCGCCCTACCGCGCGGTGAAGTTCCAGATCAACTCGGGCGACAGCATGCTCGTCTACACCGACTGCCTCCTCGAGGCCCGGGACGAGAACGGGAATGCCTTCGGAATCGAGGGCATGCTTACAGCATACGGCCGGGCGCCGGAGGGCGCCGCGGCCGATATGCTGAACTACATCATGGACGAATGGCGCTATCACACCGGGTCGATTCAGCCGGTGGACGACCTGACCGTCGTGCTGCTTAGGAGGAAGTAGACCTTCTGGGTCAGGACGGGCAGGCCGGCGCCCCGATCCCTTCCCTCAGGCCAGCAGGCGATTGAGGCGTGCGGCGAAGTCCGCGGGATCCGCGAGCGGCGCCCCCTCCATGAGCAGGGCCTGACCGAGGAGGACCTTGGCAAGGTCCTCGGCCTCGGCGCTCTCCGCTTCGGCCAGACGCTTCACGATAACGTGCGAGCCGTTCAGCTCGAGGATGGGCTTGACGTCGGGGAGCTGCCCGCCGCCGAGCTGCTTCATCAGCTCGCGCAGCTGGAGGCTCGGATCGTCGGAATCCACGACGACGCAGGCGGGGCTTTCGGAAAGCCGCTTCGAGAGTCTGACATCCTTGACGGCCTCGCCGAGGGCCTTCTTGGCCTTCTCCACCGCGGCCGCCGAGGCCACGTCGATACCCGCGTCCGTCTTGGATTCCTCGCCGAGCTCCGACTCGGAGCCGGCCCGGTTGACGCTCTTGAGTTCCAGGCCCTCGTAGGGACCCAGTCCCGACAGGACGAGCTCGTCGATCTCGTCCCCGCAGACGAGCACCTCGATGCCCTGCTTGCGATACATCTCGAGAAGCGGCGATTTGCGCAGCCGCTCCTCCTCACCGCCGGCGATGTAGTAGATGGCCTTCTGCCCTTCCTTCATGCGGCTCTTGTAGTCGGCGAAGCTGGTCCAGCCCTTGGGGCCAGCGGTCTCGCTGGTCGTCTTCCAGCGCACGAGGCCGAGAAGGGCGTCGCGGTTTGCGAAGTCCGAGTAGAGGCCTTCCTTGAGGGGACGGTTGAACTCGCCGATGAAGGTGGCGTATTTGTCCGGGTTCGCGGCGGCCAGATCGGCCAGCTCCCCGAGGATCTTCTTGACGCTGGCCTGGCGGATGTTGGTCATCACGCGGTTCTGCTGGAGTATCTCCCGGCTCACATTGAGCGGCAGGTCCTCCGAGTCTATGACGCCGCGCACGAAACGGAGATAGACGGGAAGGAGCTCCTTTTCGTCGTCCGTGATGAAGACCCGCTTCACGTACAGCTTGACCCCGCTCTTGTAGTCGGCGCGGTAGAGGTCGAAAGGCGCTTTCGAGGGTATGAAGAAGAGCGTCGTGTATTCGATCGTGCCCTCCGCATGGGTGTGGATCCAGTGCAGGGGCTCGTCGTCCTCGGCTCCGAAGCCGACAGCGAAGGACTTGTAGAACTCGACGTAGTCCTCGGTCTTGAGCTCGGCCTTGGGCCTGCGCCAGAGCGCACTCGCCGAGTTGACCACTTCTTCCTTGCGGACGGGCTCCTTCTTGGCGCCCTTGTCGTCGTATTCCGTCTCCTCCGACACGAGCGTGATCGGATAGGCGATATGGTTGGAGTATTTCTTGAGCACGGACTGCGTGGTCCAGCGGGAAAGATACTCCTCGCCTTCCGCGTTCAGGTGGATCCGCACCTCGGTGCCCTGCGAGCTGCGTTGCGCGGCTTCGATCGAGTACTCGCCCTTGCCGTCGCTCTTCCAGACGAAGGCCTTGTCCGTACCGGCCTTGAGACTGGTCACCTCTATGGTCTGGGCGACCATGAAGGCCGAGTAGAAGCCCACGCCGAACTGCCCGATGAGGTTGGAGGTTTTCCGGTCCCCCTCCGGAAGCTTTTCCAGGAAGCGGCGCGTGCCGGAGCGGGCGATGGTTCCGAGGTTGTCCTCGAGCTCCTTCTCGTCCATGCCTATCCCGTTGTCCTCCACGACGATGGTCTTGGCCGTGCGGTCGAGGATGACCCTGATCGCGGGCTCGAAGCTGACGCCCTTGTAGGCTTCATCGGAGACGGTGAGATAGCGCAGCTTGTCGAGGGCGTCCGAGGCGTTGGACACGAGCTCGCGGAGGAAGATTTCCTTGTGGGAGTAGAGGGAATGGGTGATGAGTTCGAGGAGCCTCGATACTTCTGTCCTGAAATGATGTTGGGCCATGTGCAATCTCCCGATGAACGGTATTGTCAGGGTGTGTGAGGTAAGATACCGATTCGAGCCCGGTCGGGGCAAGCGGGGGTCCTCAGCGCCGGTGGCTTCCCCGCGCGGCGGTCCCGTCGAACACGTAGCTCGTCCACTGCCCCGCGAGCCCGGCAAAACCGAGCTCCGTGATTCTCCCGGAGAAAGCGTCCACGTTGTCGCCGTAGTGCATGAGCCGGGTCTTGGCGCGGATAGGCTCCGGCAGGCCGGCCAGTTCCTCGATGGAGGCATGAACGCCTCCGGTGAACATCTGGCAGTCGTGGAAGATGGCCTCGAAGCGGTGCTCCTCCTCGAAGCGCTCGACCATCTGCGGATCGTAGCGCGTGTCGCTCGTGAAGAGGACGCGATCGTCGATGATCAGTCCATAGCTCGGAAAAGAGGAGCGCCAGTCCCGGGCCGAGTCGGGAATGTGCATGGTCCTAAAAAGCTTGATGCGGATATCGCCGATCCTGGTTTCGCAAAGCTGGCGCGCGGCAGGGCGCAGCGGGATCGGCGTGATGAAGTTCCAGAAGTCCTCCATCTCCAGATACCGCCCATCGTGCTCCTCGTTGTACGCCGATCCTCCCCGGAGGGACATCGACCAGAGTATCTTCCGCAGCCGCTCGGTCACGATCATCGTCGGCTTCTGACGGGGACCGTAGCGGTTGACGAGCATGACCTCCTCGAGACCGCCGATGTGGTCGGCATGCGTATGGGTGATCAGGTAGTTGCGCACGGTGGTTACCGAGAGTCCGAGCCGGGTGAGGGCCTCGGGCGTGCGGGTGCCGCAGTCTACCAGTACGTGAGTATCGCCTTTGACGATGAGAAGATTGTTCTGGAAGAATCTCTTGGAGAATGCGCTCCCTGAGCCAATGAAGGTGAGGCTGAGTTCGCCGCCGTTGATCAAGGACAGGGGCGAGTCGTTCTTGTGCTTGATCTCTTTCATGCCCATCCCGCCCAGTATAATGTAGGTCGAGGGCAGATTCCAAACGGCTGACGGTGTGCGGCCGCGGACCGGGACGGTATTCGGAGAGCCTGCCGTGCGAGTCACCCGCTTTCGAATCCCCTTTGACAGGCCGATAGTAGTAGTGTTAGAGTATCATCGAAGGCGGAGTCTTCCTAACTCCTGTCAGGACAAGGAGACCGTGGTGTCCACGCTCAAAAAATACAAAAAGATGGAAAGCGCCGCCTACTCACGCCTCTCCGCCCGGATACGCTCGGCGTTTGCTTCCTTCAAAGCCTTCCTGGCCCGTGTGCGCGTTGCCGGTAAGCAGAAGCTTACCGTGATGCTGATACCCCATTCTGAAAAGAAAATCCTAAATCTCCAATTCAGCGTATTCAGCCTCGTGGGCATACTGTGCGCCGCCGGCCTCGCCCTGATCGTGTTCGTATTCTCGGCGGCACGCTTCAGCGACACGGCGCACCGGCTTCAGAACAGGTCGGAGGATCTCAAGACCACGCAATCCGATCTCGACGCCATCAGGGACCAGACAAGCAGGCTGGTCACCGCTGCCAAGCGCTTCCAGACTGCGCTTTCGGGCACGCTTACACGCATCGGTGCCACGCCTTCCGCTCCGGACTCTCCCGTCCAGCAGGGGGACCTGGCATCCTTTTTCGAGACGGAGGAGAGCGGAACGGGCGGAGTCCGCGAAATCGGCGACCTGAAAAAGATAACCGACTATCTGAACAAGTCCGTCGATCCGGTGAACCAGCTCGGTTCCCTGCTTCAGAATCAAAGCACGGTGCTCACCGAGATCCCGAATATCTGGCCGATCAAGGGGGGCATCGGCCATATCTCCATGTATTTCGGTCAGAACGAGAACCCCTTCACCGGACAATGGTACATCCATACCGGGATCGACATCTCGACCTTCCATACCGGGGACCCCATCGTGGCCACGGCCGATGGCAAAGTCGTGTTCGTCGGATACGACGGCGGCTTCGGCAACAACGTCATCATCCAGCATAACCACGGCTTCTATACCCGGTACGCCCACATGCAGTCTTTCCGCGTCTACAAGGGACAGAAGGTGCAGCAGGGGCAGATCATCGGCACGATCGGCAACACGGGTCTCACCACGGGGCCGCACTGCCACTACGAAGTCCACCTCGGCACCAGCGTCATCGATCCGCTCAAGTTCCTGAACATTCGAGCCAGCGCCACCGCGCTCGCTCCGGGAACGGATCAGTGACCGGAAAGGTACTATGCCCGATCTTCGCGATTCCCTTGTCAATTCGATAATTGGAAGCGGCTCGGCCGTGGACGGAGACATCGACATCGACGGTCTCCTGCGCATCGACGGCGACGTCCGAGGTTCCATCCGCGCCACCGGCAAGATCGTCGTGGGCTCCTCGGGTCGCGTCGAAGCCAGCATCAGGGCCCGATCCGCGATAATCGGCGGGGTGGTCAAGGGCGACGTCTACGTGTCGGAGTGGCTGCGCATCCTCTCCGGGGGCGTCGTCGTGGGCAATGTCTTCGCCCCCCGGTTCGAGGCGGAGGACGGAACGGTCATCCACGGCGATCTCGTCGTAACCGGAAAGCCCGGCAGCGCCGAGGAGGATCTGCGCGTCTTCGTACAGGGGCATGGTGCGGCGCGACGCTTCCTGGGGCCCTTCCGGGCGCACGGCTTTGCATCGCCCCGCAAAGAGGCTGCCGTCCTCGCCGGCGGCCGCGGACGGCGGGCCGGCGCCTAGCGATGCCCCCGATCGAGTTCCCCGACGGTATCAATCCCTTCACGCCGCCCCTGCTCCCGAGGAGAAAAGAGGAGGAGCGCAGGACCGAGAAGGGGAAGGGACTGTTCCGGTCCATGCTGGGCCGAGCAGTGGACGAGACCCGGCCGGAGTCCGGCACCGGCTCGCTGGCGGGGGAGCCCTTCTCCAACGCCGATCTGGAACGGCTCATGGACCAGGTGCACGAGGCGGGGGACCGGCTCAAGGAAAATCCGACGGTCGAGCTCGTGCAGTCCTACAAGAGGGCCGTGCGGGATTTCATTCATTACATCGTGGAGAATTCCTACTCCGTGGAACGGAAGGAATCGCGGAGGAAACTGGACAAGCGGGTGTATTTCCGGATCAACGTGATCGACGACTCGCTGGAAAAGCTCGCCGCGGAAATACTGAAGAATCAGCGGGACAGACTGGAAATATTGCGGAGGGTGGACGAGATCAACGGAATGCTCGTCGATCTTCTCCGATGAAGTCGGGCCGGAGTATCAAGACACTCTTCCCCGCCGACTTTGCAAGGAGTTTTCATGGCCGATTATCACGATGAACATATCGCTCAATCCGAAGAGGAGCTGCGTCATCTGGAGGACGATCACCGGACCGACGCCAGGACCGCGAGGCATGCTGCAGCCATGCGCGACCTGCCGCGCCCCCTCTATCGCATACGGGCGATCCATTCGAACGAGACCTTTTTCGCCTACTTCCCCGCGGAGGCGGGAGGGCAGCCCGCTTCGCAGCCGGGAGCCCCGGGCACCACGCAACAGGCGGCAGAGAGTGGGGCTTCTGCCCAATTGGCGAATGCTGCCGCGACTGCGGCAGACCCGGGCGCGCAGATGACGCCGCCAGAGGCAATGCCAGAGGCAACGCCTCCGGAAGCGGCTGCAGCCGGTATCGCCGATTGGGGCGGTGGGACTCCGGAGGCAGGGGCAGGCGCCCCGCTGGAGACAACGCCTGAGGCAACGCCAGAGGCGATGCCAGAGGCGATGCCAGAGGCGATGCCAGAGGCGACGCCTCCATCCGAGACCACGCGTGGGGCGGGCGGGATTCCGCCCCACACCATGGTCGTCGCCCCGACGCGGTACGGGAAAGACATCTGCGAGCTCCAGGGCCTTGTCATGGACCCTGGCTCGATCGGGGCGGAGGACCTCGTCAAAATAGAGCGTATCGCCACAGAGGAGGACCTCAAAAAGGCGGAAGCCAACCAGGAACGGGAACGGAAGGCCTTCGAGCTGTGCAAGCAGAAGATCGCGGTGAGGAATCTCCCGATGAAGCTTGTCTCCGCCCACTATCTGCTCGAGGAGCCCAAGGTCCTGTTCTACTTCAGCGCCGAGTCCCGCGTCGATTTTCGCGAGCTCGTCAAGGACCTCGTCTCGGTGTTCAAGATGCGTATCGAGCTCCGCCAGATCGGCGTGCGGGACGAGGCGCGGGTCACGGGAGGCTGCGGAGTCTGCGGGCGCGTCCTGTGCTGTCACGGGGTGACCGACAAGCTGACGCCTGTCTCGATAAAGATGGCCAAGGACCAGAATCTGTCGCTCAACTCGATGAAGATCTCCGGTCCCTGCGGCCGCCTGCTCTGCTGTCTGGCCTACGAGTACGGTTTCTATCGGGACGCCCGGCGCGAGCTGCCCAACGAGGGCGCGCGTTTCTCCTTCGACGGCACGCAGTTCCGGGTGATCGAGGTGAATGCGCTCGCGGGCTCGGTGAAGGTCGCGGGCGAGGACGGCAGGCTCTTGGACATGAGCGCGGCCCGCTTCGCCTACGCGGAGGGACGCTGGCACGTGCGACCCGAAAGCGGCGAGTGAGGCACCCGAGGCCGACGAAGCCGAAACGGCTCCGCCGGCCTCGCCGCATCAGGGCTGGATGTCGATCAGCTCGATCTCGAAGGCGAGGAAGGCGTTCGGTGGAATGACCCCGCCGGCACCCTGCGAGCCGTAGGCCATCTCGGGCGGGAGGACGACGAAGCGCTTCTCGCCCTTCTTCATCGTCGAGACCACCTTGTCCCAACCCTGGATGATCTGACCCGTCCCCACCGTGAACTGGAAGGGGCCGCCGTGGAGGGAGGACTGGTCGAAGACGGTGCCGTCCAGGAAGCTACCCTTGTAGTTGACCGAGACCTTCTGGCCCTTGGCCGGGATCGCTCCCGAGCCCTGCTTGACCACCTTCTGGAAGATCCCATCCTGGTCCTTCACGAGGTCGGGCCACAGCTTGGCGATCGTCGCCAGCGCCGTGGCCCGGTCGGCCTCGGCCCGCTTCTTGGCGGCGTCGACCGCGGAGGCCAGGCGATCGTCGAAGGCGGCCTGATCGCTCTTGAAGGCCTTGGCGCCTGCGCCGATGCGGAAGATCTCGACCTTGGAGAGCTTGTCTCCCTTGGCGAGCTTCTGGACGACGTCCATGCCGCTCACGACCTTGCCGAACACCGAGTAGTGGCCGTTGAGGAAGGGCGCCTCCTTGAGCGTTATGAAGAACTGCGAACCGTTGGTGTCGGGGCCGGCGTTGGCCATGCCGAGAACGCCGGGGCTGTCATAGCCCAGGTCGCTGACGATTTCGTCGGGGAACTCGTAGCCGGGTCCTCCCGTTCCGTCGCCCTGCGGGTCGCCGCCCTGCACGACGAAGCCCGGATCGACGCGGTGGAAGATGAGACCGTCATAGAAGTGCTTGCCCTTGGTCGCGGCGAGACTGCCTTCCGCCAGGCCGACGAAGTTGCCGACCGTGAGCGGGGCCTTTTCGAACTCCAGCTTGACCATGACCTGGCCCTTGTCCGTGTCGAGCCGGGCATAGAGGCCGTCGGGCAGGTTCGGTGCCTGTTGGCAGGAAATGAGCGTGGCCGCGATGAGCGCGAAGGCCGCGGCGGAAAGCGGCTTGAAAGCCTTGATGCGCATGAAACCTCCAGTCGGGTTGTTCGGAGGAGCCTAGACCGAAAGGCCGCAGAAGGGCAATGGCATGGGCGTGAAGCGGGGGCTATACTCGGATTCCGGAAAGGAGGAAGGAACATGGCCGAGGGCGAGTATCGCCGACCGAGCTGGGACGAGTACTTCATGGAAGTTTGCACTGCGATTGCCAAGCGGGCCACCTGCGACCGGGGTCGCTCGGGATGCGTCATTTCCCGGGGGAATCAGCTTCTTGCCACGGGTTATGTTGGAGCGCCTGCCGGCCTTCCCCACTGCGACGAGGTCGGCCACCAGATGAAAAAGACGGTCCATGAGGACGGCTCCGTCACCCAGCACTGCGTGAGGACCGTCCACGCAGAGCAGAATGCCATCTGCCAGGCCGCCAAGCGGGGGGTCGGCATAGACGGCGCGACGCTCTACTGCAGGATGACTCCCTGCAGGGCCTGCGCCATGATGATCATCAATTGCGGCATTGTCCGCGTGGTTGCAGAGCGCCGATATCACGCCGGGGCCGAGAGCGAGGAGATGTTTGCGGCCGCCGGTGTCGCGCTCGAGTTCGTCCACGACGAGCTGCAGACCTACGACAATCAGTGAAGTTTTTTTCCCCGGTGCCTGTTGCAGTGCGGTCTTCGTGGCATACTATTTTGCTTATCCAGGAGGGAGTCATGAAGAGGAGTATCGTTCAGTGCTTCGCGCTGGTTCTGCTGCTGGGAGCCGTGGCTCTCCCTGCAAGCGCCCAGACCAAGGCCAAGTCCGACAGTCGCGTGGCGGCAGTGCTCAGCGACCTGGGACTCAAGTACAAGGTCAACGACAGCGGCAATTTCGTCGTCACCTACAACCAAGGCAAGGGGCGGAGCCAGGAAGTGTTCATCATGTCGTCGACCGAAACCTACAACGACATCGAGATCCGCGAGATCTGGTCGATCGCCGGCAGCTTCGATACCGCCCCCACGGCGGACGTCCTCATCGATCTCATGAACGAGAGTGCCGGCAACAAGATCGGCGACTGGGCGCTCGAGAAACAGGACGACGGCACCTATCTTCTCTTCTACACCATAAAGGCCCCGGTGGAAATCTCGAACGCCGCATTCCAGATGATGCTCGAGTTCGCGGCAGATGTCGCGGATTCGCGGGAGCAGGCCCTGTTCAGCACCGACGACAACTGAGCCGGACACTCCGGCAGGGAGCACCGGTCCCCTGGTGGCGCGGGTCGGCTGCGCGCGCTTCCCGTGACCGAGGCGGGGCCCACAATGGGCGCCCGCCCGACCGTCAGCGCCAGCCTTGTCCCTCCCGCCTCAATCCGCTACAGTCGTCTGGTGAGCATCAGAGTCCTGTACGTGGCGGAGATAGTCGGCAAGGCGGGGGTCTTCACCGTCAAGCGCCTCCTGCCGCGCGTGAGGCGGGAGTATCGCGCCGATTTCGTCATCGGCAACGCCGATTCGGCCACGGGCGGCGCCGGCCTCGGCAAGCAGCACGCCGTGTACCTCCGCAAGCTCGGGCTCGAGGCCATCACGACCGGGGAGTGCGTCTACTACAAACGCGACATTGTCGAGCAGCTCCCCCATGCGCCCTACATCATCCGCCCCGCGAACTATCCCTACGGCAATCCAGGCAGGGGCTACAAGGTCTTCACGGTGGCCTCGGGGCGGGTCGCGGTGGTGCAGCTGCTCGGGCAGGCGGGCTTCCCCCGCGTGCATCTCGCCAATCCCTTTCAGGCCGCCCTCGATCTGGCGCGGAAGCTGCGCGAGGAATGTCCGGCCGTGCTGCTGGACTTCCATGCGGCGACGACCGCCGAGAAGCGAACGATGGCCTATCACCTCGACGGACTCGTCTCGGCGGTGGTGGGCTCCCATACAAAGGCCATGACAGCCGATGCCTGCATCCTGCCCAAGGGCACGGCCTACATAACCGACGCGGGGAGGACCGGCAGCATCCAGTCGGTGGGTGGGCTCGATCCGGCGGTTCGGATCAGGGAGTTCATGAGCGGGATACCCGCCTGGTCCCGCGACGGCACCGATGGGCTGGAACTGCAGGGCTGTCTCATTGAGATCGGGGACGACGGCAGGGCGAGGTCCATCGAGACCCTCAGGATTCCCTGCCCTGATGCCCTGGTCGAGCCGAAGCCCGCGGCGGGCGAGACTCCGGAGGCAGGGGCTGCCGCGGAGGGCTCCGCCGCACCGGCTTCCTGACCTAGGGTCCGGGCTGCCGAGCGGGGCCCACGGCTAGAGCAGGACTCGTTCGGCGAGCTCCCTGGCCGCATCGGCCCCGACCAGAGCCTCCACGATCGCCCGGGAGAACTCGCCCGCGCAGCCGGCCGACCTCGACGTGATCAGATTCCCGTCCACCACCACGCGCTCGGCGCTGAAATGCGCTCCCGTCACCCGGGACTCGGTGCCCGGGAAGCCGGTGAATCGTCTCCCCTTCAAAATGCCGCAGGCCTCGTGTAGCACGACGGCGGGGGCCGCGCAGATGGCGGCCACGAGCTTTCCCGCGGTGAACTGCCGCTTGATGAACGCGGTGGCCGCCGTGCTGGCCGCGAGCTCGTCGGCTCCCCTGCCGCCGCCGGGTACGACCACGCAGTCGAACTCCCCGGCAAGTTCGGAAAGCCCGGCATCCGGCGCCACCGTGATGCCGTGGCCGCCCCTGACGAGCTCACCCGTGACACCGATCGTCTTCACCTCGACCCCCGCCCTGCGCAGATAATCCACGGGCGTGAGGGCTTCCACTTCCTCGAATCCTTCTGCCAGAAGGACGACAGCCTTCTTCATTGAGGCGTTCCTCCACTATTCGCTGTTGCGGGCGGCTCCGTCGCACCGTCGGAGGCTTGGGCCCCTGACCGCGCCGGCGCCCCTGAAGCTCAAGGTATGCAGGATCCGTCGGACCGGCAAGGTCCTGTGTGGTCGCCGGCACGGTCCCGCCGCGGGGCATCGGTACTGCCCCCTGCGACCGGCAGGCCCGGGATCAGGCGGCGGCGCCGGAGCCGCTCTTGGAGAGGGCGGCCCGCGGTTTCCAGATCGATTCCGCCGCCGCTGCGAGGTAGCTCTCGCTTTCCCCCGGACGCGTGGCGTAGGCGCCGTGGAGGCAATGCTCGCCGTCCTCACGCAGCGCTGCGCGGACAAGGGAACCGTAGGCCACTTCGTGCTTGAACTGACCGCGCAGGCGGTGCAGCATCGCGGTGGATCGCCGATCGGCCGAAACCGACTCGAGGGCCCAGGCAAGGTAGTTCACGTTGTTGACATGGCCATTCGTGTCGATGTCGGAGAGACGGACTTCGAAGGTTCTGGCGCCGTCTATTTCCCCGGAGCTCGGCCCCTCGACCGCCTCCAGCTCCATCTGACCGGCCGGTCCGCCTCCGGGTCGCCATGCCTCCACGATCTCCGGGAGGACGGCGACCGGACGCCGGCGCTCGAGACTGTAAAACAGCCACAGGGAGCGGGCAAAGCCGAGCTGCTCTCCGCCCTGGCCGTAGATCCGGTATTCCCTGGTTCCGTAGAAGTTCCTCGTGCCCGAGCACCAGCTCTCTATGGCAAAGGCCTCGCGGTACGAGGGGTAACGGTGCATCTCGATTCCGCCGCGGAGGAGGATCCAGCCGAAGCCCTCGGATACCAGTCGATAGATGTCCCAACCCGACTCTTCACAATGGGAAAAGGCGGTTTCCTCGAGGAGGTTGAGCACAGTGACGGGCGTGGCCTCGGCGAAGTCGTTCATCTCGTAGTATCTGAGTTTGTAGTCGCGACGATGGATCTTTTGCGTCTCCATGATGAACATTGGACCCATGCCGCGGGGAAATGGTTGCGTCCGCATTGCGCCCGCATTGCGCCCGGTCCGGCCTTCGTGGCATGGGCCGCCAATGCCGTGCAGGGATGGCGGTCCGAGAGTCCGGAAGGATCTCTGCAAGCCGCCTAGACGCTCGGGCGCCGGCGCACCTGCAGATCCTCGAGCGGAGCCTCGTCGAGAGCCTTCCTCCGCTTGACCGCGGCGTAGAAGGCAGCCTGGGCGGAGAAGGCTTTTTCTCCCGGCGTGGGATGAAGCCGCGTCCAGGAGCCGTCCGGGTTCATCCGATGGGACTTGGAGTTGTCCTGGAAATATGCCGACAGAATCTCGCGGACCCTGCCTCTGAGCTCCTCGTTCAGGACCGGGAACATCAGCTCGATCCGGCGTTCGAGATTCCGGGCCAACCAGTCCGCGCTCGAGAGATAGAACTCCTCGGCCCCGCCGTTCCGGAAGAAGATGATACGGGCATGCTCCAGATAGCGACCGACGACACTGACGACGCTGATGTTCTCCGACATTCCCGGGACCCCGGGAATGAGGGTGCAGATTCCCCGCACATTCAGCTGGATCCGCACCCCGGCGGCGCTCGCCGCATAGAGCGCGTCGATGACGTCCGTGTCGGCCAGCGCGTTGATCTTGGCCATGATCAGGCCGGGAGACTCGGCGGTCGATCTTTGGGCTTCCCGCTCGATCATGGAGATAAGCCGGGATTTCAGGTCGAATGGGGCCACGGCCAGCTTGCGCAGCTCCTGCACCGCCGAGTAGCCCGTGATCATGTTGAAGAACACGGAAGCCTCGCGGCAGAGATCCTCGTCCGCGGTGAACATGGAGATGTCGGCGTAGAGCCGGGCTGTGCGGTCGTTGTAGTTGCCGGTGGAGAGATGGAGGTACCTGCGAATCGAGCCGTCGTCCTCGCGGCGCAGCACGAGGGCGGCCTTGGCATGGACCTTCAGCCTCGCGATGCCGTAGATGACGATGGCTCCGGCCTGCTCGAGTCTGCTCGCCCAGGCGATGTTCTTTTCCTCGTCGAAGCGGGCCTTGAGCTCGACGAGGACCGCGACCTGCTTGCCGTTGCGCGCCGCCCTGGTCAAGGCCCTCACCACCGGCGAGTTGCCCGAGGTCCTGTAGAGCGTCATCTTGATCGCGAGGACCGAGGGATCGTCGGCGGCCTCGTCGAGGAAGCGGACCACCGGATCGAAGGATTCGTAGGGCAGATGGAGGAGGAGATCGCGCTTGGCGATCTCGGTCCATATGGATGTTCCCTCGATGGCGTCGAGGCTGTGCACGGAGGGCCAGGGCTCGTCCCGGAGCCGCGCCGAGACCTCGGCCGGCAGGAAGTCCGAGCTTGCCAGTTCGAGGAAGCCGCGCAGGTCCACGGGGCCGGGCAGGGCGTACAGATCCTCCTCATCGAGACGCAGCATCAGCCGCAGCCGCTCGGCGAGGGTCGGGGACTCCCCCGAATAGCTGAGTCTGACCGCAAAGGAGTTCTGCCGGCCGGCGAGCACCTCTTCCATCGCGGCGATGAAGTCCTCGTCGCGCTCCTCGTCGACGCCGAAGTCGGCGTCTCTCGTGACCTTGAACAGGAGGACCTCGCGAATCTTCCAGCCGGGGAAGAGCCGGTGGCCGAAGGCGGCGACTATCTCGTCCACCAGAGCGTAGCGCAGGGACGACCCCTGGGCGGGCATCCGCACGAAGCGGTCGATGTTCGGAGGTACCTGGACCACGGCGACCTTGCCCCGCCGGGGCGTCTCGCCGCCGGTCTCCTTGCCGTCCTCGTCCACGAGGAAGGCCGCGTGGAGCCGGAGGTTGCCGGTGGAGGGGAACTCCGCCTCGACGGCCTCGTCCTCGACGCGAAGCGGGGTCAGCAGGGGGAGCACGCGGTCGTTGAAGAAACTCTCGAGCCAGCGACGTTCCGACGGTGTCCAGCCACCGGGCGGGACGATTGCGAGGCCTTCGCGTTCGAGCGCGGGCAGAAGCTCGGCCAGGCAGGCGTACTGGCGCTCCAGGATGCCGTGGCAGCGCCGCGAGATGAGGGTGAGCAGCTCGGAAGGGCCCAGCCCCGAGGGATCCAGCGCGGTCTCGCCCGCCCTGATGAGTGCCTTGACGGCGGCCACGCGGACCATGAAATACTCGTCGAAATTGGAAGCGACGATCGAGAGGAACTTGAGGCGTTCGAGCAGGGGCGTCGAGCGTTCGAGCGCCTCGTCCAGGACCCGCGCGTTGAATTCGAGCCAGGAGAGCTCTCTGTTGAGGTATCGTTCAAGGGGCATCGTTCCTCCAGATCCATGCGACCTGCCATCGGTCACATGAGCACGGGCTCCATCCCGAAGACATCTTCGAACATGTCGCCCTTTTCCTCCAGCGAAAGCCGCTCGAGTGAGAAGTCCCCCCCGCTCTCGCAGCGGAGGATGAGGCGGTCGTCCCGGTGCTCAACCTTCAGATCCCGCATCCGCTGGTCATGGCCGCGATCGAGGGCGTCCGCGACCCGCAGTATCGCGCCGAGTTTCATGACCACGATGCGGTCCTCACGGGGCAGGGCGATGAAGTTCACATGGGCGCTCGAGGGCGGCGACTTCCGATGGTATCGTACAACGTTAGAAACGATCGTGAGATCGCTGCGGTTCAACCCGAAAATCTCCGAATTTGCCACGATGTATTCGCTGTGCCGATGGTGCCCCGAGCTGCGGATGAAAGTCCCGATGTCGTGCAGCAGCGAGGCGGTCTCGAGCAGGAGCCGCTCGTGGGGGCCGAGACCGTGCTCCCGCAGCAGCGCGTCGAAGATGCGAAGCGCGAGGTCGGCGACCTGCCGGGCGTGATCCACATCGTAGCGGAACTTGCGGCCGAGGGCGGCCGCGCTCGCCACGACCTGGCGGTGCATTTCGGTGGCGAGATCCGCATCCAGGCCGCGCGCCGTGGACAGCAGGACGCCCTCTCGGATCGAGACGTTGGGCACGATTATGGTTTCCGCCCCCGTCCTCTCGAGGAAGAGGCTCTCCAGCGCCAGACCCGGGCCGATGCCCTCGGCCTCCGACCAGGAGACTCTGAGCTTGGCCACGCATTCCTCGGGGGAGAGCCTCGACACCTCCTCGGCGAAAGCGCCGAAGGCCTCGCGCCCGACGACGGAATAGCCCTCGCTGGGCTCGCTGCCGACCCGGGCCGCGGCGAGCCGGGCGTCGGAGCCGATGACGATGAAGGTTTTCACCGACTCGAGCGGGAGCTCCGCGTTCAGATTGTCGCAGGCCGTCCTGACATTGTCCTCGAGGAACTGGCGCAGATAGGCGGGGGAGGAGCCGGCGCCGCGCACCTGCTCGTCGACCCGCACCGTGCCGATGTGGAGGGAGTGGGCGCCGGCCATGCGCCCCCGCTTGAGGAGCATGATCTCCGTCGAGCCGCCGCCGACCTCGATGATCATCGCGTTGTACCTGGTCAGGAGGGCGCGGTCGTCCTGGAGCGCGTGCTGCACGCCGAGGTACATGAGGTGGTTCTCCTCGATGTCCTCGATGACGCTGATGCGGAATCCCGTCTGCAGCGAGACCCGATCGACGAAGGTGTCGCGATTGGCCGCCTCCCGGAGGGCGCTCGTGCCGATGACGCGCGCATCCTTGGGAACGAGGCCGTAGGACCTGAGGAGTTCGCGGAAGCCGGACAGCACCGCGATGCTCTCGCGCATGGCCTCGCGGCTGATGTAGCCCGAGGTGAAGACGTCCCGTCCCACTCTGCTGGGCTTGCCGGCCCGATCCACGACGCGGAAGCCCCCCTCGCCGTCCACCTCGGCCACCGCCAGCCGGATGCCGGTCGAGCCGATTTCGATGACGGCGACGCACCTGCTCCGCTCCTGTCGGGCCCCGCCGGGAGCCTCATCCGTCTTCATGGCTCGACGCCCTCCGCCGCAATGTAGGCGGCTCCCGTCGGCACGGCGAGGTCGCCGAGCTCGGAGAGGAGGATCTCCGTGGTGCCGGCCAGACCGGGCATCAGGTGGGCGTTCATCGACTCGACCGCCTTGTCCCTGAACTTGCCGCCAAAGCGGCTCACCACGCCGCCACCGAGCACGATGGCCTCGGGGTTGAGCACGTGGACCAGATTGGCCAGGCCGACTCCGAGCCAGAAGGCCGCCCGGTCGACCGCCTTCTTCACGTACTTGTCGCCCGCATCGAGCGACTCCTCGAAGGCGGAGCTCCGATACTTCCTGATGTCGGTTCCGGCGGCTTCCAGCATTCCGGGGGCCTTCCCGGCTGCGGCGAGGGCGACCGCATCCTTGGCCATCGCGGTCCTCGAGGCGAGCGCCTCGAGGCAGCCGTAGTTGCCGCAGCCGCAGAGGGCGCCGCCCTCGTGGAGAATCATGTGGCCGACTTCGCCGGCGGAGCCGGACGCCCCACGGAACAGCTTGCCCTCGATTATGAGGCCTCCACCGATGCCCGTTCCCAGGAAGACGCCGACGGCGTTGCGCTTGCCCCGAAGTGCCCCCGCCCTGAGCTCGCCGAAGGTTCCGGCCTGGACGTCGTTGTCCAGGAAGGCCGGGGCGCCGAACAGCCCGGCCAGCTCCTCGCCGAGGTGGTAGTCCTTGAAGCCGAGATTGGGGGTGTAGCGAACGATTCCCTTTGCGCGGTCGAGCGGGCCGGGCACCGAGACTCCCACGCCGGCGAGGGGAAGGGCCGAGCCGGCGCTCTCGATGCTCCGGCGGACGGCGTCGGCCAGGGCCGAGACGACCACCTTTGC
>DATJQN010000298.1:0-3612 GCA_035505775.1 Rectinemataceae bacterium | reverse complement strand
GGCCTCGCCGAGGAAATCACGGTCAGCTACCTCGTGGAGACGGCCGAGCGCCGCGCCGGAAGCCTTGTGGCGGGCCTCGGCGGCATCTGGACGCCGTCGAAGGAGCAGAGCATGTGGACGGCTCTCGGCCTGCGCTGGTCGGTGCCCGGCTCGAGCTTCGCGACCGGCGGCCTGTCCAACCCGGGAACGGTCACCTTCACCGCGGGAGAAAAGAAGGCTGCCGGTGACTTCCAGCACGGCGCCGCCCTTGCCGCCACCTATACGCAGGAAGAGGCATCGGGACGCTACCGCATGGAGGGTATGGAGGCGGACTCTGGCTACATCACGGGCTTCAGGCCGGCAGTGGGCTGGACCGGGACCCTTGAGCAGATTGTTGATACTTCCATGTCCACGTCCTTCCCGACCATCACGAATCAGCTCCACGCCGATGGCTCGACGCAGCTGGCATTGCATGTCGCCAATCCATCGACTGATATCGACATCTCCAAGGTCGAGACTTTGCCGCCCTATCAGAACTTCAAGACGCTGACGTTTTACGTCAACAAGGCCGACTCGGGGCTCGACGGCGCATCGCTCACTCTGTCGATCGACGATGGCTCGTCGTCGGATACCTTCATAAGTGCCACGGTACCCTTCGTCGACCTCTCGATGGGTTGGAATAAAATCCTTGTGCACTACGGCACGAGCGACCTGCGGGTCTATCACCAGTCCTCGGAGAACGGTCCGATCCAGGCATCAAGCGGACCCTCGGCCACCCTGGATCAGAGCTATTCCAGCGGGTCGCGCATTCATATCACCAGCTCCGGATTGGTGGCTGCGGACTCCTTCTGGGTCGACGAAGTCATCCTCGAGGACTCGGTCGGCGTTGCCGCGGCAAATTTCCAGGGCAGCCTCAGCTACACTGACGCGAGTTTCAAGCTGGGTTCGGGGAAGATGCCCATCCTGAGTGGCATTACGCTCAAGGCGGATTCCAGCGCAGCCTACAGCAATGACTCCTTCATCTCGGGCGGCGGCTCGGTGAACACCATCCTTGGTCCCCTGGGGCTTGGACTTCACGCCCGGGGCGCGGCGAGCCAATCCTCGAATCCGGCCTTCAGCGGGGGGCATGAGCTGATCCTCCCGGCAGCTGCATCCCCGGTCAAGGTGGACGACAAGTTCGACTTCGATCCGTCCACTGGGGCCTTTGGTCGGGAGGACACGGTCACGCTGGGAGTTGCCCGGATCAGCGCGCTCAATCTGTTTCAGCGGAGCTCCTGGGTTCCGGGCTCCGACAGCCTGAGCGGCAGCCTGGCGCAGGACTGGAAGGGAAGCATTGGGTTTGCGAACGGAAGGATAGTGAGTTCACTGGACGCATCGAACCGGGCCTCGCCACCCGCCGTGAGCGTCGGAACCGGATACGGAAACGCCTGGCTGTCAGGCTTCTCCTATGTGCTTCCCTCCTACGAGGGGGATTCGGAGCTCCGGTCGGAGAAACTCGGTCTCAAGCTCAGACTGAGCCCCGATGCGGAATTTCTCTCGGGCTCGATCGGCACGAGCGCCCAGCCCCAGTCCCTCACCGCGGCAGGCACCGGGCTCCATGAGGACAGCGCGACGCTCAGGCTGACGGCCCCCCTGTCCTTTAACCGGCTCAAGGTCGCACCCTATTACCAGAGAAGCTGGAGCGACCAGCGCGACGGATCGGCCGGCGATATGGGTGGCGACGCGAGTCTCGCGTTGGGCGATTTCTCCGGACTCCCGCTGCTGTACCGGAACGCCCCGATCTCGGAGCTCTGGGATGCCTCCGCATCGACCAGCTTTGCCTCCCAGACCACGGTGAACGGGGTACCACTGAGTTCGGCGGCCTACACGCCCGAAGCCGGCGTGATCCTCTCCAGGGACTTCGGCTCGAACTGGTACGACCTCATCGAGCCTTCGGCCCTGTCATTCGCCTTCCGCCGCCTCCTCGTGCGCAGCGACGCAAGCATCAGCGACGCCGCTGTCTGGGACGCGACCGCCAAATTCGCCGCGGTCAACCTGTTCGGAAGTGAAGGGGCCTATCCCCTCGGCCTGCCCTTCGACAGCGATGAGTATTACGTCACCATCCAGACGACGATCAGCAAGTACGTCGGCGAGTCGACGGACCGGATCGGCATCCAGACGCAGCACCTCGCGACGCTCTACGCAGGCGCCTCCGACAGCCTTTCTGCGGAGAATCGCTTCTCCCTGTCGACCCAACCAGCCCAAAGCCAGTGGTCGGAGTATGTCCAGCTGGACCTCACGCGCACGATCCGGAGAAGCTGGCTTCTCAGCATCTACCGGCTCCTTGTTCCCGAGCGAGCGGCTGCGGTCAGTCGGGACGCCGACGCTTCCGGGGAGACAGGAACCATGTCGACCTCCCCCGACCAGGCAGAGCCCGAGACTGCCCCGGCAGGCGCTAAGGGCATTTCGATCGCCTCGCTGTACCTTCAGGATATCGCCACCCGCATACCGACGCTGCGTGCCTCGCTCGAGGTGACGGCGAGCCTGAGCAACACCATCACGGACGCTGCCGCACCCCCGCTCAGCTGGGCCTTCGGTGAGAGCTATGTTTCCAAATTGACAGTGCCCGAGCGCCTGACCCTGAGTGCCAAGGGCGGATTGAGTCAGCAGTTTGACGGCAGCACCGGCCTTCTGATCTTCGACATCACGCTCGGGATAGAGGCGATCATCAGTTTCTGAACGGCTCCGGTACGGGCTGATACGCCGTCGGCCCGAACCGGTGCGGCACCCCCAAGCTTGACAGTGGTCGCGGACGGGCTTTATTGTTCCTCACTATGAAACGACGGCTCATCACTTCCGCGCTGCCCTACGTGAACAACGTCCCTCATCTCGGGAACCTGATCCAGGTGCTCTCGGCCGATGTCTTCGCCCGCTTCTGTCGCCTTCGCGGCTACGAGACGCTGTATGTCTGCGGCACTGATGAGTACGGTACGGCCACCGAGACCAAGGCGCTGGAAGAGGGCATCAGCCCGCGCGAACTCTGCGACCGCTTCCACGCGATCCACCGGGACATCTATTCCTGGTTCGGCATCGCCTTCGACAAGTTCGGCCGGACTTCCACCGCCCGGCAGACCGAGATCACCCAATCCATCTTCCTCGATCTCGACGCCGCCGGATACATCAAGGAACAGAGCATAGAGCAGCTGTACTGCGAGCATGACGGCCGGTTCCTCGCCGACCGCTATGTCCGCGGCACCTGCCCCGTCTGCGGCTACGAGGCCGCCCGCGGCGACCAGTGCGAGAACTGCGGCAAGCTGCTCGAGCCCACGGAGTTGCTCAACCCCGTCTGCTCCACCTGCGGCGCGACCCCCAGGCCCCGACGTACGGCCCACCTCTACATCGACCTTCCCGCCATCCGCCCGAAACTCGAGGAATGGATGAAGGATGCAAGCGTTCGCGGCTTCTGGGCCAACAATGCGATTCAGATGACACAGGCGTGGATCCGTGACGGCCTCAAGGAGCGCGCGATCACCCGCGACCTGAAATGGGGCATCCCCGTCCCGAAGGCCGGCTTCGAGGATAAGGTCTTCTACGTTTGGTTCGACGCGCCCATAGGATATATTTCGATAACCGCCTGCGCCGGCGACGAGCGGG
>DATJQN010000297.1:0-6608 GCA_035505775.1 Rectinemataceae bacterium | reverse complement strand
CTTGACGGCGCTAGGGCTTGGTATGCCTTCGCGCACTTCCCAGAGAATAAACAGGGCCGGCGTAGCCGGCCATGCATCAAGCTCCAGAACAGCGACTACCAGCGATAGTGCGTGAAGGCCCTGTTAGGGCCAATGACGCATGAAGGCCGGGATAAACCCGGCCTTCAAGGCTTCACAGTAGCCGACGCTCAGCGCCTTCGGCGCCTCGCTAGGGCGAACACAGCGTTCGCCTTTACCACCTATAGTGGGCGAACGCTTTGTTCGCCTCAGCCATCTTGTGGGTGTCTTCCTTCTTCTTGACGGCCGTGCCGGTGTTGTTGAAGGCATCGAGGAGCTCGTCGGCGAGCTTGTCACACATGGCCTTGCCCGAGCGGGAGCGGGCGGCGGAGATGAGCCAGCGCATGGCAAGCGCCTCGCGCCGGGTCTCGCGGATCTCCACGGGAACCTGGTAGGTTGCACCGCCGACGCGTCGGGACTTGACCTCGACGAGGGGCTTCGCGTTCTCGAGCGCCTTGTTGAAGACGTCGAGGGCGGGCACGCCCGCCTTTTTCTGCATGATATCCATGGCGTCGTACATGATGCGGTTGCAGATGGACTTTTTGCCCTGCCACATCATCCTGCAGACGAACTTGGTGACGATGACTGAATTGAACTTCGGATCGGGCAAGTGCCCACGATCGATCGACTTCTTCTTGCGGCCCATGCTGCAGTCTCCTTAGGCCTTCGGCCGCTTGGCGCCGTACTTGGAACGGCCCTTCTTGCGGTCCTCGACGCCCAGGGTATCCTTGGCACCGCGGATGATGTGGTAGCGCACACCGGGGAGGTCCTTGACGCGGCCTCCGCGGATGAGCACCACGGAGTGCTCCTGGAGGTTATGGCCGACGCCGGGGATGTAGGCGGTGACCTCGATACCGTTCGTCAGACGCACGCGCGCGACCTTCCGAAGGGCGGAGTTCGGCTTCTTGGGGGTGACAGTCATGACGCGGGTGCAGACGCCGCGCCGCTGCGGACATTCCTCGAGTGCGGGCGCCTTGTTCCGCCATGCGGAGGCCCTGCGGCCGAGACGGATAAGCTGATTGATAGTCGGCATGTATGCTCTCGACTCCCTTGTCTGACCAGGCTTCAGCATCGCCCGGTGAAATGGATGGTACGCGATTGTAGACGTGAACGGACCGCCGCCTTTGTGGGCGGTCGGAGAAAGAAAAGTAGCCCGGAGGGGGGTCCTGTGTCAATAAGGCCGAAGGGGGGAGCGCGGCCCGCCGATTCAGCCACCCGCGCACAGCCACCTGGGCAGCTCGCGGGTTTCCGCCTGCGAAAACGCTGGTCGCGCCAGTCCTCGCCTCGATGGCCCGACGGGCTGCGGAGCGGCGCGACCCACGCTTTCGCGTCGTCCGCACGCCGTTCGTGGTTCGCGCGGGTGGCCAATCCTCATCAACCTAACCCTGCCGGCCGCTGCTCCCCCTCGCTTCGAAGTCCTCGCCCGGCGCGCCGGGCTCCGGTCTTCTCCGCTACCCCCACACAGGTACCGGGCGCGCAGGCGAGGGGCGGAGCCTCGACCTCAGGGGGCCTTACGTCGCCCCGTAAAAGGCCTGCATGTCCTCGAAGAGCCGGATGCGGCTCGCGTTCCAGGTATAGAACATGTGGCCGCCGTCGTAGTGCCGGAGCGTGAGCTTGCCGCTCCTGGCCTCGTCCAGCTTCATGAGCCGCGCGATCCGCTCGCTCGCAAAGAAGGGGGTCACGAGGTCGAACAGGCCGTGGCTGATGCAGACTTTCATGTCGGGATTGAGGCTCATTCCGTAACGGAGGTCGTCGGTCGCCCCCACTTGACTCTCCAGGGCGTGCTTCCGGGTGTCCACCTTCCAGGCCTCGTTCACTTCGTCGGAGCTGGTCGCATAGTCGCGGTCGGTCTCCAGCCCGATGCCCGAGCGGATCTGGCTGTTCACCCCCGAGGCGAAGACCCGCTCGATCACGTGGAGGGTCGGATCGGGACCGCTCCACTCGTCGCGATCGGGGTAGGGATCCCGGACGGTCACGCTTGCGTCGTAGAGTCCCAGATGGAGCCCCTTGTCACGGAGCAGGTTTTTCACGAACCAGTCTATGCTGACTCGACCGTTCTTCGCGTTCATTGTGGCGCGGGGAATCCCGATCCAGTCCGCGGCGGCATCGAGCACGCGTTTCTTGCGCTCCGCGCCCACCAGATCGGCGCCGGCCAGGACGGGCAGCAGTTCGGTAAGCGCGAACTGCGCGGCGCGGTCGGCGTAGGCCCGGTGCCCCTCGCCCTCATGCAGCTTGCGGGCCCGGCCGTGCCAGGCGGCGGCCGCGGCCATGGTCGGGAAGGAATCCAGCCACATGAGGGCATCGTAGTCCGAACCGTCAAGCAGCGTGAACTCGAGTGCGGGCGAGAGCATGATCGCTCCCGCCAGCCCCACCCCGTACTGCTCCTGCAGCATCTTCGCCAGCTTCGCGACGCGGAAGCCGCCGTAGCTCTCACCCGCGAGATAGATCGGGCTCTCCCATCTCCCGACCCGGGAGAGGAATTTGCGGATGAACTCGCCGAGCGACTCGAGATCCCGCTTGAGCTGCCAGTATTCGACTTCTTTCTTGTCTTCCGCCTTCTTGGCCTCGTCCTTCTTCTCTTCGTCGATCATCCGGCTGAAGCCCGTCCCGATGGGATCTATGAAAACCAGATCCGAGAAGCGAAGCCAGGTCTCCTGATTGTCGACCAGGGCGTGCGGGGGCGGGAGCGGATCGCCCCGCTCCCGGAACGCGGCGCGGCGCGGTCCGACGGCGCCCATGTGCAGGTAGACCGACGAGGCCCCGGGGCCGCCGTTGAATATGAAGGTGAGCGGACGGTCCGCCCCGCCCTTCTTGAAATAGCGGACAAAGAACATCTCGGCCTTGGGTTTCTCGTCCTTGCGCAGCACGATCCAGTCGGCCTCGGCCTCGTATTCCAGGGCCATTCCGCCGAAGCTGCCGGAGAGTTCCCGGCGCGCGCCCTTGGGCGGCTTGTACTCATCGTTCTTTGCGGCCGCCGTGCCGCCGTCCTCGACTTTCTCTGCCATCATTTTCCTCCCGACCCGCCCATGATACCATGACTTGCCCGGGACGCCCAAAGGGAAGTGGGGGTTCGGGCGGCCCCGTCGGCCATGCGTGAGGGTCGGGGAGGAGAGGGTCGCCCCCCTGTTCCTGCGAGGATGATCCGCCGCCGGCCCCTGGTCAGGCCAGCTCGCGCCCCAGGCGCTCGACCTCGGAAGCGAGCAGCTCGAAATCGGTGTTGACGCTCCGGTGGTTGGTGATGGCCACGCGGATGACGTAGGCACCCCGCAGCATGGTGTAGGACGGCGTCGCGATGCCCCGCTCCTGCAGTCTCATGAGAATCTCGCGGTTCACGCTGTTGAGCGCCTCCGCATCAAGGGTGCCGGGGTTGTACCTGAAGCACACTATATTGAGCGATGGTGGCGCCATGAGTTCGAGGTTTTCCGCATCGCCTACGAGCGAGGCCAAATAGCGCGCCTGGTCGACATTCTGGGCGACGAGGGCCGCATGGCGTTCGAGGCCCGCTTCCTTCAGCTGCATCCATACCTTGAGCGCCCGGAAGCCCCGCGACAGTTCCGGGCCGCGGTCGGCAAAGGCCACCGGCCCGGCCGAAACGCCCCGCTCGTGGGAAACAAGGTAGTCTGCGCCATGCTTGAACGACGCCTCGAGAGCCGCAGGCTCCCGCACAAGGAGGCAGCCGGTTTCATATTGAGCGTACATCCATTTGTGAAGATCGAAGGCTATGGAGTCCGCCCGAGATGCCGGAGCGAGCGCGGCCTCGAACTCGGGCAGGAGCGCGGCCATGAAGCCGATGGCCGCGTCGACATGAAGCCACAAACCCTCCGCGGCGGCAAGTTCGGCCATGTCGCTTATCGGGTCGATCGCCCCGGTGTTCACCGTGCCCGCGTTCGCCACCAGGCAGAAGGGAGTCCGGCCCGCCTCCCGATCCCTCGCGATCGCAGCGCGCAGGGCGCTCAGGTCGATTCTGTAATCCTCGCCGGTGGGAATGCGCACGAGGCCTTCCCTGCCCAGGCCGAGGAGCTTCACCGCGCGGTCGACCGAATTGTGCGTCTCTGCCGAAGCGTACATCCTGAGAGCTCGACGGGCCGGATCGACTCCCTTACCCGGGATGGACGGGTCGCCCCGTGAGTCGCGCGCCGCCGCGAGGCCCACCAGATTGGCCATCGAGCCTCCGCTCAGGAGGAGACCGGAGGCGGCCTGCGGAAAGCCGAGCATCTCCTTGAACCAGTCGAGCACCTGCAGCTCCATATACACGGCACTCTGGTCACCGAACGCCACATTGGAGTTCATCGCGCCTGAAAGGAGGGAGGCCAGCATACCAATCGGGGTTCCGCTTCCCTCGACCCAGCCCCAGAAACGGGGGTGGATATTGCCCTTGGCGTAGGGCAGCACGTTTCGCAGGAATTCCTCGTAGACTGCCTCCGCCCCCTGGGCCTTCCGCGGCAGTTCGGCCCTGAAGAAGGACTTCACCTGTTCAGGCACCGGCGTGAACGAAGGCCGCTCCGAGACTCCGCGAACAAAGGCAATCATGTCGTCGACCATTCTCCGGCCGAGATCCCTGAAGCTCTCCCAGTCTTCCGGATCGAGACTGAGCTCGGTCGGCTTCTGTGCCACTCCTTGGCTCTTCATACCCTGCCCTCCCGTACCGTGATGGACTTGAATCTAGTTTGACAATGAGACATGGTCAATGTAATATTTGTCACTATGACATATTCTTGGACCGATCACATCCGCTGGGACGAGGGGCCGATGTACCTGGCCATCGCGGCTGCGATCGACCGGGCGATGGACGAAGGGAGTCTGCGCGAGGGGGAAGGCCTTCCCCCTCACAGGGAGCTGGCAGAGCGCCTCGGCGTTGCCCTCGGCACGGTAACGCGCGCCTACGCGGAGGCGGCCCGTGTGGGCCTCGTCCGGGCCCGGGGCAGACGGGGCACCTCCGTCTCCTCACGCGACAGGCGCGGCAGCTCCGCCGTGGCCTCGCTCGGCAGAAGGAGCGAGGGGCTCATCGACCTGGGCGTCAACTACCCTTCTCCTGAGGATGATCCCGACCCCGCGCAGGCCCTGCAGACCGCAGCCAAGAGCCTGGACCGCAGGAAGCTGCTCCGATACGCCCCGCCGGAAGGACTGCCCCGGCATCGCGCCGCCTTCGCCGCCTTCCTCGCGCGCACGGGAGTCTCGGTTGCGCCGGAACAGCTCGTGCTCTGCGCCGGCGGGCAGCACGCCATTTCCCTCGTGTTTTCCTCCCAGCTTCATCCCGGCGACACGCTGGCCATCGAGGCGCTCAGTTTCCCGGGTGCCATCGCGGCGGCCCGGTCGCGCAATCTGCGGCTGCTGCCCGTCCCCTTCGACGGGGAAGGCCCCTCGTTAGGCGCACTCGACCGCGCCTGCGCCGCCACGCGGGTCGCCGCCTTCTACTGCATACCTTCCATCCAGAATCCTACGGCCGGGTCGATGAGCGAGCAGCGCAAAAAGGAGCTGGCGGCCTTGGCCCGAAAGCGTGACTTCGTAATCATCGAGGACGAGATCCATCGTCCCTTCCTGCAGTCGCCCGGAAGCTCCTTCGTCGGGCTGGCGCCCGAACGGAGCTTCCTTCTCGCTTCGACCTCGAAATGTGTGGCCGGCGGATTGCGAACCGGCGCCGTCGTGGCCCCCGAAAGTTCGGTCGACGGCCTCGCCGAGGCCGTGCTGGACTCGATGTGGTGCGTTTCACCGCTCAACTTCGAACTGCTGTCCCTCTGGCTCGAGGATGGAACGGTCGATCGGGTGATCGAGCGTAGGCGCGCATCCGGCAGGGAGCGCCGGGACATGGCCGACAGGATACTCGCCGGCCACGTCAGGAGGGCCCCGACCGGCACTGAGAGCGCGCCCTTCCTCTGGCTCGAGCTGCTGAGCATCCCTCGCGCCGACTTCGTCAAGAAGGCGGCAGAGGAGGGAGTCGCCATCTCCCCCTCGGACATGTTCGCGGTCGACTCGATCCCGCCCGAGGCGGTTCGCATCTCCCTTTCGGGCGCGGCAAGCAGCGAAAAGCTTGAAGTCGCCCTGTCGCGACTTGCGCGCATAATGGCATAGCACCAGGATGGACCGGGCCCGGCCGCGCCGGGGCCCGGTCGCGCAGGGGCCGGGCGGGTTCCATCAAAAAAAGGCGCGACCTCCGTGGGCCGCGCCTTCGTTTACAGCACAGTTACCGCGGCGCAGGGGCTGCCCCGGCGCCGGGGTTCTCAATCCTCGTCGCTGTCCGATTCCACCGCCTCGAAGCCCTCGTCGTTCTCGAAGATCGAGTCCTCCTCGAAGGCGGCGCCGTTTTCCGCGCGCTCCTCCAGGGCCGGCAGGGGTGCAAGTTCCTTCTCCTTGCGGCGCTTCTCGAGGACCTCCTCGACGAAGGCGTCGAGGTCGTCGTTCTCGGAATCGGAGAGTTTGATGTTCCGGTACATCCGCATGCCGGTACCGGCAGGAATCAGGTGGCCGATGATGACGTTCTCCTTGAGGCCGCGGAGGGCGTCCGTGGCGCCCGCGATGGCGGCGTCCGTGAGCACCCGCGTCGTCTCCTGGAA
>DATJQN010000296.1:0-2008 GCA_035505775.1 Rectinemataceae bacterium | reverse complement strand
GGCGGGATCGTTGACCTCGCCGAGCCACCCTCACTCGACAAGCGCAAGAACCACACGATCGAAGCCATCATCGACCGCATCCTCCTCAAACCCGCAGTCGACGACCCTCAAAAACAGGGTGCCCCATCCGTGACGAAGCCGGGGTCCCCGGTGACGGGTCTCAGTCACCGGGGTGGGGAGTCATGGGTGGGAAAGCAAGACGCACAATCGTCGTCCGGCAAACCCTCTGTCGAGAAGCGTCTCGAAGCCGCAGTGACGAAAGCCCTTCAGCTCGCGAACGGACTCGTCCTGGTCGCCCTCGCCAACGGCGAAGAGCAGATCTTCTCGTCCTCCATGGCATGCCCGGACTGCGGCCTCGATGTTCCCAAGCTCGAGCCACGCAGCTTCAGCTTCAATTCGACCTTTGGCGCGTGTCCCGAGTGCCACGGCCTCGGCTCACTCTACGATCTCGATCCAGCCAAGGTGATCACCGACTGGTCCAAACCTCTTCTCGACGGGGGCCTCGGGCCTGGCTCAGCATCGCAGTACCTTGTTCGGCTAATTCATTTGGCCGCAGACCGTTACGGCATCGACCTCAAAAAACCGTTTGAGGATCTACCGCCTCGCCAGCAGCACATCCTCGTCTATGGACCACCGAAAGGAGAAGGTCCGCGCACCGGCTTCCACGGAATCCTCAGCTACCTCCGCGACACCATCGACGAGGCCCGCAGCGATGGCTATCGCGAGTACATGATGAGCTTCATGTCGGCCACTCCCTGTCCCGGCTGCCGGGGTAAGCGCCTCCGTCCAGAGTCCCTCGCCGTAAAAGTCAACGGTCTCTCCATCGCCGACTTCACCGCTCTGCCGCTCAATCGCGCGCTCTCAGCCGCCTACGAACTGAACTTCACCGCCCGCGATGCCCTCATCGCCGACCGCATTCGCCGCGAGATCATCGAGCGCCTCGAATTCCTCTGCGCAGTCGGCCTGAACTACCTCTCCCTCAACCGCAATGCCGCCACGCTCTCCGGCGGCGAAGGCCAGCGCATCCGCCTTGCGACACAGATCGGCTCGCGTCTCCGCGGCGTACTCTACGTCCTCGACGAACCCTCCATCGGCCTCCACCAGCGCGATAACAACCGCCTCATCGAAGCTCTGGAACGCCTTCGCGATCTAGGCAACACGGTCCTCGTCGTCGAGCACGACGAAGAAACCATCCGACACGCCGACTACGTCGTAGACCTCGGCCCCGGCGCGGGTCGTCTAGGCGGCCACGTCGTCGCCCAGGGCTCGCCGGAAGACATCATGTCCTGTGCCGAGTCGCTTACCGGTCGGTACCTCTCCGGCTCCTCCGGCATTCTTCATCGCGTCGAGCCACGACCGCTCACCGGCAAATGGCTCACTGTCGTCGGCGCTCGCGAGCACAACCTGCAAGACCTCACCATTCGCGTTCCGCTCGGCGTCATGACGGTCGTTACCGGGGTAAGCGGCAGCGGCAAGAGCACGCTGATCAACGACATCCTCTACCGCTCCCTGGCCAAGGCCCTGTACGGCTCGCGAGAGGAACCCGGCGTGCACGAATCTCTCGAAGGCGCCGACCAGATCGACAAGGTGATTCGCATTGACCAGTCGCCCATCGGCCGCACCCCCCGGTCCAACCCGGCTACGTACACCCAGGTGTTTTCGCCCATTCGCGACCTCTTCGCCATGCTCCCCGAGGCCCGCGAGCGCGGCTACAAGCCCGGCCGTTTCAGCTTCAATGTCACCGGCGGCCGCTGCGAAGCCTGCCAGGGAGACGGCCAGCGCCGCATCGAAATGAACTTCATGCCCGACGTCTACGTACAATGCGAAGTGTGCAATGGGCGGCGTTACAACCAGGAAACCCTTGCGGTAAAGTTCCACGGCTACTCCATCGCCGACATCCTCGACCTGACTATCGAGGACGCGCTCACTGTGCTTGCCGACGTGCCAACGGTGCGCCAGAAACTGCAAACGCTCGTCGATGTTGGCCTGGGCTACGTTCACCTGGGCC
>DATJQN010000295.1:0-5516 GCA_035505775.1 Rectinemataceae bacterium | reverse complement strand
ATGGGAATGGACCACGGCGACATCGGGGCGATCAGGGCCGTCACCTGCCCTGACCGCATCAGGATACTCAAGCAGCGGATGCTCTCGGAGCCGCGCTACCTCTCGGTGGAGCAGGCGCGGATCGTGACGGACTACTACCGGAGCAATCCGGACAAGCCGCGCAGCATCCAGCGCTCGGAGTCCCTGGCGCAGACGATGCGCGCCATAGCCATCAGGATCGATCCCCTCGAACTGGTGGTGGGCAACCGGACGGCCGGCGTGCGCTCCGGCGTGGTCTCGCCCGAGGCCGGCATTTCCTGGGTCGATGACGAGATCGAGCATCTGCCCGACCGGCCCCAGGACAAGTTCGAGGTGCGGAAGGAGGACGTCGAGGTCTTCCGCTCGGAGATCCTGCCCTTCTGGCAGGGCAAGTCCCTGGAGGACCGGGTCAAGGCGCTCCTGGGCGACGAGATCGCCGCCATCGGCAAAGTGGCGAAGATCAACCAGACCGATCATGCGCAGGGCCACATCTGTCCCAACGTGAAGCGCTGGCTCTCGCTCGGCCCAAAGGGCCTGCGCGACGACGCGGCCGCCCGGATGTCCGGCGCGACGCCCGAGGCTGCGCTCTTCCATCGCGGACTTGTCATCGTCCTCGACGGAGCGATGGATTTCATGCGGCGTTACGCGGCGCTCGCCGGGGAGCTCGCCTCCCAGCCCCGACCCACCGAGGAGGCGCGGAATCTCCGCGCCATCGCCGAGCGCTGCGAGCGCCTGGCCCGGGAGCCTGCGGAAAGTTTCCACGACGCGGTGCAGTCGCTGTGGTTTCTCTTCGTCCTCCTCCAGCTCGAGTCGAACGCCTCCTCCTTTTCCCCCGGCCGGGCTGACCAGTACCTGTGGCCCTACTATGAGCGGGATATCGCCTCGGGCCGCCTGGATCGCGCCGGGGCTCTCGAAATCATCGAGGCTCTCTGGCTCAAGTTCAACCAGATCGTCTACCTGCGCAACTCCAACAGCGCCAAGTACTTCGCCGGGTTCCCCATCGGTTTCAACATCGCCTGCGGGGGACTGACCCCGGAGGGAGAGGATGCGTCGAACGAGCTCTCCTTCCTCTTCCTCAAGGCGCAGGCCGACATCGGGCTTCCGCAGCCCAATCTCTCGGCACGACTGTCGGAGAAGTCCTCAGAGGAGTTCGTGCGGGAATGCAGCCGGGTCATCGGGCTCGGCTCCGGCATGCCCCAGATCTTCGACGACGAAAGCATCATCCCCGCCCTCGAGGCCCGGGGCATCTCCCACGCTGATGCGATGGATTACGCCATCGTCGGCTGCGTGGAGCTGACTGCGCAGGGGAACAGTCTCGGGTGGAGCGATGCGGCCATGTTCAACATGGTGAAGGCTCTCGAGCTGACCCTCAACAACGGGAAGTGTCTCCTGAGCGGCAGGCAGATGGGGCTCGATCTCGGCTCGCTCGCGGACTACGGGAGCTTCGAGGAGCTGGAGAGCGCCTATCGCGCCCAGCTGGATCATTTCATCGAGCGCATGATCAGGGCCTGCGACAGGGTGGACCGGCTGCACGCCGAGCTGCTGCCTTCGCCCTTCCTGTCCTCGGTCATCGACGGCTGCGCGGACAAGGCGCTCGACGTGACGGCCGGGGGGGCGCACTACAACCTGTCGGGAATCCAGGCCATCCAGCCGGCCAACATCGCCGACTGCCTGGCGGCCATCAAGCAGTGCGTTTACGAGGATCGCAGCGTCCGCGCCGAGGAGGCGCTCGAGGCCCTGCGGAGCAACTTCGATGGCAGCGAGCGCCTCCGTCAGTACCTGATCAACAAGGTTCCCAAGTATGGCAACGACGTTGAGTGGGTGGATTCGCTGGCGGCCCGGTGGGTGCATTACTTCGCCCAGAAGTTGACCGGCTACGCGAACGCCCGCGGAGGCCCCTACCACGCGGGTTTGTACACAGTGTCGGCGCACGTGCCCATGGGACAGAACGTCGGCGCTTCGCTCGACGGGAGAAGGGCCCGCGACCCCCTGGCGGACGGTGGCATGTCCGCCATGTACGGCCGGGACCGGACCGGGCCCACGGCCCTGCTCCGTTCCGTCTCCAGGGTCGCCTCCCGGGACGGCAGCAACGGGACCCTGCTCAACATGAAATTCCTGCCCGAGTTCTTCCGGACCGAGGAAGGCATTGCGAAGTTCGCGAGTTTCCTGAGAACCTTCGTCAAGCTGCGGATCAACCATGTGCAGTTCAACGTCATCCGGAAAGAGGATCTGCTCGCGGCGAAGGCGCATCCGGAGGAATGGCGGGGCCTCACGGTCAGGGTGGCGGGATACACGGCCTATTTCGCGGAGCTCGCCAACGATCTTCAGGACGAGATCATCGCGCGTACAAGTTATGGGGAGACTTGATGGACGGCGCCATAATAGACATCAAGCGCTTCACCCTGCATGACGGCTCCGGTATCCGGTCCACGCTCTTCCTGAAGGGGTGCAGCCTCCAGTGCGCCTGGTGCCAGAACCCCGAGGGGCTCGAGGTCGGGATCAATCTCTGGTATCTGCAGAACCAGTGCATCCGGTGTCGGACCTGCATCGCGGTCTGCCCGGTCGGCGCCCTGCGCGTCGACGAGGAGAACGATCCTTTCATCCGGATCGACCGCACCGTATGCACGAGCTGCGGCCGCTGCGTCTCGAGCTGCCCCACGACGGCCCTCTCCTTCGACGGCCGGATCATCTCCGCGGACGATGCCGCCGCGTTCCTGCTGCGTGACATCGAGTTCTACCGCCAATCCGGCGGCGGGGTGACCATCTCGGGGGGAGACCCACTCGTTCAGCACGAGTTCGCGCTCGAAGTGCTCCGCCTCTGCAGGGAGGGCGGGGTCCACACCGCCATCGAGACCTGCCTGAACGGCGACTTCGCGATTCTCGAGCGCTTCATCCCCCGCACCGATCTGTTCATCGTCGATCTCAAGCTCGCAGACGACGCGCTGCACCGGGAATACACGCGCCGCTCCAACGACCTCATCAGGCAGAATTACCGGGACCTTGCGCGGAGGGGAGTGAGCCTGCTCACCCGGATTCCGCTCATTCCGAGAGTCACGGCAACCGAGTCCAACATCACCGCGCTCGCCCGCTTCATCCGCGAGGAGAACCCCGGCGGACAGGTCGAGCTGATCAACTACAACCCGCTGGCCGAGAACAAGTACCACCTCATGAACAAGAGCACGGAATTCTTTGCCGGAATGGCACCCCTGCCCGAGCGCGAGCTTGGGGCCTTTCAGGCGATACTCCTCTCCGAGGGACTGGCGGTCGTCAATGAGCACAAGCGGTCAGGGGCGCCCGGGAGGTAGCGTGATAGAGGAACTCATCGAGGCGGCCGCTCTGGGGCGAAGTGTGTACATCACCGGGCTCCACGAACGATTCGGCAGCCTGGCCGACGAAGCGAGCGACCGGATCGCCTGTGTCGTCGAGCTGCTCGACGGGACGGGCCGCAGGCGTTACGATCTGAAGCTTCCGCGTCTGGACAGCCTGACCGATCCGGAGCGGGACTTTGTCGGGGAGTACCTTCACGCGGAAATCTACAACATCATTTCGAGCCTCGGCGGAAAGCACCTGACACTGTACGCCGATCCCTCGCGCAGCCTCCTTGCCGGAATGCTCCGGAAGCTTCCCGCCCTGTTTGGAATCGGACTGCCGCGATCGACCCGCTCCGGCTATGGCCGCGCGGTGAATGTGCTCGACCGGATGCTGGCCGCGATATACCCTTCGGACCCTCCCTTCTCGATCAGGTTCGGCGACATCGCGGAAGTGCCGGCTTCCACCCGATCCGAGAGCGCAGCCCTGGACGTGATAGGCTTTTTCAGGCGGCAGACCGAAGGTCTCGGAGGCAGGGCCCTCCTCGGCATCGACGTCGGAGGGACCGACATCAAGGCGGTCCTGGTCGACGACGGCCAGGTCGTCGACTTCAAGGAATACGACTGGTTCCCGGCCGGTTTCCGGCGCTCCCGCCAGCTGATCGACCCGATCGTGCTGGTCGTGCGCCTCCTGCAGGCGCGGCTCTGGCTGCACCGCGCGCATCTGGAGGGAGTCCGGCGCGCCGAGCTGGAGGGGCGGATGGGGCGCGCCCTCGCCAAGGAGGCGAGCGACGACGAGATGCTCGCTTTCCTGGACGGGCTCAGGGCCGAAGGTCTCGACGAAGGACTTCGCCTCGACGGCATCGGACTCTGTTTCCCCGACGTCGTGGTCAGGAACAAGATTGTCGGTGGCGAAGTCTACAAGACGAGGGGCATCCGCACCAATCCGGAGCTGGACTACGAGGCCGATTTTGCCGAGCTCACCGACCTGGACCTGCGCCTGGGATCCTGGGTGAAGCAGGGCGGCGCCGTGCGGATCATCAATGACGGGCCCATGGCCTCCTTCACCGCGGCGGTGGAGATCGCTGCCTCGCCCGCGGCCGCGGAAGTGGCCAAGGGCGTGTTCGCCCACACGCTCGGCACCGAGCTCGGTACGGGCTGGGTGACCGAGACCGGGGAAATCCCCGACATCCCCCTGGAAGTCTACAACTTCATCATCGACCTCGGCAGCCGGCCCGAGCGGGCCTTCGAACCCGACGACATCCGGAGCGTCAACAACTTCAACACGGGCCTTCCCGGCACCTTGCAGAAATACTGCAGCCAGTCCGGGGTGTTCCGCCTTGCGCTGAAGTACTTTCCCACGGAGCGTCCCGATCTCTTCCGCGAACTGCAGGAGAAGGGCTTCGTGGAGCGGCGGAAGATCGGGGATTCCTCCGGCTGGTACATTCCCACCGAGCCCGTCGATCAGCGCAAGAGCTTCCTCGAGCACCTGATGAAACTGCCCGATCGCGAGCAGGACGAGACCAATTTCAGGATCTGGCGCGAGATCGGCGAGTCCCTCGCCGTGACCCTCCTCGAGACGAGGCGGATTCTCGGGCCCGGTTCGGACGAACGCTTTCTCTTCGGCCGGCTGGTCAAGAACCGACGCTGTTTTGATCTCATGGTGGAGGGGGCGCGCAGCGTGGACCCGGGCATTTCGCTCGTGGTGGCGGGGACGGGCATCGCGAACACCCCGCTCATGAAGCAGCTCGAGCGCCACCCCGAATACAGCGTGGCGCAATTTGCGCAGGCCATAGGGGCGGTGTATTTCGCCAACGGCGGTGGAGCGGCTCGACCATAGGCATCGATATCGAAATCCGTGAAGGAGAAAGCCATGAAAGAACAGAATTACCTGGACAATCTGGTCGGCGTTTTCGGGCACCCCGCGGCCGAGAACCCCGGTGTGGTCATACAGGAGGCCGCCTTCCGCGACCTGGGCCTGCAGCGCTGGCACTTCCTGACCATCGACGTGGACCCGGGCAAGCTCGGCGACGCGATCCTCGGCCTCAGGGCCATGAAGTTCCGGGGCATCAACTGCACGATCCCCCACAAGATCGAAGTCCTGAAGTACATCGATCGGATCTCGCCGAGTGCAGAGCTGATCGGCGCCGTCAACACGATCGTCAACGACAACGGCGTCCTCACCGGGGA
>DATJQN010000294.1:0-3611 GCA_035505775.1 Rectinemataceae bacterium | reverse complement strand
CCCCACGACGCGAGGCTGGGGTCCCCCCGCGCGAGACGCCGCTCACCGTCCTCTGGCCCGCGGCCGTTACAGGGACGGTTACGGCTTGCCCAGCTTCCGGATGTAGGCGGCCAGCGACTTGATCTCCTGGGGCGAGAGCTGTTTCTCGAAGGAGGCCATCATCGTGCCCTGCTTGCCCTCGCGGATGGTCTTCTCGATCTGGGCGTCGGGCGTGGCCTTCTGCCAGGCCGCATCCGTGAAGTTGCGGACGCCCTGCTTCGCGAAGACGGCGTTCGGCTGGCCGTCCTTGCCGTGGCAGGGGGCGCAGCTGCGGGCGAAGATCTTGGCCGCGTCCTCGGCGGCGGCAGGGGGGGTGGGAAGGACGAGCGCGGCGGCCATGACGGCGACGAGGGCGACGCGGCGGGCGATCATGCGGCTCCTCCGGGAATTCACGGCATTCTAGCCCGGCGGCGAGGCCCGGGGCCTACCCGGGGGTTCCGCATCGGGGGTAGCTGAGCCTGTGTTGCCTTCGGAGGATCGCTGAGTTAGCCGGGGTTTTGCTGGGGGGAGGAGATTCGCGTTGGCGAAGAGAGACTTTCTGCTTGCGTTTCTGATATAGATATAGTATATCAGAACGACGGAGGTCCGTATGCTGCCGCGAACCGCCCTGCCCAAGGACCAACGAGCCCAGTACTCGAGGTTGCGACTCCTGCTCAAAGAGCCCGGGCTCATCCGCGGCAATCTCGTCGAGATGCGCCGTGCGTGCGGCAAGAAATCCTGCCGATGCCACACCGCGCCCCTGGCCCGCCATCGCTCGCTGTATCTGGGCCTCAGCCTCAACGGCAAGCACCGCATGCTCTACATCCCCGCGCAGTGGGAGGAGCGGGTCCGGGGGTGGGTCGCGCGTTACTCGGAGGTCCGTCAGCTTCTCGAGCAGATATCCCTCGGGTTCCTCGAGCGGCTGCAGAAACGGGAGGAATAGCTCTGCTCCGGCGCTTCGCCGCCTATCTGGAGAAGCGCTTCGCCCTGCGGAGGCTGGTCGCGGGCCTCCACGACGGTCGTCTGCTACCCCGGATCCCGACCCAGGCCGTCTGGCTCGCGGTGTTCGGGATGTACGTGCTGCGCCTGCGCAGCTTCAACACTCTCGAGCAGGAGCTTCGTCTACCCAGTCGCTGGGAGGCGTGGGTCGGTGGCTGTAAACCAAGCGCCGACACCATCGGTCGTGTCATGGCCAAGATGTCGACGGACGAAACTCGCCGGATCCTCTCGCTCGTCCTGCACGACGCCTGGCGAAGCAAGGCCATTCATCCACGGCCCGGTGAGCCATATCGAGTGGTGGCCGTGGACGGTCATGAGATCGGTGCCTCGCGCGCGCGGTGCTGTTCTCGATGTCTCGTGCGCGAGGTGAAGGTCAAAGGCGAAACCGTCCTCGAGTACTATCACCGCGTCGTGGTCGCGCAGTGGGTCGGCGTCACGCCGCCCGCCATCCTGGACTTCGAGCTCGTCGATCCCGGGCAAGGAGAAGTCACCGCGGCCCGACGCCTCCTCGAGCGCCTCCTGCGCCAGCACGGCCGCCTGATCGACGTGATCTGCGCCGATGCCTTGTATCTCGAGGCTCCTTTCCTCGAGCAGGTGCTGGACGCGGGCAAGCACTTCGTGATCGTCATGAAGCAGGAAGCCCGAGATCTCTATAAGGACGCTGAGCAGCTCAGGAGCCTGATCGAGCCTCAGATCCTCGTCGAGGGAGCAAAAACGACTCGGCTCTGGGACCTTCCCGATCTGTCCTCCTTCACCACACTCGATCGAACGGTCCGCGTCGTCTGGGCCGAGGAACAAACGCGCAAGCGCAGGATCGTGGGCGGCAAGCTCACGGACGTCGTCGAGGAGAAGACCTGGGTCTGGGTCACCGACCTCCCTTGCGCTACCGTGCCCCCGACCAAGATCCAACGCTGGGGACACGATCGCTGGGATCTCGAGAACCGTGGCTTCAACGAGCTCACCACGCTGTGGCACATGGACCATTACTTCATCCACGACATCACCGCGATCGAGGTCCTCCTGCTGACTCTCGCCCTCGCCTTCATCACGACCTACCTCTTCTACAAACGAAACCTCAGATCTCAAGCCCGTCGACACCTCACCCGCCTCGCTCTCGCCGCCCGCATGGCCGACGACCTCACCCTCCTCGCCGGCGCCTGCGCCTGGCTGCTCCCCGAACCGGGGGGCTAAGACCGCACCCTCGCCCACGACATTCCCTCCGGCCCCGAGCTGTCTCTCCCGCCACAGCCGTCTTCAGCCCTGACCAACCTCCCTCGCCGCTTCCCTCATCAGCCTCCCGACACCCTTCATCCAGGCCTCGTACCTGCCAATACTCCCTATCGCCGCGAATCCCCACACCTCCGAAAGCCTGCCGGCCCATTCCCCCGCGGCCCGATGCGGAACCCCTGCGCAGTAGGCGGAGCCGTTGACGTTGCGACGGGCGTCGGCCTAGGATGGCGGTGATCCCCTTGCCACACATCCTCGTCGTCGACGACGACCGCACGACTCGTCGGATGCTGCGGCTCCAGCTCGAGGCCGCCGGGCACGAGGTGGAGACCGCCCGCGACGGGGCGGCCGGGCTCGCCAGGCTGAACCGCTCGCGGTTCGACGTGGTGCTGCTCGACGTGTGGATGCCGGGGATGGACGGGCTCGAGGTGCTCTCTCGCCTGCGCGGCGCGCCGTCGCGGCCGCGGGTCATCGTCATGACCGCGGACGACGCCCCCGAGACGCTGCTCAAGGCCGTGCGCGAGCAGGCGTTCGGCTACGTCACGAAGCCCGTCGAGCCGGAGGCGCTCACCAGCGCCATCGCCTCCGCGCTCGCGTCGAAGCCCGACCTGCGGCCGATCGAGGTCGTCTCGGCGAAGCCCGACTGGGTCGAGCTCCTGGTGCCGTGCGACCGCGAGGCCGCGACCCGCATCCAGGACTTCCTCTCCCAGCTCGACAGCGACCTGCCGGCGAACGTGCGGGCCGACGTGGGCCAGGCCTTCCGCGAGCTCCTGATGAACGCGATCGAGTGGGGCGGGCGGCTCGACCCGAAGCAGACCGTCCGCATCGCCTACCTGCGGGCGCGCCGGATGCTCCTCTACCGGATCGCCGACCCCGGTAAGGGCTTCGCCTTCCGGGACCTGACCCACGCCGCCGTCAACAACCCTCCCGAGGACCCGATGGAGCACGCCACGGTCCGGGAGGAGAAGGGCCTGCGGCCCGGCGGGTTCGGCCTGCTGATGACGCGGCAGATGGTGGACGAGCTCCTCTACAACGAGGCCCACAACGAGGTCGTGTTCGTGAAGTACCTCGACTGAGCCGGGCTAACGCCTGGCCCGGGCGGGCGCACGCGCGCCTCGACGGCCGGCCGCCGGCGGGCGGGAGCCGCGCGGCGGCGCCGGGCGTCCCGCCCGGACGACGCCCGCGAGGGCGGCGAGCAGCGCCTCGACCTCCTTCTCGACCCGCTCGAGCACGGCCGTCGCGCCCGCCAGCCGGCCGCCCTCTCCCATCTTCTGCAGGGCGAACGCGGCATCGGTCGCGGCCGGGGCCGCGAAGTTCGACACCGCGCCCTTGAGGGCGTGAGCGGCGGCGCGGAGCGCGGGGGCGTC
>DATJQN010000293.1:0-2002 GCA_035505775.1 Rectinemataceae bacterium | reverse complement strand
CGGTCAGCTTCCGTGAGTCTGCGTTCCTCGCCACCACGAAGAACCCCGGTGCACAAGTCGACCAGCTCACGAGGCGCTCCCTTGACCAGGATGCGGCTCTTTCCATCGTCAAAGGAACGCACCACGCTCATCCGTTTGCGGATCGACTCGAACGGAAACCGCCTTCTCTCCTGAGATGAACCGCGCAGCCTGTCACTATCTACTCCGGCCTTGCTGGCCAATACCAGCAGCGCCCCCTCCGTGGGGTCCCCCGCCACGGCCCAATAGGGCCGTTCGCTACTGGGGGCGTTGAGCCGCGAGGTATTGCACAGCACGGCTGTCTCGAAGAAGAGCCGATGCTCCGCAAGGGTCAGCGTCTTGGCATCGATCTTGTTTTCTCCATATGAGAAATCCCCCACGGGCTGGTAGTCGGATCCCGAGACCGTGAGGGCTTCGCCCCCAAACCATAGGCGTCGTACGCTCATCTGGTTCGTCGTGAGAGTCCCGGTTTTGTCGGTGCAGATGACGTTCGTGGCGCCCAGCGTTTCAACGGAGGAAAGCTTCTTGATGAGGGCCCCTCGCTTCGCCATCCGTTGTACGGCCATGGCAAGGGACAGCGTCACGGTCGGCAGGAGTCCCTCGGGTACGTTCCCAAGAATGATCCCTATGGCGAAAACCGCCGCGGCGGGGAACGTCATTCTCGTGAATGCGGCGCCAACCAGGAAGAACACGAGCCCCATGGCCATGGAGATAGAAGCGATGACCTTTGTCAGCCGGGAGATCTCCTTCTGCAGAGGGCTTTGCGGAACCTCGATCGTCTGCGTGAGACGCGCGATCTGCCCGATTTCCGCGCTCATGCCGGTGGCGGTGACAACGGCCTTTCCGGAGCCCGAGATGACACTCGTTCCTGCGAACACCAGCGTTGGGATCTCGATCCAGAGGAACTGGCGCTCGTCTGGTGCCCGCGCGTTGAGCTTGCTCACGGGTGCGGACTCACCCGAGAACGCGCTGTTGTCGACCCGCAGCTCGGCGGTCTCAACGAGCTGCCCGTCGGCCGCTATGCTGTCGCCTTCCTCGAGTTGAATGATGTCGCCGGGGACCAGCTCATCGCAGAGAACTCGTACGGGCCTGCCGTTTCGAACGGCTGTCGCATACGAGGGCAGCAGATTCCTCAGCGCTTCGATCGCCCGCTCAGCCTTGAACTCCTGGGAGAAGCTGAAGACCGCGTTGATGAAGATCACGATGATGATGGCCCATCCGACCTCCGGCGTCGCTGAGAGAAATGCGAGCACCGCCCCGGCCCACATGAGGATAGCAAGAAGGTTGGTGAAGTTGCCGAGGAACCGGCGCAGAAGGGAGCCGGAGCGAAGGCTCTGGAGTCTGTTCCTTCCATAGATGTCGAGTCTCTCCCGAACCTCCCGGTCCGTCAGCCCAGTGTCTCGGGTATCCAGTTCCCGAAGGACCTCTTTCGCGTAGAGCGGGGAGAACCCCTCCCGGCGTTGTTCCTCGAGGCTCAGTACCGAGTACAGCTCCCCGTTGCTCTGAGCGGCCCTGATCCGATCGACGTAGGGGGTATCTCCGACGATTCTGCCGATCATGGAGAGGATCTTCAGATGAGTGCTGCTGGCGGTGATCGGCGTGATGAAGAGGAAGATGATGTCCACGGGTTGCTTGTTGCCGAAGTCGACGGCGGATCTGAGAGTGGCCACGAACAGCAGAGGCTCCTTCAGGTGCTCGATCCTGGCGTGCGGCACCGCGATACCGGCGCCAATGGCAGTGCTGAACTGATTCTCCCGCGAGAGAATGGCGCCAAGGGTCTCCCTCGCGGTCGTCATGCCGCGACGGCTGCACAGAGCGCTGACGATGGTCTCGAGAGCTTCCTGCTTGCTGCTTGCGGCCATCCTTGCGCTGACCATGGTTCTGGTCAGGAACGCAGAGAGATTCATGCCTCCGGCTCCTTGGTGTTCCCCTAGTCTGTCGCGACGACCAGGTAGTTCTCCACGCTGGTCACGCCGGGCGCCGA
>DATJQN010000292.1:0-3949 GCA_035505775.1 Rectinemataceae bacterium | reverse complement strand
ACAGGGACGCGGCAAGCGGCTCATCGTGTCGCTGAAGAGCGAGGAGGAACTCGTCAGATCCGCCCGGCTCGGCGCGCTCTGGTTCACGATAGGCGCCGCGCTCTCGCTCGTCGGCGGGATCGTGCTCGCCCTGCTCGCTCTGCTCCCTCGCTGAGGGCCGGCCCGGGCCCGCCCGCCCCGCGGCGAGTCAGGGCTTGTTGCTGAAAGCCGCCCTGTGGTATCACGGCACATGCTTCGCTATCTCCTCCTGGACCTGGACAATACCCTGTATTCGGACGAACGGGGCATGGAGCGGGACATCCTCCGCAGGATGAACGAGTTCGTCGCCACCTATCTCGGCATGAGCCAGCATGAAGCCCGGGAAATCCGGCGGGAGCGGGTCAAGCGATACGGTACGACGCTGGAGTGGCTCATGAGCGAGGAGGGCTTTACCGACCCCGAGCGCTTTTTCGCCGCCATCCATCCGGAGGGGGAGGAATACTGTATCGAGCCCGATCCCTCTCTCGGCGCGCTCCTCGACTCGATCGATCTTCCCAAGGCGGTGTTCACGAACTCGCCGCGTGAGCATGCGGATCGCGTCCTGCGCAGGCTGGGGGTGGCGGAGCGCTTCGAGGCCGTCTACGACATCCGATTCTGTTCGCTGAAGGGGAAGCCCCATGCCGAGGCCTTCCGAAGCGTATGTTCCTCCTGCGGTGTGGGTCCGGAGGAAGCGCTGTTCGTCGATGACCTGCCCAAGTACGTGCGCGGCTTCGTCGAGCTGGGCGGGAACGGTGTCGTGCTCGACGAGATGGGCCGGCACGCGGATTCCGGGCTCAGACGAATCCACAGTCTCGCGGAGCTTCCCGACCTCCTCGCGGAGGAGGCGGCCTCGGGGAGCCAGCTCCGGCTCTTCGACTGAGCCTCGGGGCGGCAGCTTTCTGCCCTTGACCGGATGCCGCGCCTCCGTCTACTCTAGAACGACACAACGACAGCACAGCACTGCGAATCCCATACCGATGCGGCCGCCCGAGGTCCTCCGGCTTGGCGCAGGCGATCCAGGAGGAACCGATGCCCGAGACTCGCGTACTTGTCAATCTTTCGAACCGCCATATCCATGTCTCCAAGGAGGACCTCGAGGCGCTCTTCGGTCCGGGACACAGTCTTTCGAAAACCAAGGACCTCATGCAGCCGGGGCAGTTCGCCTGCGACGAGTGCGTGACCATCAAGGGACCCAAGGGTTCGTTCGACAATGTGCGCATCCTCGGCCCCGAGCGCAAGGAAACGCAGTGCGAGATCCTCGCGAGCGACGTGTTCAAGCTCGGGGTCCCCGGCTGTCCGACGCGGGAATCGGGGCAGCTCGACGGTTCATTCCCCTTCGAGATCATCGGGCCGGCGGGCCGCGTGAAGAAAGCGAAGGGACTCATCATAGCCAAGCGCCACATCCACTTCGATCCCGAGTCGGCGAAGCGCTTTGACGTGAAGGACAAGGAACTGGTCAGCCTGCGCGTGGGCGAAGAGCGGGCGGCGGTCTTCGAGAATCTCGTCTGCCGGGTCCACGAGAGCTACGCCCTCGAATGCCACCTGGACTTCGACGAGGGCAACGCGGTCGGCATAGCCTCCGGCGCCTACGGCACGGTGATCAAGAAATGAGCAAGGTCGTTCTCAAGGCCCAGGACCTCGACGGCTATCTGACCGAGGGCGACAAGGCTTCGCTCGCCCGCATGGACGGCCTGTACCGCCAGGCCATGGTATCCTTCAACATGCTCTCGCATCTCGCCGAGGCTCCGCGCTCAGGTTCCGACAGCGAGCGTCGGCGCGAGGAGAAGACCCTCATCGACCTGTACAACGCGATGGGATCGATGATGCAGGAAATCTGCGCCAAGGAAAAACGGATCCAGGTGTACTCCTTCGCGACCCCTCCGGAGAGCCACGGCGAGGCCAGCCGCCTGATCGCCAAGTTGCGCGACGTCAAGACCGGTCGCCAGGAGTTCGTCTACTACATCCAGCGCGCGTACGAGCTCCTCTTCAACCTGACCTTCGGCGCTCCCTCCATCGATGGCGGCACGGGGCCGCGCAAGAACTACCTGATAGTCCGGACGCCCGTCACCGTTCCGGTCCAGAACTTCGCCGTTCACAAGATCCCGGATGTGGACGCCGCGATCGCCGACACGGTGATGTGCGTCATGCTCCGCGGCGCCCTCCTGCCTTCGATCATCCTCTCCAAGGAGATCCAGGAATACTCCTCCATGGGCAGGGTCACCCCTTTCGCGCTGTTCAAGATCAAGCGCGACGAGACGAAGAACGAGGATGACATGGAATATATCCTCGACCTCGAGCGCTCCTATTTCCGCCCCGAAGACCTGCACGGCAAGGACCTCGTCTTCGCCGATCCGATGAATGCCACCGGCGGCAGCCTGGTGACGGTGGTCAAATACCTGCTGGACCAGGGAGTGAAGCCCAAGTCGGTCAAGTTCATCAACGTCATCTCGGCCCTCAAGGGAGCGTTGCGCATAACGCGCGCGATCGAGAACGCGACCGTCTACACCCTCTGGATGGACCCGGCGCTCAACGACCGCGCCTACATCATGCCCGGGCTCGGGGACGCGGGGGACCGCATCAACGGACGGGACCAGGACGACGAACCCCGGGACATCCTGCGGCTGATCGCGGACTACGGGTCCAACGTCACGGGGCTCTATCGTTCCCAGCTCCGGATCGTCGAAGAGACGGTGCTCAGGCGCTAGGGACCGGGGTGGGGAAGCAGATGCGGCCGGAGCGTTCAAGGGCGCGGCCCCGGAGACCGGCCGCCGCGGCGTGGCTCGTCGCCCTGCTGCTGGGCATGGCGGTGAGCTCCTGCGCGAGCGCGCCCCAGCATGACCTGGCGGTGCAATGGTACGAGCTCGGGAACTCCTGGCTCGACAAGGGGGACTGGAAGCACGCCGGCGAGGCCTATTCCCATGCGCTTGCCCTGGATTCCAGCCTCGGCGCGGCCTCGTTCAACATGGCGCGCGCGCTCACCGAGGCGGGAGACTACGATGAGGCCCTCTCCATACTCGACAGGCTGAAGGTTCGGGATCCGAAGAATGTGCGGGTCGTCTCCGCCCGGGCCTACGTGCTCTACCGGAAGGGCGAGGGCGAGGCCGCGCTCGCCGCCTACGATGAGGCGGTGGCCCTCGACCCCTATGCGCCCGATGCCGTCTACAACGACGCACTGCTGCAGTACGCCGCAGGGGATCCCCAAAAGGCCGCCGACGCCCTGAAGAAACTTCTTTCCTACAAACCAGACGACGCCCAGTCCCTCGATCTGCTCGGGGCGGTGGAGGAGAAGCTCGGCGACTCATCCGCAGCCATCGACGCCTACGAGAAGGCGCGCACACTCGGCAAGGCTGATGCGGCCGCGCTCGAGCGCCTGGGACGGCTCTACGAGGCGCAGCGGCGTTTCGCCGACGCTATCGCCGCCCTCGACGCCTCGACCAAGGCGGACGCTACCCGCGCGGGTGCTTGGTTCGCGCTCGCGCGCCTCAGGCTCGTCGTGGCCGAGGACGGGCAGGCGGGACTCGATGCGCTCAAGCAGGCACTCGACCACGGCTTCGCCGACAAGAGCCTGGCTGCCGCCCTCATGGCCGAGCCCGTCGTCGCGGAGCGTGAGAAGGTCGCCGACCTGCTCAAGACCAAGGCTCTGTACCCCTGAATCGAGGGGCCGCAAGGACGGCCCGTCCCGGGCCCGGGAGAATTTTCGGGCTGGCGTCGGATGGGCCACTCGGCGCGCTCCGCTCTTTTACGCTACTGTCGTTTCACCATGGATGAGCCCGCCGAGGTGTATGCATTCTCCTCCCACGACCTTCTGCTGCCAGTCACGCACGAGCTCGTGAGCGGTCAGCCCACTGCCGGAACTCCGGTACATCAATCACTGTCGTCGGCGCTGCAGCCTGACGGCCCTCCGGTCGCGCTGTCCCTCGACATTGTTGAC
>DATJQN010000291.1:0-21798 GCA_035505775.1 Rectinemataceae bacterium | reverse complement strand
CGCCCGCCGAGATTCGCAAGATTCGCGGCAACAAGGTGTCGATGATCTTCCAGGACCCGATGACCTCCCTGAACCCCTTCCTGCGCATCTCGACGCAGATGGTGGAGACCATCGTCCTGCACCAGGGCCTCGACGAGAAGGCCGCGAAGGCCAAGGCCATCGAAATGCTCAAGCTGGCCGGCATTCCCGCGCCCGAAAAGCGGATCGACCAGTATCCGCACCAGTTCTCCGGCGGCATGCGGCAGCGCGTCATGATTGCGATGAGCCTCTCCTGCAATCCGGAGATCCTGATCGCCGATGAGCCGACGAGCGCCCTCGATGTCACCATCCAGGCCCAGATCCTCGATCTTATGAGGGATCTTTCGTCGCGCCTCGGCACGGCGGTGATCCTCATCACGCACTCCCTCGGCGTCGTCGCGGGCATGTGCGATACGCTCTGCGTCATGTACGCGGGACGGATCGTCGAGCGCGGGCCCACGGATGCCATTTTCGCAGAACCCAAGCATCCCTATACGCAGGGACTGATCAAGTCGGTACCCAGACTCGACAAGGTGTCCGGCGACCGTCTTTTCTCGATTCGGGGACAGCCGCCCAACGTCATCGACCTGCCGGACTGCTGTCCCTTCTATCCGCGCTGCGACAAGGCTATGGATATCTGCAAGCGCAAGTACCCGAGCTCGACCGAGTTCGGCAAGGGCAGGGCAGTCAACTGCTGGCTGTACAACTCGGAGGGTAGATAATCATGGCCGATAAGGAAGTCCTTCTCGACGTCAAGAACCTGAAGATGCATTTCCCGACCGGCTCGAGCGCCGTGTTCGGGGGACAGAAGAACTACATCTACGCGGTCGACGGCGTCAATTTCCAGATCAAAAAGGGCGAGACCCTCGGTCTGGTCGGCGAATCGGGCTGCGGCAAGTCGACCACCGCGCGCGCCATCGCGCAGCTGTACAAGCCCACAGCAGGTCAGGTCATGCTGCACGGCAAGGATCTTACGAAGCTCAAGACGATCGACCTGATCGCGGCGCGCAAGAGCATGCAGATGGTGTTTCAGGACCCCTACGCTTCGCTCAATCCGCGCATGACTTCGGGCGACATCATCGCGGAGCCCATGAAGATCTACAACCGGCGCGGCATCCTCTCCATCTCACGCAAGGAGATGGACGAGCGCGTCGAGCAGCTCATGGAGCGCGTCGGCCTTTCCCGGTTCTTCCGCAACCGCTACCCCCACGAGTTTTCGGGCGGACAGCGCCAGCGCATCGGCATCGCCAGGGCCCTTGCCCTGCGGCCGGAACTCATGCTCTGCGACGAGCCGGTATCCGCGCTCGACGTCTCCATCCAGGCCCAGATCCTCAATCTCTTCAAGGATCTCCAGGACGAGTTCGGCCTCACGTATCTTTTCATCGCCCACGACCTCGCCGTGATCCAGTACATCTCGACGCGGGTCGCCGTCATGTACCTGGGCATCATTGCGGAGATCTCCGGTTCAGCCGAGCTGTACAAGAAGCCGATGCATCCCTATACGCAGGCCCTTCTCTCGGCCGCCCCGATCCCCGACCCCCAGATAGAGAAGGTGCGGAAACGCATCATCCTGACGGGGGACGTTCCGGCTCCCGACAAGGTGCGGACGGGCTGCTATTTCTTCGATCGCTGTTCGAAGCGCATGGCGGGGAAGTGCGACAAGCAGGTTCCGAAGCTCAAGGAAATCGAGCCCGGCCACGAAGTGGCCTGTTTCCTCTATTTCAATCCCGACTGATCGATCGGAGAAATCCGTTTGCCAGAAGGCCGCCCACGGCAGATGCCGCGGTGCGGCCTTTCTCTTTCCGGTGCCTCACCCGAACTGATCAAGCAGCGCGACGCAGGGGCGGCGCGGTGCGCCACGGTGCGCCGCAGTGCGACACCTCGATTAGGACGGCTCGAAGAGCGCTCAGGAATCGTAACCTTCCAGCAGCGTCTTGCCGCAGCAGGCCGCCATGCGCGCCGCATCCTGCCGGAGGACGGGAGAGCGGCGAGCGTTCATGCTGTCGATCAGATAGTGGCTGCCGTCGCTGCGGTCGAGGATCAGGCCCACGTAGGGGCGCTTGTAGATCTGCCGCCTGCGTGACGAATCGTCACCGCGGCTCGCTTTCAGCGCAGCCTCGTTCTGCTCCCGTTCGTCGGCGCTGCCCGGGATGGTCCCGCGAACATGGGGAACCAGGCGGAAAAGCTCGACTTCGTCGAAGGGAATTTCCAGGGACCGGGCGGCGACCAGGAGCCCGGTGCGATTCCTGATCGTGCGTGATTCGGGGTCGAATATCCAGCGCTCTTCGTAGAGCCCGGCGAGGATGACGACGACCATCAGTATCCAGGCCACGGGGCCGGCCGCGACGTTGGCAATGAGCATCGAGCCGGCTACCACCGCCACGATGAAAGCCATGAGGAGCCGGTACCACAGCGGGATGGCATAGTGCAGTCCGCCGTCCTTGTGCCGGATGAGCTTAAGAGGGAGTTCCATCGGCTCAGAATAGCGCGGGAGCATGCGCAGTTCAATCCACGCTGGCAGCCCCTCCACCAGGGCGCTCCCGGCCCCGGAGGGCCGGCTTGTGGCGGAACCCGCCGCGGCGATACCCTGAAGCGTGGAGGTGCACATGGGCACAACGCGAGTTCGTCTCGACACCAGCCTCGGGAGCATGCTCGTCGAACTGTTCGACGATACCTGTCCGCTGACGGTCGCAAATTTCCTCGAGTACGTGAAGGCGGGCTTCTACGACGGCACGATCTTCCATCGGGTGATCCCGGGCTTCGTGGCCCAGGGAGGAGGCATGGGTGCCGGTCTCACGGAAAAGCCCACACGCGCTCCGATCCCGAACGAGGCGGCAAAGGCTCCCCCGAATCTGCGGGGCACGCTTGCAATGGCCCGGACCCAGGACCCGAACAGCGCGACCTCTCAGTTCTACATCAATCTCGCGGACAACCGCAGCCTCGATTATGGCGGACCCGGCAAGCCCGGCTACTGCGCCTTTGGGCGCATTGCCGAGGGGATGGAGGTGGTCGACCAGATTGCAGGCTCAAAGACGGGAAGGAAAGGCCGCTACGACGACGTGCCGCTCGAGAATGTGGTCCTGAACGCGGCCACCGTGCAGGCCTGAACGTCGGGGCTGTCAGGCCTGCAGAACGGCGGTCCTGGATTCCTCGGCGGCGGAGGCGGGGCGCAGTTTCGGTCCCGTCCGCCTCACCGAGTGTGGGTGGGCAGACGGGATTCGCCGGCCGAAGTTTTCCGGAACGGTGAATCCGGCCAGCGCAAGCATCCGCCGGAACGAGGAGCCTTCCTTTTTAAGCTCCCGCGAGCCGCGGGTGATCTTGCAGAGGGAGAGTCCCAAGGCCTTGGCGATCTCGCGCTGCGGCTTGCCGCCCGCGATCTCCTTGACCAGGGCCCAGCGCTTGGCGATTTCGTCCGCCTCCGAAGCGGTAAAGAGACTGTAGAGAAATTCTTCAATCAGCTCCGGCGAGGCGACCGAAAGCGCGTGGGACATTTCGGCGAGGTTCGCGGAGACGAGGTCTGTGCTCTGTTCCATAGGATCGAGTATAGACCCTGTTCTGCAATTTGGCGAGCGAATTTCGTAGAGACGTGACATCGTTTCATTGAATGAAACCGACGATCCCTGGGGCCCCACCCGACGCTCGGCGGTGCACCGGGCCGGACCCGGGCTGCGTGTTTCCTGATCGCTGTAATGCGGGAGGCATGGGAACTGCTACTCCCTCTTGAACAGCTCTTGACTCTCCTATATAATCCGGAAACCCACGCGGAAAACCATTGGCGATAGCATGCCAAGGAGGAGAAGGATATGGCGAAAGAGAAGTTCGAGCGCACCAAACCCCATATGAACGTCGGCACGATCGGTCATATCGATCACGGCAAGACGACGCTGAGCGCTGCCATCACCATGTACTGCGCCAAGAAGTTCGGCGACAAGGTGATGAAGTACGAAGATATCGACAATGCTCCCGAGGAGAAGGCCCGCGGTATCACCATCAACACGCGGCACCTCGAGTATCAGTCGCAGAAGCGCCACTATGCCCATATCGACTGCCCCGGTCACGCCGACTACATCAAGAACATGATCACCGGAGCCGCCCAGATGGACGGTGCGGTCCTCGTCGTCTCCGCCCCCGACTCGGTCATGCCCCAGACCCGCGAGCACGTCCTCCTTGCCCGTCAGGTCGGCGTTCCTTCCGTCCTGGTCTTCCTCAACAAGGTCGATCTCGTTGACGATCCTGAGCTCATCGAGCTTGTGGAGCAGGAAGTTCGCGATCTCCTCACCTTCTACCAGTTCCCCGGCGAGAAGACCCCGATCATCAAGGGTGCGGCTTTCAAGGCCATGTCCGAGCCGGATAATCCCGAAGCCACCGCGTGCATCCAGGAACTGCTCGATGCCATGGATTCCTTCTTCCCCGACCCCGAGCGCGTCACCGACAAGCCCTTCCTTATGCCCATCGAGGATGTCTTCTCCATCTCCGGCCGCGGAACCGTCGTCACGGGCCGTGTCGAGCGCGGCATTGTCCACGTCAACGACACCGTCGAGATCGTCGGTATCAAGCCAACCAAGTCCACTGTCGTCACCGGCGTGGAAATGTTCAACAAGCTCCTCGACGAGGGCCAGGCCGGCGACAACATCGGTACTCTCCTCCGGGGCATCGACAAGAAAGAGGTCGAGCGCGGACAGGTTCTCGCCAAGCCCGGTACCATCACCCCGCATAACAAGTTCAAGGGTCAGATATACTGCCTCAACCAGCAGGAAGGCGGGCGACACAGCCCCTTCTTCGGCGGCTACCGCCCGCAGTTCTTCTTCCGCACCACGGATATCACCGGCACGGTGACCCTCCCCGAGGGCCGCGAGATGGTGATGCCCGGCGACAACACGGAGATCATTGTCGAGCTCATTTACCCGATCGCCATGGAAAAGGGCCTCAAGTTCGCCATCCGCGAGGGCGGCAGGACGGTCGCTTCCGGCCAGGTAACCGAGGTTATCGCGTAGTCCGATCCCGAACGGCCACGCGCGGAGAGTTTCTGAACCCTCCGCGCGTTTGCTTCAGGGCTGTGGACGGGCGTGCCGCCCTCCGATGCCCGATCCGGCGGGGCGACGGCCACTTAACACGGGTGGCGGCTCCGTGCTATGGTGCTTTCCGGCCAGATGCCGCAGGGTATCCGGCCTTTGGATGACGCGGGGTTCCCAGACCCCGCAGCGATGCGCGACGACGGCGCGCCCTCCCGGGTACGGCCGATGCACGACGCACGCAAGAGATCTTTGGAGGAATCATGAAGGACAGGATTCGCGTCAGGCTCAGAGGCTTCGATGTGCGTCTCATCGACGACAGCGCGCGGGGTATTGTGCAGACTGTACAGAAGGCGGGGGCAACGGTTTCCGGGCCCATCCCGCTTCCGACCAGGATCAGCAAGTACACCGTGCTGCGTTCACCGCACGTGCACAAGAAATCGCGGGAACAGTTCGAGATGAGGACCCACAAGCGCCTGATCGACATCATCGATCCGACCCCCGACGTCATGGACGCGCTCATGAAGCTGGAGCTTCCCGCGGGCGTGGACGTCGAGATCAAACAGTAGAACGTCGGCTTAGGCCGGTCGGTGCGCGGTGACGCGCATCGAAGTCGCGGAGGCCTCGCCTCCGAAGCCAGCAGTTAATGCCAGGCGCCGCGGACCACACCGGTTCGCGCGTCCGAAGCGTTCAACGCTAGGAGTTAGTATGATCGGACTTATCGGCAAGAAGATTGGAATGACCCAAGTCTTCGACGCCAGCGGGCAGCTCACCCCCGTCACAGTCATCGAATTCGAGCCCAATGTCGTCGTCGGGAAGAAGACCGCCGACGCTGACGGCTATGACGCGGTGGTGCTCGGCGTCTTCGAAAAGAAGAAGAAGAGCGTCTCCAAGCCCTACGCGGGGCAGTTCCCCGAGGGACTGGCACCCACCCGCATCCTGCGGGAGCTGAGAGACTTCGGGAAAGAGGTCGCGGTCGGGGACAAGCTCGACGCCGCGCTGCTCGAGGGACTGCGGTTCGTGGATGTCACCGCCACATCGAAGGGCAAGGGCTTCCAGGGCGTCATGAAGCGGTGGAACTTCGGCGGCGGTCGCCAGACGCATGGATCCAAGTTCCACAGGGAGCCGGGCTCGACGGGACAGAGAACCTATCCCCACAAGACCTTCAAGAACGTCAAACTTCCGGGACGCATGGGACGCGAGCGTGTCACCGTGCAGAATCTCAGAGTCGTCAAGGTCGACACCGCGGCGGGCTGCATCCTCGTTCGCGGGGCCGTCCCCGGTCCTCGAACCTGCACCGTGCTCGTGCGCGATGCGGTCAAGAAGACGAACTAAGGCGGAGGACCAAATGGAAAGGAAAGTCGTTTCCTTGCAGGGCAAGGAGCTCCGGACCATCGAGCTTTCCGACTCGGTGTTCGGTCTGCCCATAAACGAGGACGTCATCTACTACGCCATCAACAACGAGCTCGCCAACAAGCGCGTCGGCACGGCGAGCACGAAGACGCGGACGGAGGTCCACGGCACGAACCGCAGACCCTACGCCCAGAAGGGCACCGGCCGGGCCCGGCAGGGAGATTACAAGTCACCCCTGTACGTGGGCGGCGGTATCGTGTTCGGTCCGAGGCCGAGGGACTATTCCTATGTCCTTCCCAAGAAGGTGAAGCGCCTCGCCATGAAGACCCTGCTGAGCCTGAAAGCCCAGGATGGGACGATGACCGTGGTGGAGGATTTCAGCGTCGAGACGGCGAAGACCAAGGAATTCCTGAAGAAGATCGAGAACTTCGCCACGAACAAGGACAATCAGCGCACCGTGGTCATCCTGAAGGATGACGATGCAGCCGTGAAGCGGGCAGGACGGAATCTTCCCTGGCTGAGCTTCCTCTCTTTCAACAGACTGCGCGCACATGATCTGTTTTACGGCCGCAAGGTCCTCGTGCTCGAATCGGCCGTCAAGGAACTCAACGAGTTCTACGCGGACAAGTAAGGAGCCGGAGTTATGGAATACGTTTCGATCCTGATCGAGCCCGTGCTCACCGAGAAGAGCAACGTCATGCGGGAGAGCGGACGATACACGTTCCGCGTGGACGCCCGCGCCGACAAGCACCAGGTGATGGAGGCGGTTCGGCGCATGTTCCAGGTCAATCCTGTCGCCTGCAATATCATCAATGTGGCGTCGAAGCCGAAGCGCCTGCGAAATCGCGCCGGCCGCACCGCCACCTGGAAGAAAGCCATCGTCAAGCTCTCACCCGGCGAGACGATCGCGATCTTCGAGGGCGCGTGAGCGTAAGGGGAAAGCATGGGTATCAAGACATTCAGGCCGATCACGCCGGGGCTGAGGCACCGCGTTCAGGTGGTGAATACCGAGATCACGGCCAACGAGAGCAGCCCCGAGAAGTCCCTTACCCGGGGCAAGCCCTCCAGGGGAGGGCGTGCGTCCAACGGAAGAATTTCGGTCAGGCACCAGGGCGGCGGCCACAAGCAGCGCTATCGGGCCATCGACTTCAAGCGGGACAAGATCGGAGTTCCGGGGACCGTTGCCTCGATAGAGTACGATCCGAATCGCAGCGCCAATATCGCCCTCGTCAAATATGTCGACGGAGAGAAGCGCTATATCCTCTCGCCGAAGGGGCTCGGTGTCGGACAGAAGATCCTCGCCGGTGCGCAGGCGCCGCTCGAGCCGGGCAACTCGCTTCCGCTGGAAATGATCCCGGTCGGCCTCACCGTGCACAACGTGGAGCTCACGCTCGGTAAGGGCGGCCAGCTTGCCCGCTCCGCCGGCGCGAGCGCCCTGATCGCGGCCAAGGAGGGCGACTACGTGGTCCTCAAGCTCCCCTCGGGCGAGCTTCGCATGGTGTTCAAGAAGTGCAGCGCCACGATCGGCTCGGTCGGCAACGAAGAGCACATGAACGAGCGGCTGGGCAAGGCGGGACGGACTCGGTGGCTGGGCATCCGGCCGACGGTGCGTGGAACGGTCATGAACCCGGTCGACCATCCGCACGGCGGCGGCGAGGGACGCGGCAAAGGCTACAAGCAGCCGGTTTCTCCCTGGGGTCAGCCGGCCAAGGGTTACAAGACTCGCGATACGCACAAGCCCTCGAGTCGTTTCATCGTCAAGCGCAGGAAGTAAGGGAGGAGCCCGAAGTGTCCAGGTCCGTAAAGAAAGGGCCCTTCATCGAGAAGAGCCTGTACAAAAAGGTGAACGAGGCGAGCAAGGCGGGCGACAAGAAGATGCTCAAGACCTTCTCGCGCACCTCGACGATCATCCCCGAGATGGTGGGAATGACAATTTCGGTCTACAACGGCAAGACGTGGGTTCCGGTCTACGTGACCGAGAACCTTGTGGGCCACAAGCTCGGCGAGTTCGCTCCCACCCGCGTCTTCCGCGGGCATGCGGGCAGCGACAAGAAAGCCGAGAAAAGGTAGGGAGCGGCCATGAGTCAAACGAAGACCGGCTATCATGCCACGGCCAAATGGCTTATTGCCTCGCCTACCAAGGTGCGCCCCGTGGCGGATCTCATCCGGAAACGGCCCTACGCCGAGGCGATCGCCATCCTTGACAACATGCCCCACAAGGGCGCCCGCCTCGTGAAAAAGGTGGTCGCCTCTGCCGCGGCAAACGCCCTGGATCGGAACCGCAAGCTGGACGAGGACATGCTCTACGTGAGGGAGATCCGGATCGACGAAGGTCCGCGCATGCGCCGGGTGTGGTTCCGGGCGCGCGGGCGCGCCGACATGCTCGTCAAGAGACTGTGCCACATCTCCTGTGTAATCGACGAGATCGGAAAGGCGGAGGCGTAACTGTGGGAAATAAAGTAAGTCCCGTCGGACTGCGCATCGGCATCAACAAGGACTGGAAGTCCCGCTGGTACGTCGATCCGCGGGAATATGCGAAGACCCTCCACGAGGACCTCGGCCTGCGCCGGCGGATCGTCGCCCTCCCGGAATGCCGGGGCGCGGACATCTCCGAAGTGGAAATCGTCCGCCATCCCCAGCGCGTCACCGTGGTGATCCACACCGCCCGCCCGGGCGTCCTCATCGGCGTCAAGGGAGCGAACATAGAGCGGATCGGCGGAGAGCTTCAGAAGATCGCGACCAAGAAGGTCCAGATCAAGATCAAGGAAGTCAAGAAGACCGATACGAACGCCCAGATAGTGGCCCAGAACATCGCGCGGCAGCTCGAGAACCGGGGTTCCTTCCGCAAGGCGATCAAGATGTCCGTCGCCAACGCCATCAAGGGCGGGGCGCAGGGCTGCAAGGTCCGCGTCTCCGGCCGCCTTGGCGGCGCCGACATGTCCCGGACGGAGGAGCACAAGGACGGTCGCGTTCCCCTGCACACGCTTCGCGCCGACATCGACTACGGATTCGCCGAGTCCTCGACGACCTTCGGCAAGATCGGCGTCAAAGTGTGGATCTACCAGGGAATGGTCTACCGCAGCGACAAGCAGGAAGATGCCGGCCAGCTGGTCCGGAAGCAGCGCCCCAGGGAAGAGCGCGGCGGGGATGACCGCCGTGGCGGCCGGGACGAGGATCGATCGCCGCGCGGTCCCCGAGCGGATCGCGGTCCGGCCCACGAACGTCCCGTCAGGCCTTCCGAGGGCCGCGAGGGCGAGGGCCCGCGGGCGAGGAGCTAAGTCATGCTGAGTCCCAAGAGAGTCAAGCACAGAAAAGTCCAGCGCGGACGGGTGCATGGAAACGCGACCAGGGGCAATACCATTGCCTTCGGAGAGTTCGGCCTCGTATGCATGGAGCCGGAGTGGCTCACCAACCGCCAGATCGAGGCGGCGCGCGTCGCCCTCAACCGCTATATCAAGCGCGGCGGCAAGCTCTGGATTCGCATCTTCCCGGACAAGCCCTATTCCAAGAAACCCGCGGAGACGCGCATGGGCAAGGGCAAGGGCGCGCCGGAGTACTGGGTGGCGGTTGTCCGACCCGGAACGGTTCTCTTTGAGCTTTCCGGTGTCGAGGCGAAGGTCGCCGAAGAGGCCATGCGTCTCGCCGGCTCCAAACTGCCGGTCAAGACGAAGTTCACGCTGAGAGCGGAAACGGAGTAAGGGCCGTGAAGAATTCATACAAGGAACTAAAGTACGACGAGCTGCTCGCCCGGCGGGCAGAGCTCAAGAAGTCGTATTTCGACCTGCGTTTCAAGGCAGTCGTGGGCCATGTGGACAATCCGGTGCAGAAGCGCGTGCTCAGGCGACAGATAGCGCGGATCGAGACACTCATCCACATCGCCGACATCGCCAAGGGAACCGGAGAGGCGGAAGTCGTCGCGGCCGGTGCACCGGTCAAGGCTCGGTCGCCCCGTGCGGCCAAGCCGCGTGCGGCGAAGTAGCGCCCGAGGAGTAGAACGTGGATACCGCACAGAATGCAGCAAAGGGCAAGCAGACGCTTCAGGGCATCGTGAAAAGCGACAAGATGGACAAGACCATCGTCGTCGAGATAACGCTGCGGAAGCTGCACCCCCTGTACAAGAAGTATGTGACCCGGTCCAAGCGGATCAAGGCGCACGATGAGCAGAACGAGGCGCACGAGGGCGACACCGTCCGCGTGGTGGAATGCAGGCCGCTCTCCCGCGACAAGCGCTGGCGGTTGGCCGAAGTCGTCGAGAAGGCGAAATAGGACGGCGGGGATAAAACCATGATTCAGACAGAATCCATGCTGACCGTCGCCGACAACTCCGGCGCCAAGAAGGTCCAGTGCATCAAGGTGCTGGGCGGTACGAGAAGGCGCTACGCCGGCGTCGGCGACATCATCGTCGTGGCCGTGAAGGAAGCGCTGCCGAACTCGGCCATCAAGAAGGGGACCGTGGAAAAAGCGGTCATAGTCAGGACGCACAAGGAATATCGCCGGCCGGATGGCACGTACATCCGCTTCGACGACAATGCCTGCGTCATCATCGATGCGAACAAGAATCCCAAGGGCAAGCGCATCTTCGGGCCGGTCGCTCGCGAGCTCCGCGAGCGCGACTACATGAAGATCGTGTCGCTTGCTCCCGAGGTCCTGTGAGGAGACCGGACATGGCCGATACGAAACTGAAGCTCCGGAAAGAGGACCAGGTCCAGGTCATAGCGGGCAAGGACAAGGGCAAGCAGGGCAAGATCATCAGGATCGACCGCGAGAAGGGTCGGGCCATCATCCATGGGGTGAACATGGTCAAGAAGGCCCAGAAGAAGCGCAAGCAGACCGACCGCGGCGGAATCATCGAGATCGAGGCGCCGATCGCCCTGTCCAATGTGATGATCGTCTGCCGCAAGTGCGGGCCCACCAGGATCGGATACAAGATCGACGGAGAGACCAAGCGGCGCGTGTGCCGCAAATGCGGGGAGGCGCTCTGATATGGCTGAAGTAAACCCCAAGGCGGCGGAAGCGGCCCAAAGGAAGAAAGCCAAGGCGGCCGAAGCCGCGGAGAAGAAGGCGGGCGGCGGCTCGGCTCCCGTTCCCAAAGGCTATGTTCCCCGTCTGAAGAAGATCTATCGCGAGACCGTCGCTCCGGAGCTGTTCAAGGAATTCGGCTACAGCTCGGCCATGCAGGTGCCGCGCTTCGTGAAGGTCATCGTGTCGATGGGCGTCGGCGAGGCCAAGGAAAACAAGAAGATCCTTGACGCCGCCATCGAGGACCTCGGGCACATCACGGGACAGCATGCGGTGAAGACGAAGGCGCGAAAGTCCATCGCCACCTTCAAGATCCGCCAGGGCCAGGAGATCGGCGCACGCGTCACGCTGCGCGGCGCAATGATGTGGGAGTTCCTCGATCGTCTCATGAACGTGGCGCTGCCACGAGTCAAGGACTTTCGTGGAGTCAACCCCAACGCCTTCGACGGTCACGGGAACTATTCGCTCGGCCTGACCGAGCAGATCATCTTCCCGGAAATCGACTTCGACAAGATCGAGAAGGTCATGGGACTCAATATCGCGATCGTCACGACCGCCCGTACTGACAAGGAGGCGAAGAGCCTGCTTGCCAAGATGGGCATGCCCTTCAGGAAATAAAGGAAGGCCGAAGATATGGCGCGCAAGGCTATGATTTTGAAGGCTCTCGAGAAGCCAAAGTACTCGACCCGTCTGGTTAGACGCTGCAAGGTCTGCGGCCGAGCTCGCGGGTATATGCGCAAGTTCGATATGTGCAGGATCTGCTTCCGGAAGTACGCTTCCGAGGGCCTGATCCCCGGCGTGACGAAGTCGAGCTGGTAGGAGGTAGCGATGAGCGTTTCCGATCCCATCGCGGACATGCTGACCAAGATCCGCAACGCGAGCTCTGCCCGCCACGAGAAGGTCGACATTCCGACCTCCAAGCTCAAGCTCGAGATCGTGAAGATCCTCAAGACCGAGGGCTTCATCAAGAACTTCAAGAAGATCCAGGCGGAAGGCTCCAACGTCATCCGGATCTTCCTGAAATACGACGATGCCAACGACCCCGTCATTCACGGTGTCGAAAAGGTCTCCCGACCCGGCCGTCGCGTCTATTCGGGATACAAGGAGCTGCCCCGTGTCTTCAACGGCTACGGCACGCTGATCGTCTCCACCTCGGAAGGTGTGACGACCGGACGCAAGGCCGTAGAGAAGAAGGTCGGCGGCGAGCTCATCTGCACCGTCTGGTAATCGGGGGGAATGAAATGTCCAGAATCGGAATACGGCCGGTCCCGGTCCCCCAGGGGGTGAAGGTCAACGTGACTCCTACCCTGGTCACGGTGGAGGGGCCCAAAGGGAAGCTCTCCCAGACCTACCTTCCTGAGGTCGAGATCGTCGTCAAGGACGGCGCGGTCTTCGTCACGAGGAAGGGCGAGTCCAAGCAGGCCAGGGCCTTCCATGGGCTGTATCGCAACCTGATCAACAACATGGTGATCGGCGTGTCGACGGGCTTCAAGAAGTCCCTTCTCATAAACGGCATCGGCTACCGGGCCGAAGTGCAGGGCAATCTCCTGGTGATGAGCCTCGGTTACTCCACCGACTTCATGGTGGCGATCCCCGATGGTCTCACGGTCACCACCGAGGCCAACAATCAGCGAGTGGTCGTCGCCGGCCACGATCGTGCGCTCGTCGGCAAGTTCGCGAGCGAGGTCCGCGGCCTCCGGCTCCCGGAGCCCTACAAGGGCAAGGGCATTCGATACGAGGACGAGAAGGTTCGCAAGAAGGTCGGCAAGACCGGTGTGAAGTGAGGCGCTACACATGAGTGTCAAGGAACTTAGCGACAAGATGCGCAAGCGCGAGCAGCGCAGGCAACATGTCAGGAAGAACATCTCCGGTACGCCGGAAAAGCCCAGAATGACCATCTTCAAGTCCAACCGCTACCTCTACGTGCAGGTCGTGGACGACGCCGCCGGTGCGACTCTGGCTTCCGCGAGCACGCTCGAGGAGAGCCTGAAGGCCGTCAAGCGAAATGTCGAGGGCGCCGCGAAACTCGGGGAAGAGATCGGGAAGCGGCTCAAGGAGAAGAACGTCTCGACCGTGGTGTTCGACCGCAACGGCTACAAGTACCACGGCATCGTCAAGGCCATCGCTGACGGCGCCCGCAAAGCCGGGATCGCGTTCTAGGGGGACGGCGTGGAAAACAGGAACAGAAGGGACGACTCGCAGGGCCGCGACAACTATATGGAGAAGCTGGTCAAGCTTAACCGGACCGCCAAGGTCGTCAAGGGCGGACGGAGCTTCTCCTTCTCGGCGCTCACCGTCGTCGGCGACAGGGCCGGCATGGTCGGCTTCGGCTTCGGCAAGGCGAAGGACGTCACCGAGGCTATCCGCAAGAGCATCGAGCGCGCCAAGCGCGCAATGGTGAGGCTGCCGGTCAAGAACGGCACCATCCCCCACGAGGTGGTTGGTGAGTACAAGGCCACCCATGTCATGATGAAGCCCGCCTGCCCCGGTTCCGGCATCATCGCCGGCGGACCCGTGCGGGCCATCATGGAAGCGGGCGGCGTGAGCGACGTGCTTTCGAAGTGCGTGGGCTCCCGCAGCTCGATCAATATCGTTCGTGCCGTGTTCCACGGCATCGAGAACATGATGGACGCGAAGTCCGTGGCCAAGAACCGCGGAAAGACGCTCAAGGATCTGTGGGGTTAAGCCATGGCCAAGAAAATCGAAATCACCCTGGTGAAGAGCCTGATCCACCAGAAACCCGAGAAACGCGCCACGGTTCGCTCCCTCGGTTTGCGAAAGATCAGCTCCAAGACCGTTCAGGAGGCGACACCGGCCATCCTCGGGATGGTTCGCGCCGTCGCCCACCTCGTTGACGTCAAGGAGGTGGAGTGATGCCTGATTTCAATCTTCACGCGCCCGAAGGCGCGACCAAGCGCAAGCGCATAGTCGGCCGCGGGCAGGGTTCCGGTCTGGGCACCACCGCCGGACGGGGCAACAAGGGCCAGCAGTCGCGCTCGGGTGGCAAGACCTACCCTGGTTTCGAGGGCGGCCAGATGCCCCTCTACCGCCGCCTTCCCGCGCGCGGTTTCTCGAATACCATGTTCAAGAAGGTCTGGCAGGTGGTGAATCTCGAGCAGATCGAGGACAAGTTCGGCGCCGGAGAGCTGGTGGACGGGGCTTCCCTGTTCGCAAAGGGGCTCGTCAAGAAGGCCGCCGAGCCGGTCAAGATCCTGGGCAACGGGACGGTCACGAAGGCCCTGAAATTCTCGGTGGACAAGGTCTCCGCGGGCGCTCGCAGCAAGATAGAGAAGGCCGGTGGTACGGTGGAGACTCCGGCGGATACTGCATCCGGCGCACGCTCGAAGAGCGTCTAGGCGCAGGGAGAGGCATTAGCACCATGGCGAATCCGTTAGTTGACATCTTCCGCGTGAAGGAGCTCCGGCAACGGATCCTGTACACCCTCATGTGGCTCGCTCTGTTCCGCCTCGGCGTATTCCTGCCCATCCCGGGCATCAACGCCGCCGCGCTCCAGTCCTACTTTGCGAGTCAGACCGGAAGCGGCACCGGGGTGACCGACTACCTGGACTTCTTCGCGGGCGGAGCCTTCAAGAACTTCTCGCTCTTCATGCTCGGCGTCATGCCGTACATCAGCGCGCAGATCATCATGCAGCTCGTGGTCATCGTCTTCCCGAAACTCAAGAAGATTTCGGAAGAGGAAGGCGGAAGGAAGCGGATAGCCCGGTGGACCAGGATCAGCTCGGTCTTCGTGTGCATCGTGCAGTCCTACGCCGTCACGGTGTGGGCCGACCGCATCCCGAACGCCATCACCATGGCCCGGCTGCCCTATACGATGATCGCCATACTGACGGTGACCACCGGATCGATGTTCCTCGTATGGGTGGGCGAGCAGATCACCAAGCGGGGCATCGGCAACGGCGTATCGCTCCTGATCTTCGCCGGCATCGTGGCCAGGCTCCCCAATGCCAGCTACGAGCTCATCAAGAAGATCCAGGCCGGCGAGCTCAACGCGATATTCGCCATCGTCGTGATCGCGATGTTCGTGGCCGTCGTCGCCCTGGTCGTCATGGAGCAGCAGGGACAGCGGAAGATACCCGTCAACTACGCCAAACGGGTTGTTGGCCGGCGGATGTACGGCGCCCAGAACACCTACATCCCCTTCAAGATCAATCCCTCGGGCGTTATCCCGGTGATCTTCGCCTCGTCCATCCTCACCTTCCCGCTGCAGATTTCGCAGAGTCTCGGGGTGAACGTGAAGTGGCTGAGAGACTTCTCGTACTGGCTGAGCCCCCACGGATTTTGGTACAACACGCTGTACGTCGGCTTCATCATCTTCTTCGCCTACTTCTACACGCAGGTCACGCTCAACCCGCAGCAGATCTCGAAGAATATCCGTGAGAACGGCGGCTCCATTCCCGGCATCAGAAGCGAAAAGATGGAAGAGCACCTGACGAGGATCCTTAACCGGATCATCCTCCCGGGCTCGCTCTACCTGGGTCTCATCGCGCTGCTTCCGACCCTGGTCATGTCCCTTTTCAACTTCCCGAGCCAGCTTGCCTACCTCATGGGCGGTACATCATTGCTGATTCTCGTGGGCGTCGACCTGGACACCATGTCCCAGATCAACGCGCTCCTGAAGATGCACCATCACGACGGCCTGACCCGCAAGGGTCACATCCGCTCGCGGAACCTGTAGAATCTTTCGCAGTTTTGCGGTTAAATGGCAGTTTAGCCTAGGAGACGGGAATGAAAGTCAGGACCAGCGTCAAGAAGATATGCGACAAATGCAAGGTGATCAGGCGCCAAGGCATCGTGCGGATCATCTGCGAGAACCCGAAGCATAAGCAGAAGCAAGGCTGAGGGATAGGAGGAAACTCATGGCACGCATTGCGGGAGTCGACCTCCCCAACAAGCACGTCGAAATCGCCCTCACCTACATCTTCGGGCTCGGTCGCACGAGCGCCAGGAAGATCTGCGAGAGCACGAGAATCGACCCTGCGAAGAAGATGAACGACCTGTCCAACGAGGAGATCAACGAGCTCCGGAAGGTCATCGAGAACGATTACAAAGTCGAGGGACGACTCCGGTCGGAGACGGCCTTGAACATCAAGCGTCTGATGGACATCGGCTGCTACCGCGGACTGCGGCACCGCAGGGGCCTGCCGGTGAACGGCCAGCGGACCAGGACGAACGCCCGCACCCGCAAGGGCAAGCGCAAGACCGTCGCCAACAAGAAGAAAGCCGTCTAGCAGGCAAGGAGCGCCGAAGTGGCAGTCGCGAAGAAGAAGAAGGAAAAGAAGAGCGTATATGAGGGCAACGTCTATATCCAGGCGACCTTCAACAATACCATCATCACGATCACCGACCTCAACGGTAACGCGATCTCCTGGTCCTCATCCGGTGGCCATGGATTCCGCGGGGCAAAGAAGTCCACCCCCTTCGCAGCCCAGACCGTCGCAGAGACCGCCGTTCAGAAAGCCCTGACCGTCGGTCTGCGCGAGGTGCACGTTTACGTGAAGGGTCCAGGCGTCGGCCGGGAGTCGGCGATCCGACAGCTCGGCGCTCTCGGCCTCAAGGTCAAGAGCATCAACGATGTGACGCCCATACCCCACAACGGCTGCCGGCCCCGCAAGGCCCGTCGCATCTAACGATGCGTAGCATCTGACGAAGGGGAAGTAAGGATGGCACGATATATCGGTCCCGTGTGCCGGCTCTGCCGCACCGAGCAGAAGAAACTGTTCCTGAAGGGCGATCGCTGCAAGAGCGACAAGTGCCCGATCAACCGCAAGCGTCTGCCGCCCGGCAAGGCGCCCAAGTCCCGCCAGGCGAAGCAGTCGGACTACGCCGTCCAGCTGCGCGAGAAGCAGAAGCTCAAGAGAACCTACGGCCTCATGGAGACCCAGTTCCGCAACACCTTCGAGAAGGCGCTCCGCATGCCCGGAAAGACGGGCGAGAACCTGTTCGGCCTGCTCGAGCGAAGGCTCGACACGGTCGTCTACCGCCTGCGTTTCTCCTCTTCGCGGGCCCAGGCCAGGCAGCTCGTCCTCCATGGACACATCTTGGTGAATGGCAAGCGCGTGAACGTTCCCTCCTTCACGGTGAAAGAGGGCGATCAGATCACCGTTCATGCCTCTTCCAAGCGGCTCTCCCTGATCAAGGATGCCTTGCAGGAGTACGGACGCTCGGGAGTCATGCCGTGGCTCGAGGTCGATCCCGACAACATGGCGGGCAAGTTCTGCACGATTCCGCATCGTCAGGACATCACCGACATGGCGGACATCCGAGAGCAGCTCGTCGTCGAGCTCTATTCGAAATAAGGAGCGAAAATGGCGCGGAAGAACCTTCTCAAAGGTTTCAAGAGGCCCAAGGGCATCACCTACGAGCAGAGCGAATCCGGCTCTGACTACGGCAAGTTCCTCGCCTATCCTTTCGAGCCTGGTTACGGCACCACCGTCGGAAACACGCTGCGCCGCATTCTGCTGTCCTCGATCCAGGGCTATGCGGTCACCGCCGTCCGGATCGTCCGTTACGATGCCGAAGGCTCACAGCACATTGTCACGAGCGAGTTCGAGACGATTCCCGGCGTCGTCGAGGACACGATCGAAGTTCTCAACAACCTCAAGCAGGTACGGCTGCGCCTCCCGGACGACGAAGAGCAGGCGACGTTTCTGTACGAGCTCAAGGGCCCCGGCGAGATCACCGGGGGGACATTCGCGAAAGACAAGCCCGTCGAGGTGCTCAATCCGGGCATCAAGATCGCCACGCTCATGGAGGACGCGCACCTCGACCTGGAAATCCAGGTGGACCTGGGTCGCGGCTACGTGCCCTCCGAGGTGAACGAGAAATACGTGGAGGTGGTCGGAACCATCCCGATGGACGCCATCTTCTCCCCGGTCAACCGGGTCAAGTACCAGGTCGAGCCCACCCGGGTCGGCCAGCGTTCGGACTACGACAAGCTCGTGCTCGAGATCTGGACGGATGGAACGGTGAAACCGGAAGACGCTCTGGCCGAGGCGGCGAAAATCGCGAAGGACCATTTCGCGATCTTCGTCAACTTCGACGAGGGTGACTCCAGCGGCGACGAGGAAAACGACGAGATCGAAGAGCGTGTGCGCCAGATCCTCAACACCCCGGTCGAGGAACTCGAGCTCTCGGTCAGATCCTCGAACTGCCTCAAGAACGCCAACATCAAGACCATCGGCGACCTGACACGGAAGACCGAGGATGACATCGCCAAGACCAGGAACTTCGGCAAGAAGTCCCTGCAGGAGATCAAGGATAAGCTCCACGAGTGGAACCTCGGCCTCGGCATGACGGACTACTCGGCCCTCCGCAACTACCTGAAATTGTCCATGAAGAAGGAAGAGACCGATGAAGCATAAGATCGGATTCAACAAGCTCAACAGGGTGCCGGCTCACCGGAAGGCCCTCATCCGCAACATGATGACGGTGCTGTTCCAGCATGAACGGATCACCACCACGCGGGCCAAGGCGATGGAGGTGAGGCGTTTTGCGGAGAAGGAGATCACCCGGGCCAAGGAAGACTCCGTCCACAACCGCCGCATGACCGCGCGGAAGATCACGGACGAGGCGATCCTCGCCAAGCTCTATACCGACATCGGCCCGCGATTCAAGGAGCGGGCGGGCGGCTATACGCGCGTCCTCCGAATCGGATTCCGCAAGCAGGACGCTGCGGACATGGTCGTGCTCGAGCTCGTGGACCGCAAGGAAGACAGCAAGGCGGCCGAACGCCAGAAGCGGCGGGAAGAAAAGCGGGCCAAGGCCCGCGCGGCAGCGGCGAATCAGCCCAGCTAGGGGAGGAAAGAATGTCCAAAGCTCACCGCGGGAAGGGACTCCGCGAAGTCTCCGGCCACGGCCGCGGCGTCTGCCCCATCTGCAAGCGCGAAGGCGTCAAAATCGTCTACGAGCAGGAAGTCGAGGGACAGAAGGTCAAGATCTGCAAGACCTGCAAGGCCACCTTGGCCAACAAGAAAAAGGCCGCCGTCGCCAAGTAGCGATCATACGATCAGGTCCGAAGGCGGTGACGCCTTCGGAAGCTGCGCCGGGCCGGAGCCTTCGAACTGTCGACTGCGACGGCCAGCCTCCGGCGCCTGCCAAAGACCGAGCCCACGGGGAGCGGTCTTTTTTTTATCCCCCGGCTGAAGATGTGCCGGCAGATTGCATTTCCCCGACCAGAGCGATATGGTGATATGTTGATCGAGATGGCATTTCAGTAGGGTTCCGTATTGAAAACGAGAAGCTCAGGCGGTCCTCGGGGCAGTGTCGGAAGCTTCCTGGCCGTCCTTTTACTGATCTGTGCCGGCGGGTCCGGTTCCTCCCTTTTCGCCATCGATGTGAGCATGCATATCTCCCCCAATCTGGTTCTCCCGATTGGAGATTCTGTACATCTTTTCTCAGCGGGATTTGGCGGCAACTTCAATGCAGATCTTGAGTTCCTGAATTGGCTTTCGCCCTATGCCGAGGCCGGTTTCCTGATTGCTCCCTTGCGGAATGCGGGCAGCAGCATCACCCTCGCTGACGCGGGAGCCGGACTCCAGATCTTCGGGTATCCCATTCCACGGCTGGCTCTACGGGCGGGCGGCGGCGGCGGAATATCGGCCCTCAGCTGGGGAACCCAATCGGGAACCCTTGGCTACTGGCGGGCAAAGGGCGAGGCCGGCTATCGTTTCAGCCCCTCCATGAGTCTGCTTGCTGACCTTGGCTATACAAGCTACTTCGGAACCCAGACCTCCCTCTTCACGGGGCTCTCCTTCGGGTTGACCATCCATGTGGGCCTGGGCTCGATGAACGACCGCGAGTCAGGCATTTCGCTCGGCATCAAGAATCAAAATGAAATATTCCCCATAACCTATTACGCCTACGACAAGCAACCGATCGCGACGCTCACTTTGACCAATCATGAACAGGCCGAAATTCGCGACGTGCGGGTCCTGTTCGCCGCCGGCAGCTACACCTCGCGCGAAACCGAGTGTGCGCGGATCGCGGTACTGGGACCGGGACGTAGCGTGGACGTGCCGCTCTACGGGGCTTTCAACGACAGCGTGCTCGCGTTCACGGAAGCGACCAAGATCCAGGCCGAGGTGAGGATCGACTACAGGATCCTGGACGCCAGCGCGGAGGCCAAGGAAGCCCTCTCGCTCCGCTTCAATGGACGGAACGCCATGACCTGGAAGGATGCGGCCATACTTGCGGCCTTCATCTCGCCGCAGGATCCCTCGATGCTGGAGCTCTCGAAGTACGCGGCGGGCTTGGTACGCAACCATATCCGGCCCGACATCGACAAGAATCTGCAGTACGGTCTGGGTATCTTCGAGTCGCTCAGACTCTATGGACTCGTGCAGGGATCCGATCCGACCTCTCCCTACGCGAGCACCCACGCGTCAGGCAGCGCGATCGACTACGTGCAGTACCCGGCGCAAACCCTCGCGTACAAGACGGGAGACTCGGATTCGATCGCCCTGGCCTACGCCGAGGCCCTTGAATCGGTGGCCGTACCGGCGGCGATCTGCCCTCTCCCGACTGATGTTATCGTGGCCTTCCCCCTCGATATGGGCGCGACCGAGGCCAGAACCTCCTTCATTTCCCCGGGCGACTTCATCTATGAGGACGCCGTGGCCTGGGTACCGCTCCAGGCCTCCAGGATCCGGGAGGGCTTCCTGAGCGCCTGGATGGGGGGAGCCGCGCTATGGAGAGCCGCCGTCCAGGGCGGCGGTGCGCAACCCCGCCTGATCAAGATCGAAGACGCGTGGAAAAGGTTCGCCCCCGTGAGTCTACCCGACGCCGACTACAAGCCGCTCAAGCCGGGAGAAGACCAGATCAACCTGGCATTCGAGAACGAACTGGGGCGCTTTGTGACGCGAGAGATCACGCCGCGGGTCCAGAGGCTCGTCTCCGACATGGGCGGCCTACAGAACGGCAACGGCCGTCAGCTGAACAGCCTGGGAATACTCTACGCGCGCTACGGACTTTACCCGCAGGCGCGCGAGCAGTTCGAGAGGGCGGTTTCGAAAAACTACCCGCCCGCCCTGGTCAATCTGGCGAACGTGGCTTTCCTCCTCGGTGACTTCGAGACAGCTCAGACCTACTTCAAGAAGGCCCTTGTTCTACAGCCCGACAGCAAGGCTGCGCTGATAGGTCTGGCACGATCGGAGTACGAGCTCGATGCCTACAGCGACGCCGACAGTCTCTTTGCCCGTGTCCAGTCCATCGATCCCGTCTTGGCCGCACGCTACTCCTATCTCTCCTCTCATGTCGATGCGGCGACCGCGCTCCGCGCATCTTCCGCCGCCGCGGATCGAGGGGGCGGGATGACCTGGGTGGACGAGTAATGAGGCAGAGCGCGCGATTCGCCTCGCGCCTCATCAGGTTCACCGCG
>DATJQN010000290.1:0-5378 GCA_035505775.1 Rectinemataceae bacterium | reverse complement strand
CACGGTGGCAAGGCCCGCACTGGCCGAGTCCGAGTCGCAGAGTGCCGACTCCCTGCAGGAAGCCTTTCAGGCGGCCCAGCTCATGCCGGCTTCTCCGTCCGGCGCGGCAGCGCCGCCCCCGACGTCGCGAGCCATAGCCGGAGCGCCGGCGGCCACGCAGCTTGCGGCGGCGGAAGAGGCCCCCGCCTATCCCGTCACCAAGGACAAGAAGGAGCTGACTCCGAGCCTCGACGAGACCCTGACTGACCGCTACAACCAGAGCTTCTCCACCGAAGGCTACGACCGCATCCGGGAGAACTCCTTCGCCTCGGTGGCCCAGGAGCCGCTCTCCACTTTCTCGATCGACGTCGATACGGCGTCCTACGCAAATGTGCGCCGCTTCATCGGCTCGGGCAGCCTGCCGCCGCCCGATGCGGTGAGGATCGAGGAGCTCGTCAACTACTTCCCCTACGACTACGCGAAACCGAAGGGCGATGAACCCTTCGCCTTCGATTCGGAACTCGCGGCCTGCCCCTGGGCGCCTTCGCACGCTCTCCTGCGCGTGGCCCTCCAGGCCAGGGAGATTTCCGCGGCCGCGCTCCCGCCGAGCAACCTGGTCTTCCTCGTGGACGTCTCCGGTTCGATGGATGAGGAGAACAAGCTGCCCCTCGTGAAGGCCTCGCTCAAGCTGCTCGTGCGGCGGATGAGGACGGAGGACCGGATAGCCCTCGTCGTCTACGCAGGCTCGGCCGGGCTCGTGCTTCCGCCGACGCCGGGAAACCAGAAGGACCGGATTGACGCGGCGATCGACGCCCTCGACTCGGGGGGCTCCACCGCCGGCGGAGAAGGAATCCGCCTCGCCTACGAGACGGCCGCAGCGGCCTTCATGGCCCAGGGCAACAATCGGGTGATCCTCGCGACCGACGGCGACTTCAATGTCGGCGTCTCTTCGGACGGGGAACTCGTGCGCCTCATCGAGTCCGAGCGCTCCCGGAAGATATTCCTGACGGTGCTCGGCTTCGGCATGGGTAACTACCAGGATTCCAAGATGCAGAAACTCGCCGACTCCGGCAACGGCAACTACGCCTACATCGATTCCCTCTCCGAGGCGCAGAAAGTCCTCTCGAAACAGATGGAGGGCACCCTGTACGCCGTGGCCAAGGATCTCAAGGTTCAGATCGAGTTCAACCCCGCCCTGGTCGGCGCCTATCGTCTCATCGGCTATGAGAAGCGGATGCTTGCCACGCAGGACTTCGCCGACGACACGAAGGACGCCGGCGAGCTCGGGGCGGGCTCGACGGTCACGGCGCTCTACGAGATCGTGCCGCCGGCCGCCGCGCAGTCGGGAGACGGCCTGCGTTATCAGACGACGACCCCATCCGCCGCGTCCGGCTCCGGCGAACTCATGACCCTGAAGTTCCGCTACAAGAAGCCCACGGGCGAGATCAGTGCCCTCATCGAGCGCCCCGTGACCCTGGCCCGCGAGAACCTGGCCGACGCTTCCCCCGATTTCCGCTTCGCCGCGGCTGTCGCCGAGTGGGGCCTCATCCTCCGGCGCTCCGAGTACCGGGGAAACGCGAGTCTCGCTCAGGTCGAGGATCTGGCTTCCGGAGCTCGGGGCCGCGACCCGGACGGCTACCGCGCCGAGTTCCTCGGGCTCGTGAAGGTGACACGCGATCTGGAAGGGGCGCAGCAGCACTAGCCGCCCGGCAGAAGCGGTGGCCGCCCGTGAGGGCGGCCACCGTGCGCATGCACGGTCAGTCCCCGAACTCGGTCCGGAGGCTTTCGCCCTCCGGATGAGCACTGTATACTCCGCGAATAGTGCACTTTGGCCGGTCAGGCCTCATGGGGAAGCGACGACATGCCAGTATCGTACATCATGGAGAGTGAGGAAGAAAGCAAGCGGCTCGGGATCAAGACGGATACCGTCGAGCTCGAGTCCATGGCCAGACGTGCCGGCCTCGCGGCGGGTATGAGGGTCCTCGATGTCGCCTGCGGCGCGGGTCTCTCCACCTCCATCCTGGGCGGGATCGTCGGCGCCGGTGGCTCGGCCGTCGGTATCGACTCGTCGGCGGAACGAATAGAGCAGGCCCGGGGGCGCTACGGAGGGGGCCGGCTCTCGTTCGCCCTCCGCGACTTTCTGCATCCGATCGAGGATCTCGGCAGCTTCGACTTCGCATGGGTCCGCTTCGCCCTCGAATACTACCGGGAGGAATGTTTCGATATAGCGCACAACGTCGCCTCCGCCGTGGCGGAGGGCGGGATCCTGTGCCTGGTGGACCTGGACCACAACAGCCTGAACCATTATGGCATCTCCCCCAGGCTGGAGACCGCCCTCGTCTCCGCCATGCGCCAGCTCGAGGAGCGTGCGAACTTCGACCCCTATGCCGGCCGCAAACTCTATTCGCACCTGTACCGGATGGGGTTCGAGGATATCAGGGTGGAGGTCGGCGCCCATCATCTGATCTACGGCGCGCTCCGCGACAGCGACGGCTACAACTGGGGCACCAAGATCGAGGTGCTCTCGCGCAGACTCTGCTTCGACATACCCGGATACGAGAGCCCCGGGGAATTCCTGGAGGACTTCATGGCCTTCTTCCGGGATCCGGGCCGCTTCACCTACACGCCGGTTATCGCGGCCTGGGGGCGGAAGCGGGCGCCGGCCGGCTAGTACGGCGCGACAGGCCTAGGATGCCTGTCGCGCCTGGATCTTGCCCTTGTCCAGGGCTGCGAGGAGGGCATCGATCACCCCCTGGTCCAGATGGTGGCCACCCTCCCCCTTCAGCATTTCGATCGCCTCCGGAAGGGGCTGCGGCTCGTGATAGTGCCGGCGCGCGGTTATGGCTTCGAAGAAATCGGCGACCGCGATGATCTTCGCGCCGAGCGGTATCTCTTCGCCCCTGAGTCCCTTGGGATAACCCGTCCCGTCGAGCCTCTCGTGGTGTGATCCGGCGATGAAGGGCACCTGCTGGTAGACGCCGTTGAAGTTGATCCGTTCCAGGATGGCCTGGGTCTTGACGACGTGCGTCTTGATCTCCTCGCGCTCCTTGCCGTTCAGGGGTCCATGTTTCTTGAGTATGGAGTCCTTGATTCCGATCTTGCCGTAGTCGTGGAGCTGGGACGCAACGCGGATGGCCTCCGTCAGTTCGCCGGGCAGCCCCATCTCCTCGCAGATGGCCATCGCGTATGCCGTGACCAGCTCCGAGTGACCTGCCGTGAAGGCATCGCGCGCGTCGATGCTCGCTGCGAGGGCGCTGAGGATGGAGCGGAACTGCCGTTCCCTCTCCTCGGTCAGCACGGCGTTATGGACGCTGATCCCGATTTCGGGGGCTATGCCCATGAGCAGGTTGATGTCGCTCTCGACGAGCGGGCGCTTGCTCTGGAGATTGTCCACCGCGAGCACGCCGAGGCATTCGTCCTCGTAGAGTATGGGGCAGCAGATGAACGATCTCGAACCGAGTTTCCTGGTGAATTCCAGACTGTGCCGCGACAGGTCCCCCTCTATGCTCATCACGTCGTTGACGAGGAAGGGTCTTCGCTCGCGATAGCAGAGGACGAAGACACCCCGCGACTCCGGCCGGTCCAGGTGGAAACGGGCCGCCTTGATCTCCTCGACCAGTCCGGTGCCGTAACCGTAGCCGGCTCCGAACTCCAGATTGGCTCCATCCTTGCTCGCGAGCAGCACGAGACCGCGGTCGTAGTCCAGTCGCTTGCGCAGGATATCGACAACCTGGTTCAGGAGGTTGTCCGTCTCGTTGTACTTGCTGATGATATGCCCGATTTCATTGATCATGAGGGCCTGGTTGTAGTTCCGATCGCCGTTCTCGAAGAATTTTTCCGTGGTGGAGCGCAGGTTGTTGATGGCGGAGTTGAGCTCGCTCTTTTCGAGGTAGGCCCCGACGAAGGCCATGCCCAGGACGAGGAAGGCTGCGACGAACGAGGTCTGTACGACATAGTGGCCGTGAAAGAGCAGCCCGTAGGCAGCGAGCGCGAGCACCGAGCCGAGCGCCATTATGGTCCGCATCCGCTTCCAGATCGCGGCCTTTGATTCGCGCCAGGATATCTGGTACCTGCACACCGGATCGCCCCGGAACACGCACTCGTCATGCTCGACATGAGGCAGTCGATAGTTGAAGCCCGCCACGATGGCCTCAAAATACCCGATGCGGTTTTCGCATTGGTAGGGCTTTTCGCATACGCCTTCAAGGGGGGTGACGATGATCTCGATCCGGTTTGCGCCGATCCTCCGCGACTTGTATGTCGTCGAGCGCGTGAGGTTGCCGGCGAACTTGCCGATCGCCTCGAACACCTTTGCCGGTCCGGCAAAGCCGAAGACATAGCGGGCCATGAGGCCCAAACCTTCGGGCGATGCGTTGTAGCGCCCGGCCTCGCGGGCGATGCCGGGGTTGCCCGTGAGCCTCACGAGGCGATCATAGAAGCGGTCGACCTGCTGCTGGGTGAACCAGTGTGCTCCATCCTCGACCTGGTAGGCTTCCATGCCGGCCGCCTCCAGAAGCTCCGTCACATCGACGTAGCTGTACTTGCTTTTGATGAGTTTCAGGAAGGTGATGATGATGTTGCTGTTGTAGAGCGGAGGGCCCTCATCCATGGCAGCGCTGCTCGTCGTCGCGTTCACCGCTGGTCCTCCTGAAGGTAGTGCGCAGGGAGCGGAAATAGCCGTCGGAGTGCTCAAGGCTGACCACCCACAGGTTGTACTTCTTCTCGTAGGGGATGGCCAGCCTTTCGAGGTAATTCACCGGAAAGGCGAGAATCGGAACCTCTTCCGCCGCATAGTGGCCAAGGATCGCTCTGAGACCGGCGAACAGCGTGGCCGGCCGGAGCCGCTCCTCGTCGATGACAAAGACATGGGCGCAATTGGTCAGGTTCGATAGGTTGAGGCCGAGATCGGAGAGCGTCAGCATGATCACCGCGCCGAGCCGGCCTTCCTGTTTGAGGCCGAAGACGTGTCGCTCCCTCTTGAAGCCCTGGGCGGCGTACTCCGCGGACAGGGCGAGGTCCGGTCCCTCGACAGCCTGAAGGTCGAGCGCATCGATGAGGAGCCCTCCGGAAACGTCCTCGTAGCGGCGGCGAAGTGCCGCGAAGTCATCGACCCCGGCCGGGAAAAGCTGGAATGCGGGGCTGTCGACGCCCGGGTCCTCAGGAAGGTGGAGGTACGCGAAGTCGTCGAGCGATGATCCCTTGGGGTCCCCGATATCGCGGGCGATATTGCCGAAGACCCTGGCCGGGAACCGGTTCTCCCTGCGGAAGTAGCACATGAGATAGTCCATGTGCGTCTCGGGATAGGAGTGGAAATCGTTGCAGTACCGGCCCGCCTGGTTCAGGACTTCCACCCCCGCCATGCCATAGCCGTCACGCGAGGCGGCGTGATGATGGATGAG
>DATJQN010000289.1:0-4000 GCA_035505775.1 Rectinemataceae bacterium | reverse complement strand
GGTACCGGGCGCCGACCACCCGGAAGAGCTCGTTCGCGCCGTCGCGGTCGATCGAGGAAAAGCCGGCATCCTCGAGGATCAAGAGGTCGGGCTGCTCGATCCGACGGAAGACCTTCAGGTACGTCCGGTCGGCCCGCGAGGCGTGGAGCGCCAGGAGCATCTCCTCCATGCTCACGTAGTAGACGGAGTAGCCAAGCTGGCAAGCGGCATGGCCGATAGCGCGGGCCACCGTGGTCTTCCCCGTCGACGGCCGGCCGACGAGGATGACGTTTCTCTTCTCCTCGACGAAGCGGCAGTTGAGAAGCTCGCGGACCACCTGCGGGGAAAGCTGGGGCCGGGCGGAGAAGTCGAAGCCGTCGAGGGAGGCATTGGGTCCGAGGCGGCTCCAGCGCACTCGACGCTGGATCTTCCGACCGGCCCGTGCCTCACGCTCGACGTCCACCGCCCTGCGGAGGAAGTCGGAGTACGCCGGCCCGGTCTGCTCGGCGTGGGCGAGGAGCGATGGCAGGTCCCTGGCCAGGGTGGTGAGGCTCAGCTCCACCAGGAGCTGACGAAGTTCGTCCAGGGGATCCTGGGGCGCGGCGGCGGCATCAATCTTCTTGGACATCGGCTCCCTCCGTGGGTTCCATGGAATCGATCCCGGTGTCCCGGAGCGACCCCGAGTCGACGTCTCCCAGGGCGTCGAGCGCCGAGAGCCCCGTCGCCATGGGCCCGATGGGCGGCTCGGGGACGATCTCGGGATGCGCGTCCTCCAGGATGCGGCGCAGAGCGAGGGCGTTGAAGTTCTTGTACGCCGTGGCGCGGCGAAGAGCGGCCGCGACCCGCGCCGTTCCGTAAAGCTCCACCATGCCTTCGATCTGGCGCAGGTGGATCGTGAAGAGGGACTTCATACGCCTGAGGAGGCCTTCGAGGAAGACCTCACCGTCGGGGAAGTTTGCGAGGAAACGCGTTTCGAGAGCGGTCCTCGTCATCCCCTCCTCCTTCCTGGGCGGGCCCCAGTCAGCGGGAAGCCGCATCGGCCGATCGGGTACCGGGTGGCGAGCGGCCACCTTGCCCGAGCCGTCGAGGATCTCGATCTCGTGGGGGAAAACCCGCACACGGACGTACTGACCCACGAGCGATGCCGGGACCGGATAGAAGGAGCCGTCCAGGGGCAGGTACCCGTCGACCTGGACCTTCCGCATCTCGATCCGGCCGGTGTCGAAGGCGATCGCCGGCAGCCGGATCAAGAGGTCCTTCTCCTCGAGGTACATCTCCCTGGGCACTCGTTTGGTCGTCTCGTGCTTCCTCACGTTCGCCACGGTGACGAGCCACGTCCGGGCCCGGACATTGAGGTCGTCCCAGGACTCGAAACGGCTGTTCTTCAGGAAGTCGTCGAAGATAAAGGGAAATGGCCGCTCGATTTTTCCCTTCCGATTCGGGTCCTTTTTCCTGCAGGCCCAGGGCTCGAAGCCGTAGTGCTTCGCGAAGGCGAGGAAGGCGGGATTCCAGATGGGCTTCCCGTGCAGGCGGCCCACGGTCACCGTGGCCATGTTGTCGTAGACGTGCCGCCGGCAAAGACCTCCCATGTACGTCATCGCCTCCACGTGTGCGTGGAGGAGGGTGGGGAGCCGCTCGTTACGGTAGAAGGCGATGAAGAGCATCCGCGAGTAGGCCAGGATCAGGGAGAAGCAGTGGGCCACCCGCTCCTCGCCGGCGATCACCAGGCGGAAGGGGCTCCAGTCGATCTGGGCCTCCTGTGCCGGAGGGGTCTCGAAGCGGCGGAAGACTCTCCGCTCGGCCTTCCTGGGGCCCCGTTGCTTTCTGAGGAAGTCCTGGAGGATCGAGCGGGATCCGGTGTACCCCTTTTCCCGGATCTCCCGGAGGATCCGCGGGACGCGCAGCCCCTGCGCGTCCCGCTCGAGGATCATGGCCCGGAAGGGCTCGAGCTTCGATTCCGCCCTCTTCGCCTTGGGCCTCCTCAGGGCACGGCGGATGGTCTTCACGTTCCGGCCGAGCTTCCGGGCGATCCCGCGGATCGTCAAACCGCTCTGGGCGAGGTCGCGGACTTCCTGGATCTCTTCGGGACTCATGCGATTCCTCCATCGAAGCCTTCAAGGAGACGATCTTCGCGAGGAGGCCCCGCCTCCTCGCCTCTATCACTCTTCCTTCCGTCTCGGACAGCCCCGAGAGGTCCAGAGCCTCGATCTCTTTGATGGCGGCCTCGACCTCGTCGAGCCGCGTGCCCAGCCGGGCGGCCGCGGAGCCCAGGGGCGAGGCGCCCTGGTCGCTCGCCCGGGGCTGGGCACAGCGCGGATCCCGGAGGAGGTCCTCACGGGCCGGAGCATCCGGAGCCAGGCGGTAGGTGACGAGGAAGGCCAGGGCCTCGCGGGTGGAGAGGCCGTGGCGGCTCGAGGCGTCGGCCAACTGGACCTGGCTCGGGCGATCGTATTCGCAGAGGGCCACTGCGACCGTCAAGGAGAGACGGCCGGCGTCCAGGCGGACCTTCAACTCCGGGGCGAGATTCCTTTCGAGGAGAAGACGACGCGCCACCCAGGTCTTCTTCCGGCCGAGGAGCTTCGAGACGGCCGTGGGGCTCAGGTGGTCGTCGTCGATCAGCGAGGCGACCACCCGTGCTTCGTCCATGGCGCTCGAGGTCCTTCTCGCGCCGTTGGCATCGAGGAGCCGGGCCTTCAGGGCGATGCCGCTCGCTGTCTCGACCACCACCGGGACTTCGCCCTGGCCCTCCCCGGCCCACCGCGCGAGACGCTTGAATCCGTCGATGACCTCGAAGTGTCCGTCGCCCGAGTCCGCCACCCGCAGAGGAAGCGGCGCCAGGTCCACCTGGCGGTCCGTGCGACTTCCCCGGAGCGGCGCGAGGCTCATGCGGAGACGGGAGACCGAGACCAGTTGGACCAGGGTCATCGGCGGACGTCCACGAAGGGGAGGATCTGGTAGAGCGGGAAGCGGTAGGCGATGAGGCGCTTCAAGAGGAGGCCCTGGCGAGCCTGGACCACGACGCCCTCGGGGACGCCGATCCTCTTGGCGATGGTGGAGTCCGCCCAGAAGGAGCAGCCGTTACGGTCGGCGGCCAGGTGGAGGAAGAAGAGGAGGGCGATCTCCTCCAGGGACAGGCGGTGGAGGATGTCCCGGAAGCGGTGGTCCACCCAGGCGAAATGGCCGGGGACCGATCGTACCCGGGCGGGGTCCACTGGCTCACGGTCGGGCATCGGGGCGCTCATGCGGGCGGAGTGTACCGGACCCTCCAACCGGAGGACCGCGAGGGCGACGGAGCGATTCGGGGGCGTCGCGGAGGGAACGAGGAAGAGCAGGAAGGCGCCGCAAGAGACGGCGCCGGGCAAGCCGGACAGCGTGCCGGCAGGATTTACCGCAATAGACGAAGAGCTGCCAGGCAGAGCGGTGGACCCGACGGTGGCAGCCGTCGCAGCGGTACGCGAAAGGGGCCGGTCCGTCTCCGAATTGCTGACAGGTGGGCGGGCAAACCGGCCTTCCGGGCGGCCTCGATGCGGGCGAAGTGCTCCCGGAGACGATGCCGTCGCTGGGCGAGACGATTCTGGACGCGGCGCGCTTCCTGGCTGCAGCTCGGAGAACAATAGCGCTGGTTACCGCGGGGGCGGAACCTGACGTTGCAGCCCATCCGGGCGCAGAGTAGACTCCGTTTCATACCTCCGGCACGTCGATGTGAAGGTGAAGAATCCTTCGATGTACCGGGGGTTTTTGTTTGAGTCGAGGGGTGAGCCGGGGCGGGACGCGAGGGGCGCGGAAGAAACTACTTCAAGATTTCCTTGAAGAAAATCTACGAAGAAGATTTGGATCTACTTCCCGTCAGGGGACCAGCCGGCTGATGGACCACCGGCCGTGAAGGTACCGGGCGCCGACCACCCGGAAGAGCTCGTTCGCGCCGTCGCGGTCGATCGAGGAAAAGCCGGCATCCTCGAGGATCAAGAGGTCGGGCTGCTCGATCCGACGGAAGACCTTCAGGTACGTCCGGTCGGCCCGC
>DATJQN010000288.1:0-11184 GCA_035505775.1 Rectinemataceae bacterium | reverse complement strand
GTGCGCCTTCCAGTGCCGCCCGAACGTCACGCTCATCTCCGAGGAGGTCGAGGCGGGGGCGCTGAGCCTCGGGCAGGTGATCGAGCAGGTCGTGACCTCGGTCGTCGAGCGTTCCCGGAAAGGAGAGAACTTCGGCGTCGTCCTCATTCCCGAGGGGCTCATCGAGTTCATCCCCGAGGTCAAGCTCCTCATCGGCGAGATCAACGACATCATCGCGGCGGGCGAGCACGAGTTCAAGGCGCTCAAGAGTTTCGTGGACCACAAGGCCTACATTCTCGAGCGGCTCACCGAGCCCTCCGCCTGGCTCTACGAAAGCCTGCCTCAGGGCATCCAGGAGCAGCTGCTGTGGGATCGCGATCCCCACGGCAACGTCCAGGTCAGCCGCATAGAAACCGAAAAGCTGATCGTGGACATGGTCGGGGTGCGGCTTGCCATCCTTTCGGCCGCGGACGAGTACCGCGGCAAGTTCGACTACCAGACGCACTTCCTCGGCTACGAGGGGCGCTGCGGCTTTCCCTCGAACTTCGACGCGGACTACTGCTACTCGCTGGGCTATGCGGCCTACGCCCTTGCGGCGGCCTCCCAGACCGGCTACATAGCATCGGTCCGGAACCTGACCTCCGGCTCGGACTCCTGGGAGGCGGGCGGCATCCCCCTGGTCTCGATGATGAACATCGAGCGGCGGCACGGGACGGACAAGCCCGTCATCAGGAAGGCCCTGGTCGAGCTCGACGGGGCGCCGTTCAGGGAGTTCGCGGCCCAGCGTGCCGCCTGGTCGCTGAGCTCGGACTATCGCTTCCCCGGCCCCATCCAGTACTTCGGACCGGCCGAGATCGTGGACCGCCCCACGGCGACCCTCATGCTCGAGCGGCGACAGAGACAGGGGCAGGGCGCCGGGGCGGGACGCTAGAACACGTGCCACACCTGTTCCAGTTTCTCCGCAGGCTCTTCCGCTCGGAGGAGGGGCCCGAGCCGGGCTCCCTGGTCGAAGAGCTCTGGACGGTCGAGCTGGCGGAGGCGCTGCCCGCTTCCCGACAGCAGCAGGCCGCCGGTCACCGCCGCTTCCTCGAAACCAGCGAAGAGAGCCACCGGGCGGCCTACGATGAGGAGGGTCTCCTCCTCGAGCTGAAGCGTCCCCGTCTCTTTGCCTGGACCGAAGCCCCGCTCTACCGACACGCCGACTTCGTCCTCCGCGGGGAGCTGGTCTTCGACCGTGACGCGCCCTATGCTGCCGCGGGCTTCCTCTTCAGATATCAGGACGAGTCGAACTTCTACGCCGCGCTCGTCTCGAACAGGGGCCACCTCCGCCTCGACGCGGTCTTCAACGGGAGTCCGCGCAGCGTCCTCGCTTGGACGGAGCTGCCGCCCCTTCCCGGCGGCGCGTCCATGGCGCTTGCTGCGGCGCCGCCAGAGGCGCCGCCTGCAGTGCCAGCCGAGACTCCGCCTGTGGCGCCGCCAGAGGCGCCGCCAGAGGCGCCGGCCACGATCCCGGCGCCCCCCGCGGAGCCCCTGACGCTGAGCCTGACTGTCATCGCCCGCGGGAGCCATTTCACCCTCCTTGTCAATGACGGATGGGTCGCCGAGGCGGTGGACGAGACCTTCCGCTCCGGCCACATCGCTTTCGCCGCCCAACGATTCGAGGGCGAGGGGCAGGCGCGTTTTCATCTGAGAAACTGCTTCGTGGACTCGCGGCCGGTGGAAGTGGAGACCTGGTACTATCGCTGGAATTTCTATGTCGAGCCGGAGCACCTGGCGCGCTATCGCCTGGCCCAGACCTACTTCGCCATGGGCGAATATCTCGCGGCCGCGGTCCAGTTGCGCAAGAACGAGCGCCGGGGCCGACTCTCCGCCGACGAGTCCTTCCTCAAGGCCGAGGTGGCGCTCAGGCTTGAGCTGTACGATGAGGCGGAGTCGGCGCTCGACGCCTGCCTCGAGGCGGCGCCGGGCCGGCAGGATGCCCTCGACGAGAAGGCGAACCTCCTCTATTTGCAGAGCCGCTTCGCCGAGCTCAGGAGCCTGCTCGATCGCCTCCTGCCGGCGCTTCCGGACAACGCACGCCTTGCGGATCTGTCGGGGCACAGCCGTTTCGCGCTCGGCGACTACGTGGGGGCCGCCGAGGAGTATCGCCGCGCGGCGGAGATCGAGCCGGAGCAGGCCCTCTACCGGATGAACGAGGCCCGGGCCTGGGACCAGGCCCACCGCCGCGGCGAGGCTGCCGATGCCTACCTGGCTGCCGCACGCCTCTTCTTCCGGCAGGAGGCCGAGGACGACCTCGCCCTGGCCCTGCACCGACTCACCGCCCTGAGGCCCCGCAGCCCCGAGGTCAAGGAGCTTCGCGCCAAGATGCTCTTCAGACAGGGCAAGCGGCGCGAGGCCGCGACCCTCCTGAACGCCCTGGTCGCCGCGAAGAGTCCGGATTCGGCCGTCTACTATCTCCTGGGGATCATCAAGTCGGAGGCGGGGGCGAAGGACGAAGCCCTCGCGCTCTACAGCAGGGCCGCGGAGCTCGAGCCCGACTACCCGCTCTATCAGTTCAGGAAAGCGGAGACCGAGTTCGCCCTCGGACTCGACTGCGGCACGAGCCTCGCCCGGGCCCTGAGCCTCTCCCCGGAGGACGGCTGGACACTCAACCTGGCCGGCCAGGTAGCCCGTGCCCGCGGCGACCTCGCGGAAGCCCGCCTCCGGCTCGAAGCCGCGCGCGCCGCCCTGCCTCTCGCACCCGAGCCCGCCGTCAACCTGGCCGAGCTCGAGAGTCAGGAGGGGCAGGTCGACCGCGCCCTCGCCATCCTGGAGGCCTTCCCGGAGGCGGCAGCCTGCAGGAACGAGGCGGGCAATGTGCTCGCGGCCGCGGCCCTGCGCGCCTCCAGAGCGGATGAGGCGGAGGCGCTCATCGAGCGTGCCGTGAAGGAGTACGAGCGGGCCTGCCGCATCGATCCCGGCCAGAGCGCGTACCACAGCAATCTGGCCGCTGCCTGCATGCGTCTCGAGCGCTACACCGAGGCCGAGGACCATATTCGGGCCGCGCTCGACCTGGGCGGCGAGGCCCGGGCCTATCTCCTCGCCGGGGACCTGGGTGCCGTCTACGGCGACAGCGTGCGCGCCGAGGCCGCGTACCGGCTCGGCCTGGAGATCGCCCCGGGCGACCCGAGCCTCCTCCTGGCCCTGGGCAGGCGCTACCTGGCGTCACGCGCCCTCGCCAAGGTGAAGGAGATCCAGGAGCAGCTCTCCCGTTCGGCTCCCGAGCAGGCCCGGAGTCTTGATGCGGAAGTGGAGGCGGCCACGATGGAGTCGCTGACCTGTGCGAGCTGCAACCGCCTCTGGAAGGTTCCCCGCGATCTGCCCTCGCAGAGCGGCACGAGCATCCGCGCGATGCCGCCCGACGACTCGCCGGCGGGGGCCTGTCCCCGCTGCGGGAAGATCTACTGCATCTCCTGCCGGAAGGGCGAGCTGGTCGAGAGCAGATTCACCTGCCCGGACTGCGGAGAGACCCTCAAGCTGTCGGACAACAGGCTGCGCTATCTGGTGCGTGAGCACCTGAAGCGGGCCCGGCTGGGGAGCACGGGGCAGGGCTGAGCAGGCGACAGCCGCCAAGGCGTCACGTCGGGGCTCTGGGCGGCCTGCGCCGGCGGTGTGCTCGCTTGTATTTCCTTTCGTTTGGAGATAGTATTTCGCAAACGCTGGGTTTCGGGGCCACCGGGAACCGGCCTGGATATTCGAGGACAGGAAACGTTTCGTGAAATACCTCCCTCTCATGGCACTCCTCGCAGTTCTCCCCCTGGCGGGTTTCTGCCAGGACATCACCACCGCCGATCAATACTTCGGGCAGGTCGCCGATCGTTACGCGCAGATCACCGATTACGAGGGGAGGATCGCGATCACCACGGGCAAGACCGTGATGACCGGTACGGTCGCCTTCAAGGCCCCCTCCCTTCTCCGCATCGATTTCGTCCAGCCTCCCGATCAGGTGATCTCCTTCGACGGTCAGACCCTCACCGTCTACATCCCCGAGTACCACGCGGTCCTGTCCCAGCAGGTGGCGGACAAGGCCCAATCGGGCGTGGGCGGCGCCTCGCTGGCCAGCCGGGAGGGGCTCAAGCTGATGCGACGGGGCTATACCATGGCCTTCGAGACGAGCCCCAGCCCCGTGCCGCTTGACGATGGCGGCGGCGAGCAGGTGGTCCGCCTCGTCCTCAACAGGAGGACCGTGTCCGAGGGTTTCAGGACCATCAAGCTGTCGATCAACCCGGATTCCAAGCTGATCCGCCGGATCGAGGGCTGGACGCTGGCGGGCGACCGCATCGTGTTCGATTTCACCGGAATCAAGATCAACCAGGGCATACCGGCGGCCCGTTTCGTCTACGATTCTCCGGCATCAGCCAACGTGTACAACAATTTCCTGTTCAACTCCGACAATCAGCAATAGGAAGGAAAAAAGAGCGTCATGGCCCCCATCGGTGAAGTGCTTCGATCCGCGCGAGAGCAGAAAAGTCTGAGTCTCGATCGCGTGGCTGATGAAACCAATATCGCGAAGCGATACCTTGCGGCGCTGGAAGCCGAGGATTTCACCGTCTTCCCCGGAGATCCCTACGTGATCGGCTTCCTCAGAAACTACGCCGATTACCTCGGCCTGCCCTCCGACGATCTTGTCGCTTCGTACAAGAACATGAAGATCCAGGAGCAGCCGGTTCCCATTGAGGAGCTGATTCCCCGACGGGGTCCGTCGCCCCTCCTCGTCGTCGGCGGCGCCGCGGGCCTCGTCGGCGTGCTGGTCGTCGCCCTCCTCCTGATCGTCGGCGGCCACAGGGCCCATTCCACGGTCACCCAGGCGGCCATGGAGCATCACCAGCCGACCCAGTACCAGATGGACAGCTCGGGTTTCGACAAGCGCATGTATGTCGGCGATTCCCTCCTCGTGAACCTGGGAGGCCAGAAGTACAAGCTCGGGCTCTCCCGCATAGACGACGCGGTCACCCTCGACACCCCGGCCGGGCCCACCCGCCTCATCCTCGGCGAGGAGGGGACCATCGATCTCGACAGGAACAACCAGCCCGAGCTCAAGGTCCTGGTCAGCGATCTGGCCAAGATGGACCCGTCCAAGGGCGCGGAGCTCCGCTTCGATTTCGTGAGCGCCGAGGCCGCGGCGGCCGCGGCGGCGGCCAGCCCCACGCCGGCCACGGATGCCGGCCCGGACAACGGCGCGGCCTCCCAGCAGGCGGCGGCCGCGCCGCCGCCTGAGCCTGCCGCGCCCGCGGGCTCCAAGAGCTCGGTGCTCTTCGAGGCGGGCCGGAGCCCCTATCCCTTCGTCCTTTCGGTGACCTTCCGCGGCGCCTGCCTCTTCCGATACGAGATCGACCGCAAGGATCGCGACGAGCGCTATTACCACAAGGGCGAGACCATCACGATCAACGCCAACAACAGCGTCAAGCTCTGGGCTTCCAACGGCCAGTCCGCGAAACTGACCGTCTCCGCCTCGGGCGGGAAATCGGCCGACCTCGACCTCGGCGGCCCGGGGGAGGTGTCCGTGAAGCGCATTGCCTGGTCGCAGGCCGATTCCGGCAACTGGACGCTCAGCGCCTACGACATGGACTAGCGGCAGCGCAGAGAGACCGACGACAAGCCACCGGCCGGCGACGGCCTGTCCCCGAGGTGCACAGAGTGCGATTCTGGATAGACCATCACGGCTGCGCCAAGAACCAGGTTGACGGAGAAGAGGTGCTCGCCCGGCTCGAGGCCGAGGGGCATACCTGGGTGGAGTCGCCAATCGACGCCGAGCTCATCATAGTCAATACCTGCGGCTTCATCGAAGATGCCAAGAAAGAGTCCATACAGGCCGTCCTGGACCTGAAAGCGGCCTACCCGGGGACCAAGGTTCTGGTCGCCGGCTGTCTCGCCCAGCGCTACGCCGGCGAGCTCGCCAGCGACCTCGCCGAGGCGGACGGGATCGTCGGCAATGCGGATCTCGGCGCCCTCGTCCAGGCGGCAGAGGCGACCCTCGCGGGAAGCCATCCGGTCATGGTGCCCGAGGCGACCGCCTCGCTCGGAACCACCAGGCGCACGAGGCTCTTCGACTTTCCGGGCAGCGCCCACGTCAAGATCACGGAAGGCTGCTCGAACCGCTGCTCCTACTGTGCCATACCCCTCATCCGCGGCGGCCTGCGCTCCCGACCCGTCCGGGACGTGGTAGCCGAATGTTCCGAGCTTCTCGATCGCGGCATGCGCGAGCTCATCCTCATCGGCCAGGACCTCGGCTCCTACGGGCGCGATCTGGACGGAAGTGCGGCGGGCGGCCAGCTCCTGCCGGAGCTCCTCGCCTCCCTGTCCGCGCTGAGCGGGGACTTCCGCGTGCGCGTCCTGTACATCCACCCGGACAATTTCCCCGAGGCCATACTTCCCGTCATGGCCTCCGACGAACGCGTGCTCCCCTATTTCGACCTGCCCTTCCAGCACGGCTCGAGCCGCATCCTCGCCGCGATGAACCGAAGGGGCAACGCAGACACCTACCTCGCCCTCCTCGAACGCATCCGCGCCGCCCTCCCCGACGCCGTGCTCCGCTCGACCTTCCTCCTCGGCTTTCCGGGCGAGAGCGACGAGGACTTCGCGGCGCTCCGGGACTTCCAGGAGAGGGCCCGGCTCGACTGGCTCGGGGCCTTCGCCTACTCGCGCGAGGAGGGCACCGCTGCCTACGCCCTGCGCGGCGCGCCGGAGCGCCGCGTCGTGGCCGCTCGCAAGCGGCTCATGGAGGAGGCCCAGGTGCGCATCAGTTCCGAGCGGCTGCAGCGCTTCGTCGGCAGGCGGCTCCGGGTCCTGGTCGAGGAGGAAGTGGAGCACCAGGGGGACCAGGAGGAGCTCAGCCTCGGCAGGGCCTGGCTCCAGGCCCCGGAGGTCGACGGACTCACCGTCCTCAGGGGGCGTCATGTCCCGGGAACTTTTGTCACGGCGAAGGTGCTCGCCGTCAACGGCGTCGATCTCGACGCGGTGGCCACGGAGTGAGGGAAGTGCCGGTCGCCGAGGCTCATGTCGAGGGACGGCTCCCACCCTATCTCGCCTCCCTGAATCCGGAGCAACTCGACGCGGTCCGGCACCGGGGGAGTCCCCTCCTCATCCTCGCCGGGGCCGGATCCGGGAAAACGAGGGTCATCACCACCAAGATCGCCTATCTCGTGCGGGAGCTGGGCTTCGAGCCGGAGTCCATTCTCGCGGTGACCTTCACGAACAAGGCGGCGCGGGAGATGCGCGACCGGGCCGCCGCCATCGAAGGCGCCTGCTCGCGCGCGGTCATACGCACCTTCCATTCCTTCGGGGCCTGGTTCCTGCGGCGCAACGCCGCGGCCGCGGGTCTGGAGACGAACTTCGTCATCTATGACGACGACGACTCGACCACGCTCGTCCATGCGGCCCTGCCCCACTACACGCGCAACGAATGCTCCCGGATCGCCTCGGCCATCGCCCGGGCCAAGGACCTCGGCCTCGAGCCGGATTCTCCCGACCTTTCCGCGGCCTCGAGCGATCCGCAGCTGCGCAGGAGCTACGCCGTCTACGAGGAGCGCCTGCGCCGGACGGGAAACGTCGACTTCGGCGACCTCATCCGGCTGCCGGCGCGGCTCCTCCGCGAGGACCCGGCGGTCGCGCGGCGCACCCGGCAGCGCTTCCGCGTCATCCTGGTGGACGAGTACCAGGACTCGAACGTCGCCCAGTTCGAGCTGCTCAAGCTCCTCGCCGCCGCGCCGGCGGAAGGGCTGCCGGGCGCCTACCTCTGCGTGGTGGGCGACGACGATCAGTCCATCTACCGTTTCCGGGGGGCGGAGATCCGCAACATACTCCGCTTCCCCGACATCTTCCCCGGCACGCAGATCGTGAAGCTCGAGCGGAACTACCGCTCCTACCAGAGCATACTGGACGTCGCCGGACAGGTTGTGTCGCGCAACGCGGGGCGTCTCGGCAAGGAGCTGAGGGCCGAGCGTCCGGGTGGCGCCCTGCCCCGGCTCGTCCTTCTCGAGGACCAGGACCAGGAGGTCCAGCACTGCGCGAGGATCTGCGAGACGCGCGTGCGTTCCGGAGGCTCCTGGTCGGACGTCGCGATCCTCTACCGGACCAACGCCCAGTCCCTCTCCTTCGAGAAGGAGTTTCCCCGCCGAGGCATCCCCTATCGCCTGGTCGGGGCGCTCCGCTTCTACGAGCGCGAGGAAATCAAGGACGCCCTGGCATACCTCGCCCTCCTCTCCAACTCCCGGGACGAGATCGCCTGGAAGCGCGTGGTCAACAAGCCTTCGCGCGGCGTCGGCGACGCGAGCATCGAGGCCGTCCTCGAGACGGCCCTGGGCTCCACCGCCCCGGGTGGCACCGGGACTCCCGACCTCGTCCGGGCCTCGGGCGAGGCGGCGGACAGTCTCAAGGGCCGTTCGCGGTCCGGGCTGCGGGACTTCGTGAGCCTGATCGAGGCCCTCGGAGCCGAGCTCGACTCGCATGCCGGCGAAGACGCCTCCCTCGCGCAGCTCCTTGAGAGCGTGGTCCGGAAGACCGGACTCGCCGAGTACCACCGGAACCAGGACGAGATCGCGGGCACGCAGAAGCTCGCCAACCTGGACGAGCTCGTCAACGCCTCGTCCCTCTACCCGAAAAGCCGGGAGGGGCTCGCGGAGTTCCTGGAGACCATAGAGCTCGACCGGAGCCTCGTCTCCGACGAAGGCGAGCGGACCGGAGTCCAGCCCGACGCCGTGACCCTGATCACCATGCACAACACGAAGGGCCTCGAGTTCCCCGTCGTCATCGTCACGGGGCTGGAGCAGGGGCTCTTCCCCCGCGACGACGAGGAGGGCGAGGACCTCGAGGAGCAGCGGCGGCTCTTCTATGTCGCCATCACGCGGGCCAAGGACGAGCTTCACCTGAGCGCCTGCCGCTGGCGGAGAATACACGGCCGGCTCTATGAGACCCTCCCGTCGCGCTTCCTCTCGGAGATCGATCCGTCCACGCTGGACCGGAGCCAGGTTCTCGCCCGCGGCCCGGGCCTGGCGCGGCCGGTCTACAGCCCCCGTGGCGCAGCGCCCGGCGCGCCGCAGGCGCCCGCATCGCCGTGGAGAGCGGGACAGGCGGTCTATCACGAGGACTACGGCTCGGGCGTCATCATCAAGGTCAGCCCCACCCCGAGCTCGGGGCCCCTCGTCGTCGTGCGCTTCGAGACCGGGAAGCAGGCCCAATTCTTTCCCAGCTTCACGTCGAAGCTCGAGGTCCAGAAAGCATGAGCGCCGGCACGAGACCCGAGGGGCTCCTGTCCCTCCTCCCCCCCATCCGGAGGGCCCGACTCTGGCGCCTCTATGCCCAGAACGGCCGGCGCTACCTCGACTTCTGGATGGACGACGGGCGGGACATCCTGGGTGCGAAGGGCAGCTCGCTGGGAACTGTCATCAAGGCGGCGGTGGACATGGGCGTCTCTCGGCCCCTGCCCTCGCACTGGCGGGCGCGCCTGGAAAAACAGGTGGACGAGCACTGGCCCGGCTATTCCGTGCAGCGCTTCTTCCTCAACGAGGAACGTGCACGTGCCGCCCTGGGCGGAGCCCTCGGGACCGGCGCGGCCCAGGCAGCCGACCTGGTCCTGGACCCTGCACGCCCCGGTGCGGCAGACCCCGCCCGGACCGCGGAACGTTGTGCGATTTTGAGACCCTTCGGATCCTTCCTCGATCCCGACGGGAGACTCGGCGGGTCCGCGGGGACCGCGCTCGTCCGTCTTCCCTGCTCGCGCATGTTCGCCCCTTCGATACTCCTCATCCGCGACGCCGGGACGGGAGAAGGGCTTGCTGACGATCTCATCCCCCCGCTCATGCTGGCCGTGGGTTCCCGCTCGCTCCGGGAACTTCGTCGGATGGCCGGGTCCTACGGCGAATCGCTCTGGAGCCGTCTCGACCGCCGCCTCGGGCCCTTCTTCATCCGCAGGGGCCCCTACCTCTACCCCCGCCACGGTCCTGCGGCGCATGAAGCCGCCTTCCGGGCTGCCCTGGAGGCGGGGGCCCTCCTCTCCCCGCGCTGGGAACTTCCCTCCCTCGTGCCGGGCGACTTCGACGACGGAGAGATCGCCCGGCTCGCCGCGGCCCTGCAGACTGCCGTAGGAGCGCGAATTCAGTAGTATTGGTCGTGGGAGGCTCCCATGAAAGAGCGACCAATCCAGCGGAGATTCAGAGGCAGCGAGACCATGGACGGCGCCGGAGTCCGCCTGACTCGGCTCTTCGGCTTCGGCGATACGCGGCCTTTCGACCCCTTTCTCCTCCTCGACGCCTTCGGCTCCGACGACCCTGACGAGTACAGCGCCGGCTTTCCCTGGCACCCCCACCGCGGCATCGAGACGGTCACGTACATGCTCGAAGGCACCGTGCGCCACGGCGACAGTCTCGGCTCGGGCGGCGTGATCGGCCCCGGCGACCTTCAGTGGATGACGGCCGGCTCGGGCATAATCCACGAGGAGATGCCGCAGCCCTCCCCGCGAGGCGTCCACGGACTGCAGCTCTGGGTCAACCTGCCCGCTTCCGAGAAGATGACGGATCCCGCCTACCGGGGGGTCGAGGCCGCGGCGGTGCCCCGCGTTCCCTGCGAAGGTGGTGAGGTTCTCGTGCTTGCGGGACGCTTTGGCGCAACCGAAGGCGCCCTTCGGGGTATCGCACGGGATCCCCTGTATCTGGATGTCCATCTCGAGGGGCAGGGGCGGCTGGAGCTCGAAATTCCCTCCGGGCACACGGTTTTCGCCTACCTGTACCGGGGGGGACTTGCACGCGCCGGACTGGAAAGCCGCGGAGACTCGGGCCCCGTGACCGCCGGCGAGTGCCTCCTCTTCGGGTCCGGAGACTCCGTCCGCGCCGAGGCGGGCGAGAGCGGCGCCCGCTTCGTCCTCGCCTCGGCCCTGCCCCTGCGCGAGCCTGTAGCCTGGCGGGGACCCATCGTCATGAACACCATGGAGGAACTCGATCTCGCCTTCCGCGAGTACCGGGAGGGCAGCTTCATCAAGCGGCGCTGAGCGGCTCGCCGCGTGGCCGCGGCCTAGATGGCCGCGAGTTCCATGTCGATGCGTATGCGGGTGCCGGCCCCGCCGCTCAGTGACATCCGTCCCCCGTTCTGGTGGACCAGGGTTTCCACGAGCATGAGACCGAATCCGTGAGCCTTTCCCGCCGTGGCCGGCTCGGGCATTCCGTTGCCGTCGTC
>DATJQN010000287.1:0-11121 GCA_035505775.1 Rectinemataceae bacterium | reverse complement strand
GATTTTCATCCCGGCAAGAATCCTGATATCCAATCTACCTTCCGACGACTTAACACTCGAGTAACTATAGGTCGTCGCGAGGTAGTTTTCAAAATCCGTGTCATCCTTGGTTTTGAGCTTCCAACCATATACGATCTGCGGGGCGATGTAGAAGTTCCCCCCGAGTGCAAATTGCGCGCCGCCTCCAACTTGGAGGAAGATATGGTTCAAGCCTGCAACTGCGTCTGAACTCAGGGTATCCTTGACATTGGAGCCGTCGCTTGCGATCCACGAGATATTCATCTCGTACTCGCCGCCGGCCAGTGCAAAGAGAGTAACTGGGCCAAGGCTAAAGGGTAGTCGCCCGAAAAGGTTCAGCCGGACGTCCGTTTTTTTGGACGTGATGGTATCACCCTCGTTGACCGCATAATAGGTTTCGGTAAATGAATAATCGGCTGTGGTGGTTTGGGCGATTCCGACACTGGCTTGGAAGTATTTCCCCCACACTTCAAAGGCGCCTGAGATTGAGTTCCAATTCTCCTTGTAATCCAAATTCCCGTACGAGTCACTCGCCGTTGCGGAGAATTGATCTAGCGAATAGGCCACTCCGGCTCCAATGATGAGCTTGGGCATTTCTGGCTGTGGCCTGGGCGCCGGTTTCGGCTTCGGCTGGTTTGTCGTGGTCGGCACCGGCTTGGAAATGTCGCTTTGTCCGGCGGCTGACTGCGCCAGGACTGCCCCGCCGGAGAGAACATCGCCGACCTGTGAGGCCAGGTCGATAAGGGCCGAGAGTTTCCCCTCCCCCGTCGCCGAGGTCTGGTTGGCGATGACACCGGTCTTTACTGCTATCATCTTGGCGCTGATAAAGTAGGTGTCGCTCACCTTTTGGACGCGGGCGACGACGACAAAGTCTGCGCCCAAGTATTTTCCGGCCTGGACGATATCCTGGTCGCTGACCATGCCCGAAACTTGGAATTCGCGTTCCTTGAGCACGCTCGCGATGTTGGCACGGTCGAGGACGAGAAAGCGTCCAGACACGACCAGACGTTCATCGATCTTGTCAGTCGTGGGGATGATGACCGAGGGATCCATGTTGTCCGGGATGATAGTGTCGAGAACGGCAACCTTGGGCTGGGCCCAAGCATTCAGGGCGAGCAACGCGACAACAAAGGCGAGGCTGGCGCGCTTCATGGTTTCTCCTTGGAGCAAATCTTCTGGTTACTGGAACAACTATATAGCAGAGCGGGTGCCGCCGCAAGGCGGGCGGAATTCGGTCGCTTTTCGCCTTGCAGGAGATCTTGACATCCCCCGACATTGACCCGGAGACTCGGCCGGCCTACACTCGCCTCCGATGCGCCGATTGGAGTATGTCGAGTTTCGGACCGGGATCGACGATGTCGGCAGAAGGCTCGATCGCGTTGTCCGAAGGCTTCTGGGCGAGGTTCCTCTGGGCACGATCTATGGAGCACTCCGCCGGGGCCGGATTTTGGTCAACGGCAGGCGGGCAAAGCCGGACTACAGGATCTGTGGCGGCGATGTACTCGGTATGGATCCAGGCCTCATCCCGGGGCCGGAAGGCGCCGTGCATACAGCTCCAGCCGCTCGCCCTGACTTTGCAGAACTCGAAGGGCTGCTGGTCGCGAGCAGCCCCGATCTCCTCTTTCTGAACAAGCCGAAGGGAATGCTTACCCATGGGCCGGGGAGCCTCGGAGAGCTGGTGAGCGGGGCCACGGGTAAACGGGCATCCGAATCGCTCTCCTTTGCCTCCGGCCCACTGCATCGCCTGGACCGCAACAGCTCCGGTCTGATCGTGTTCTCCGCGAGCGCGCGTGGCGCGCGCGAGTTCTCCGCTCTGCTGCGGAGCCACTCGATCCGCAAACGCTACATTGCATTGATGCAGGGCGAACTTGCAGGTGAGGAAACCTGGATCGACACGATCGCGCGTGATCGCGAACTCGGCATAAGTCGCACGGGCGGCGGTACCGAGGGGAAGGCAGCGGAGACCAGGGCCTGGAGCCTCGCAGTCCACGACAATCGGACCCTCGCCGCAGTGGAAATCCGGAGCGGTCGTACCCATCAGATACGCGTGCAGGCCGCCGCTCATGGACACCCGCTCGTGGGCGACACGAAGTACGGCGGGGAGCGGGAGCCCGAGGGCTATCTGCTCCATGCCTATGTCCTGGCCTTTCCGCTGCGGCCCTTGGAAGGAATGCCGGAATCGGTTGTGGCGCCAGTTTCCGCAGCCGACCGGAAGCGACTCGAACGACTATTCCCCGGATATGCCCTTGACGATCTGCTGGCCGGCATGGCCGTCGTCGATTGAGGTAGCCTTCATCCCGGACGGATTCCGCTCGGCAAACAACAGCCGGCAGGCTGTTGAGCTTCTGCTTGAAGAGCACCTGGCCGTCCTGGAGCTGAAGCGCCGTCGCGAAAAAGTGCCAGGTGATTGCGATCTCGCTCCGATGCCCTTATAGGGCGGGAAGGACATCTGCACGGGTTGTCCGCTCTCGCGTTCCAGCGGCGCTTCCCGCCGCACTTTACTTGTCAGGCAGGGGCGCTCGGGCTATAGTTTCCGTTGATGAGTATACGGCTAAAGATCATACTGGTGGTGCTTCCCCTAATCGTGGCCGGCGTGGTCCTGGTCGGCATTTCATCGTACTTCGTGGCCGCGTCAGCCGTAACGAAGATCGCGACCAACTTCCTCACCTTCAAGGCTTCAGAACTCGAAAAGTACGCCAACGGGCAGTTCAACCTGCTCGCCCAGAATGGCTTTGTCGGAAGGGCCGACATGGAGTCGGCCGCCCACGCGGCGGTCGAGTCCTTTGCGCGCTCGATCCTTCGAAGCGATACGGAGACCATACTGGCGGTCGATGCAGGAGGAATGGTCCAGATGCGGGCCGGCCCGGCCCAGCCCCTTGCCGCCGAGGACTCGGCTCTGAGCGCCCTCGCCAAGGCGGGCGGCCGTGGCTTTGCCACGATGCCGATCGGCGGCAGAGACCGGGTTGCCGCCTACTTCCCCTTTCAGCCCTTCGGCTGGTTCGTCCTCGTGACCGAGGACAAGGCCGCATTTTACGGCGACGTCGAGTCCATACTCAGGACATCGGTGGAGTTTCTCGTCGCCGTGGCCCTGGTGTCGGTGATCATCCTCCTCGTCCTCGCCCGCTTCCTCACCCGGCCCCTGGAGAAGGTGTCGGAAGCCATGCTCAGGATCACGGAGTCCAACGATCTTTCGGAGCGCGTGCCGGTCGAATACAAGGATGAGATCGGGCGGCTTTCCCACACCTTCAATCTGATGCTCGACGAACTGGGCCAAGCCTACGAAAAGATCAAGAAGTACGCCTACGACGCGGTTGTAGCCCAGAAGAAGGAGCGCAAGATCCGCAGCATCTTCGAAGTCTACGTTCCGCGTCAGGTCATAGACCAGGTGTTCACAAACCCGGAGGACATGCTGGTCGGCGACGACCGCATACTTTCGGTGCTGTTCTCCGACATCAGGAGCTTTACGAGCATTTCCGAGAAAATGAAGCCCGACGACCTCGTGACATCGCTCAATCGTTACTTCTCTTCGATGGTTGACGTCATCATGGGACACGGTGGAGTGGTCGACAAGTATATCGGTGATGCGATCATGGCCTTTTGGGGCGCTCCCACGAAAAAGGATGACGACGCCTATCAGTCCGTCATGGCGGGTCTCCAGATGACCGAGGCCCTCGAGGCCTTCAACCGAGATCAGACCGCCAAGGGCAAGCCGCCGTTCAGGATCGGTGTGGGGATCAACTATGGACTCGTGACAGTCGGAAATATCGGCTGCGACAAAAAGATGAACTATACGGTCATCGGAGACATGGTCAACCTCGCCTCGAGACTCGAGGGAGCCACCAAACGATACCGCCAGCCGATGATCATCTCCGAGAGCGTTTACCACAAGGTAGAGTCGAGCGTCAGCTGCCGTCAGATCGATACGGTCGCGGTCAAGGGCAAGACCCAGGGCGTCAAGATCTTCACTCCGCGCAAGAGTCTCTCTCCTGTTGAGGCCCAGGCCTGGGAACTGCACAGTCAGGCCCTGGAAAGCTACTACAGCAGGGACTTCAGGAAGGCGGCGGAGGGATTCTCCGCCGTCCTGGCGCTCCTGCCTGAGGACTATCCCGCGCAGCTCTTCCTTGAGCGCTCGACAAGTTATGCGAAGACACCGCCTCCTGAAAAGTGGGACGGGGTTGTCGTCCTCACCGAGAAATGATGATCCGACACGCTTGCACGTTCGCTCTGGCCGTTCTCTGTCTCTTTCCCCTGTGGAGATTGAGCTGTCAGGATGCCACGGCCGAATCCGACCCGGCCCAATCCTCCCTGCAGACCGTGCTCGTGCCGGAGCCGAGCATCGAAGGCGAGGCTGCAGACCGGAAGCAGGCCGAACCCTTTGCGGGAAGCCTGCGCTCCTCACTTGTGGGAGCCCTCGGTTCCGCTGGCTTCAAAGTCCTGACCGCGGATGCCGACGAGGGTGTCGCCGCCTGGGTGGCACGCTGTTCCATCTCGCTTGAGGACGAGCGGCTTGCGTATCGCGTTTCAGTTGCGGGGCGTGGAAGCGCCGAGCTTGTCGCCGCCGACAGCTTTTCGGCCTATGCGGGCCCCACGGCCTTTCCCCTCATCGACAATTCGGCCAAGAGCGTGGCGGCGCAGCTGGCGAGCTACGTCCAGGGTTCGGCCGCCCAACCGCGACGCCCCGTTCCCTACCGGATTCGGCTCCTCTCTCCCGACAATGGCGCCACGGTGACGGTAGGTCCCCCCGAGCAGCGCGCTTCGATCGTCGCCGGCAGGATCAAGGACAACGCCCTCCTTCTGCCCTACTATCCCTTCGTGCGGGGTTCGACAATCCGTCTTTATGTTTCAGCTTCCGGCAGGAGAACCGAAAGCGTCGACATAGCGCTGGGCATCGCCGCTCCCGAGGTCAGGCTGCCTCCGCTGAAAAAAGAGAGCTACCAGGACCTTCTGGTAGGCACGGGAACGGGGCGCCTCTTGGGCGCGGGTGCAGGATACCGGAGATACCTCGTGCCCGACTGGTCCTTCCTGTTCGTTCAGGACAATCTCTTTACGGGCTACGATTTCACGCCCGGTTCCTCTCCTCTGTTGCACGAGGAAGTCTGGATGGGCTTTGGCAGCTTCCTGGTGCTGCCGCCGGAATCCCGGTTTCGCTTCGGTGCGGGCATCGGCCTCGGCTACCTTCTGAGTGTCTCCACACTGCCCGAGGCCGTACGCAGGCTCTACTTCGATTTTGCACTCATGCCGGTATACATCTTCTCGGAATACCGGTTTACTCCCCGGGTTTCCGCCTGGCTGTCCCTCTCTTCCGGCTACGCGCTCGATACCGGTACCTCGGGCCTGCTCAGCATGGGCTGGATGGGCGATGGGGCGCCGGCTCTGGGCGCGGGGGCATCATGGCACCTCTAGCCAAGATCCGGGCCATGGCCCTGGCGATCCTGGGCCTGTCCCTGTGCACGCTCGCCAGCTCCTGCTCCTATCTCTTGGGCGACCCCTACGGCAGCATGGGTCAAAGGACCGTGGCACTGGCGGATCTCAATGGCATCGTAAAAGGCGCCACGGGCGCGGATATCCAGTATGTGAACGGCGCCAGCGCCAACAGCGCCGGCGGACACGACTACTTGTTCCTCTTTGTGACCACGACCGCGGGAACGAAATGGCTCATCGCCCTCGACGAATCCACGCTGAGTTTCAAAAAAGCGGTCCAGGGGAATGCAGACTACCCGCAGGGATCGAATATCGGTGTGGATTTCAACGGCAACTTCGTAATTGGGAATGGATCCGGTTTAATATTGAGTCCGACGCTTGGGAGCGTCTCGGGCTATTCGCTGCCAAGCGGCAGTTTCTGTCTAGCGTCCGACTCGTTGCATAATGTCAGCATATCAGGCGGCTCGGGCTCGCTCGGCTACAGCGGCTACAATTCGATATGGACGACGATCCTGTCGGGACCCTTTTCCAGACCCTTTGCATCGCCCGATCCCGGCTGGCGTCTCGTGACGGCTGCGCTGGACAACGGCGCCCTCCTCATGCTCATGGTTGCGGATTCCTCCGGGCAGTCGATCGCGCTGTCTTATCCCAACGCCGGCTCCGACCTGATCTCGGCCCTGCAGGCCGTGGGCTACATCGTGGATGACGCCCCCCATAAATCGGCCGCCGCGAACTCGGACAGCAACATGGCCTGGGTTCTCCGTGAGGGCATGGTGGTCGGAAACTACAGCAATGGAGGCTTGGAACTCGATCTTTATCGCTTCGGCGATTCCGGAAAATCGAGCAGCTACCTCCTGACCAATGCATCAGGCGACTCGCTGTACTTCGAGCCGGAAGGCCGCTTTTTCTTCTATTATGATCCCGGCTCCGGACGGCTCTTCAAGTTGAGGACCTGGTGGTGAGGGCGCGCGTACTGACCCTGGCGGTCTGCCTGGTCGCAGGCGCCCTGCCGAGCATCGACCTCGCAGCCCAGGTGGCAGCTCCACCGGCCCCTGCGGCGTCGGCTCCACCCGTCGCGGTTCTGCTTCAAGTGGAAGCCCACCCGGACAGTAACGCGGCCCTGTATACTGATACCTTGGCCGCCGCCCTCATGCGAAATCCTTCGATCCTGTCGGTGATCCGGACGACAGGGCTCGACGATCAGCAGCTCCTAGAACGCGCGAAAAGGGATTCCTGCTCTGTACTGATGGCCGTGAAGATCGCAACGGAAGGCGCGGACCTGCGAGTCGAGTGGAACCTCAGTATGGCGGACTCCTCCTCGGCTCCCTCGACCGGATTAGTGTCGCGATCACCTCCGACCGCTGACGAGCTTGCCAGCTCCTTCTGGGTGAATGCAGTCAATGCTGCGGTCGCGTACACGGCGGGAGCGAGGGTCTCCCTGCTCGAAGTGCGGGGGCCTCCCGGAGCCGTCGTCGAGGGCTTCGGAGAGCCCTTTGTCCTGCCTCGTTCCGGCAGGCTCGTGCTGCCCCTGATACGGCCGGCGCGCATCGTCTGGGTTGCGAGTGCGCCCGGGCGGCTGCCGGAGCGGGGGGTATTCGATGCGACGCACGACGGCCCTGCCCTCGTGATTCCCAGTCGCAGGTGGGGCGTCGACCTTGGATTCTATGGCCTGAGTTTCGGGGAATTTCGCGTCTCCTATGCTGTCAGCCCCGAGCTCGAGGCTAGATTTGCGGTTTCGCAGTTTCTAGTCGGCATCAACCTGCAAAACTCGCATGACACTGAAGAGCCATCCCTGACGCAGTCGTTTCCGATGGTCCAGCTGGGCCTGGGAGCGGTCTATTACCCGACCCTGCCCATGAAGCAGTTCCGCTCCTATCTCTCGCTGGACCTGTTTGCACGGATATTCTCGCCCCAGGGGCGAGAGCTCTTCGTCGATCCCGTGGCCCCCTGGGGGATCCAGCCGGCGGTCGGCATGGAGTGGGGACGAGGTATCGCCGGACGCCTGTATTTCGAAGTGGGCGGCGTCTTCTATCCCTGGGCCTATCCCGGGCTGATGGCGGCCTCATTGGGTGGGAACAAGAGCAGCGGGCTGATCTTCGGCGGCTCGGGCTGGATCGCAGGCCAACCGGGCTGGTTCCTCGAGGTGCCCATCCTGCGCATGGGACTGAGGTTCCGCCTATGAAACGTGCAGCCCTCGTGGCCCTGGCCCTTGTCGCTCTGTTGATCCAGGTCTCGTGCTGGCGACCGATCTTCGACGAACAGATTTCCTCGGGAGCCCTGTTCTACCAGAAGCTGGGCGCGCCGTTCCGCACGATAGGTCCGGTCTCCATGGACAGCGAGCTCCAGACCGGGGAGTTTTACCCCGAGCGAAGCATCGATCCCTACAACGGCTTCTGGGTCGTAAAGAGAAGCTCCGACATCATGGTGAGCTACATCACGTACACGGGGAGCGGCTACTCGATACAGAGCCGCATATGGGGAGCGCAGACTGCCGGTGGGAGCTCAAGCTTCGTTCGCGCGGGTGATTATACAGCTCCCAATGCGCAGCTGCTCGTCGGCACCGCGACGGGCGGTGTGGCCACGAGTATCGACCTTGAAGAATACGTTTCCGGGACTCCCGGGAATGTGAGTTACGTCGATGGTACTGCTTCATCGGGCTATCTGGGCACGGTGTCCAGTATCCTCGGGATCGGAGCCGTCCAGGAGTCTGGCGGAAACGACGATAAGGTGACCGTCATTTTCGTAAACGGTTCGTCCCAGATCGTTGCCACCGACTTCGATCTCACCACTGCCATCGGCAACTTTGACGCCGTCGTCGATCCTCTCAACCTCGGAGGCCACACGCTCGGCGCATTCGGTCGCGTATTCGCGGACTATTCGACAGGAAACGTGACAGCACTCAACTATTCGAGTGGCGGTACCGAAGTGCTCCGCTGGCACTGGACTGCGGGCTCCGGAACCGGGGGATCGGCCCCGACGGCTCTCTCGGTCAAGGATCCCCTCGTTGCCGTTCTCTCCGACGGCAGTCTCGTCTGCCAGGGCACCGACTATCTGGACGCGTACCGGCCGGATGGGAGCGAGATCTTCAGCGTCCCCGCGGGCTCGGTGCACTTTGTGCACGAGGTGTACTATGCCGGCGCAAGCTATTGCATTTTCGCCCAGCCGCTGATAGCCCCGTCGAACAATCACAACGGGAACAACGACGTGTACATTCAGCTCTGGCGGATAGCGACGGCGAACTTCAAGAATCTGGGAAACTGAACGGGCCCCGCGCCCGTCCTAGCGTATTGCCTTCGTCAGGCTCGCGATGAAGTCCACAACAAAACTGTTGCCGGCAGCCGAGAAGCGATCTGATTGCTCCTTGAGGAAGCTGGTCCGCGCCGCCGGGTCGGAATAGGCGAGGGCTTTGGCAGCGATGCTTGCCGCGTTGTTCAGATCGTCGGCCGGTCTCGTCGTCTGGTAGTCCTGGAGACTCTGCTGGATGAAGTCCTTCAGGATGGGGAAGGCGCTGCGCGCTTCTGGCTGATCCAGGAAGGCGTAGAGTCCTGCCAGCCGGGAGCTGAGGCCCGCGGGACCCGTGTTACTGCCGGCCTGAACCTGCCGGGCGAAATCTGCGTAGGAAGTGAGGAGCGCGTCGTAGTGGGCGGCGACGCCGGCAAGGCGGTTTTTCTCCGCCAGGAGAGCCTGGTAGTCACCGCTTGCAGCGGCTTGTGTGGCCGCGGGCGTGGCCGCTCCGGCGGCCGCAGCGGCCTTGGCCGAGTCGCTCTGCGCAGCCTGAAGCTTGGCGCTCAGGTCGGCGATCTTCGCCTGTGCGTCCGCGAGCGCCGCCCTGGCCGCGTCGCGATCCCGCGAAGCCTGGCCGGCGGAGTCCGTGAGAGCCTGGTTCTGGGCGCGAAGGTCGCTCAGGGTCGAGTCGCTCGAGTTCTGCAGCGCGGCGATTTTGGCGGCGTCGCTCTGTGCGCGGGCGGCCTCGTCCTTGGCCATGCCGTCCCGGGCGGCCGTGATGCCCGCCAGGGCCTGGGCACTCTGGTCGGCCAGGGGGTACGAGGTAAGGAGGCCGACGAAGCCGCCGATGGCTTCGGCCCAGCGCCCCGCTGCGAGATCCCGCTGCGCAGCGGCCAGGGGATCTCGCGCGGCCCTGGTGTCAGCCTGCCTCCGGCTGCGATCGCCGCTGTCGGCGCCGATCGTGCCGAGACGCTGCACGATGGTCTGGCGAACGCTGTCGTCTTCGGGGAGATAGGCCAGGGCCTCGGCATAACGCTGGGCCGCGCCGGCGTAGTCGTGGGCGCGGAAGGCCTGGTCGGCCAGGCCGAGGGCGGCATCGAGCCGGCCTTTGCGCGCGTTTTCCTCGTCCTGAAGCCGGTTCAGAAAGTACTGGTGTGCGGCGAGGATCTCCGGGACGAGGCCGAGGGCCTGCTGGTATTTGGCCTGGGCGGTGGCGAGGTCGCCGGCCTTGAAAGCCTGGTCCCCGGCCGCAGCTGCCGCCCTCGCCTGGGAGAGAAGCTCGGCTTGAGCCAACAGTTGGCTCGTGTCGACATTCGAGCGGTCGAGTTCCTCCTTGGCGAGGGTGCCGAGGGCGTCCGCGACAAAGAGATCGGCCGTTCTGCGTCCCTGCTCGACGCCGAGCGTGGCGACGCTGGGATCGTTCAGGAAACTGGTCAGCGAAGCGGAGCCCGTGGCGGCGTCTTCATAGCGGTGCTCCCGCAGCGCCTGTCGGATCGTGTCGTAGAGGCCGAGGATGCGGTCCTCGATGGCCTGCTGCCGGGACTGCTGATCGGAAAGCTGCGCCAGCTGGGCCTGAGCCTTTGCAAGACCCGCCTGGGCCGCGGCATTCTGGGATTCCAGAGCCTTGGTCTTGGCGTCGAGCGAGGCCCGCAGGGCATCTTCCCGCTGTTTGGCGTCGTCCAGGATCTTCTGACGGTCAGCGCCCAGACTGGCGATGTTCGCCTGGTATTCGTCGCGAAGTTTCTGATAATTGGCGTCGGCCTGATTGCGCTCTGCTTCGGTCTGTTTCTTGAACTGGTCGAGCTGTTTGGCCATGTCGGCCGTTTTCTGCGCCTCGAGCTTGGCAAGCTGTTCCTGAACCGCGGCAGCTGAGACGCCCTGGGCGACGAGACGGGCCTTCTCCTGCTCGATCTGGTTCTGGAGATCGATCTTGAGCTGGGTTTCGCGCTGCTTGACCCGGTCGTCGATGCTGGCGGCCAGTGCGCTGCGTTCCTTGTCCAGGGTGGAAAGCTTGCCCTGGATGTCGGATATGGCCTTGTCCTTTTCCTGGAGCTGGGATTCCGACTCGCGGCGTATTTCGTCTATGAGTTTCCCTTCGGCCGTCGAGAGGGCGGCTCCCCCGCTCTCCACGCTTCTGTCGCGCTGGCGGAAAAGGTAGGAGACGCCGAACAGCACGCCGATGGTGAGGGCCGCAGCCACGAGGTTGACCACGAGGGGAAAGACAAAGCCCTTGCGCTGCGGGCGGAGGACGGCGGATTCGACGCTCGCGGAGAGACGATTCCCCATGGCCAGCTTTTCGATGGCCTTGAATATCTCGCGTCGGTCCTCCGCGCTGATGCCGTCGGCGGATTCGGCCTCCGGGAGTTCTATATCAAACTGAGTATCCTCTCGTTGCGCCCGGATTTCCGCCGCACGCCTGAGCAGTCCTGCCGCGGCCTTCACTATGCTCCTGTCTCC
>DATJQN010000286.1:0-4059 GCA_035505775.1 Rectinemataceae bacterium | reverse complement strand
CGCCCGCCGCGGCGCCGAGGAGGAGGGGACGATCGAAGTCGATCCAGGGCCCACCGGGCAGGAACCGGAAGGACCTGATCCCGGGCGGTGCCTGGAAATCGATGTCGGATGGGGAGGTCCTCGGCTGACCGGGCAGGGCCTGCGCCACAATGGCCAGGCCAGAGCAGGCAAGCAGCAGCGCAAGCAGAGACCGCGACGCGGGACTGCGCCCCTTCCCTCCCGGCATGGTCCCTATCTCCCCAGACTCTTCAGTATGTCCCGGAGTTCCGGATCTTCCGGATAATAGTGCTGCTCGAGCTCATCGTCGCTGAGCCCGACAAGTTCATGGCTCATGTAGTGGATCCAGATCTCATCGTCGACGCTGTCCACCAGATGCTTGCGGCACCAGTAATCGGGCCGGATCGGCAGCTGCTCCGGACGATACGAGCAGATCTTGTAGTCGTGCACAGCGATCTTGACGTCAGCCCGCGGGAGTCCCTTCGAAAGAATGACCTCCGTAAGATAGTTGACCGTTCTGCCCGAGTCATAGATATCGTCGACGAGGAGGACGCGGTCGCCGTGCCTCAGGTATTCGGGGCTGTAGGTCCAGCCGTCAACGCGGACCTGCTCGCGCTCGTTGACGGCTTCGTAGGAGCGGGCAACAACGGCGGCATAGAACACGGGCCGTGAGTCCTTCCGAACCATTTTGAAGTACTCGCTGATCACGTTTCCGATATAGGCGCCGCCTCGGAGCGAGACGTAGATCACGTCGGGCACGAATCCATCCCGGTGAATCTGGGCGGCCATCCTGATGGCGTTGTTCCGCACCGTGTTGTAGGGCAGAAATTCCTTGCGCATTGCGAGCACTCCTGCTGGCCGCTGAGAGCCGCGGAAAAATGAGGGCCCGGCGGTCCACCCTCCGCGTCCCGCTCCGGGAGACGTGGTTTCCGGGGAACCGCCGGGCATCCGCTTCGACGACGGCCGACTCAGACTATAGTTTCACTTGCGCACATAGGCAAGCGTCGTGACGCTCGTGCCATCCCGGTTCACGGTGAAGGCGACCTTGGCGGCCGCAGGATCGTTTATGAGACGATAGAAATCGCGCACCGTCGAAATCGCCGTCTCGTTCACCTGGGTTATGATGTCGCCCGGCTTGACCCCGATGGTGGCCGCCGGCGACTTGGGAATGACATTGACGACGACCACTCCGGAAACGCCCTTCGGAAGCTTGGTCTGGTCGATGTCCTCGGATTTGAGGGAGACGACATCCAGGCCCGGGTACACATTGCCGTCGTTGGCCGCGACCGCATCCTTTCTCGGTTCGATGACGACACTGAGCTTGACGTCGGCTCCACCGCGCTTGACGACAAAGTCTGCGCGCCGGCCAGCCGAAAGGTCGCCCACTATGCGCACGAGCTGGTCCAGGCCCGTAACATCCTGTCCATTTACCCGGGTGACATAGTCCCCGGGAAGGAATCCGCCCTTATCCGCCGGGCTGTCGCGGAAGACATGGGCCGCGAAGGCGCCGGCCTTGGGATCGACCCCCAGTTCCGCCGCGGTCGCCTTGTCGATGTCCCGCAGCGAAACGCCGAGCCAGCCGTAGCTCACCTTGCCCTTGGTGATGAAGTCGTCGATGGCGCGCTTCGCATTGTTGATGGGAATGGCGAAGCCAAGGCCGATGCTTCCGCCCGTCGGGGAGGCTATCCAGGTGTTGATGCCGACGACCTCTCCGCGGATGTTGACCAGCGCCCCTCCCGAGTTGCCCTTGTTTATTGAGGCATCGGTCTGGATGAAGTCCGAAATATTGCCGTCGGGCGCGCCCGAGGGTCCGAGGTCGCTCCCCGTCCGGCCGATCGCACTCACGATACCCGCGGTGACCGAGGACACGAGGCCGAAGGGGTTGCCGATCGCGATGGCCCAATCGCCGACCCGGAGCGCCGAGGAGTCGCCGAGGGTTGCGACCGCGATGCTGGCCGAATCGCTGGAAAACTTGACCAGGGCGAGGTCCTTCCGTTCGTCCTTGCCCACCAGGCTGGCCTTGTATTCCTTGCCGTCATGGGTGGTCACGGTGATCTCCGTTGCCGACCCGGCCACATGATTGTTGGTAAGCACGTACACCGTCTTCCCGTCCCGACGCACGATGATCCCGGAGCCCAGACCTCGCTCCTGAAACTGCTGGGGGTTCGGGTTCTGATCCTGACCCTGGTCGGGCGCCTTGAAGAAAAAGGGAGGCACCTGATCGTTCGGACCGGACTGGTCGGTGGCAGTCTCCACGACGTTGATTTCAACGACGGCGGGCTGGACGCGGTCGGCAACATACCGGAAGGCATTCTGTACCGCCTCGGCCGTAGCAATGGCCGCCTTGACATCCGCGGGCGCCTGGGCAACGGGGCTTTCAGCCTGGATCGAGGCACTGGGCTGGCCGGCGGGAGGCCGGGAGAAACCGGTATAGGCGAGGCCGAAGCCGATGATGACTCCGACGAGGACGAGATTGATGATAAAGAAGTTCCTCGAATAGAGTCGTTTGATGATGGACATGGGAAGCTCCTTGCTCAATTCCTGTGCTCGAATATACTATCGCGTCCGCCGCAAACGTCAGCCGGAGGTGAACCCACGCCGACGCTGCTCTGAGCGCCCTTCGTGGCCTCGGGCCCGATGGACTCGTCTCCGGCACTCCAGTCCCTGAATCCTGAACCCGGAGCACGCCGGGCCCTGCCCCGCTCCGTTCTCAATTGCCCGGGAAATGCCAGGAAGTGAGGACTTCGATGCCATCCGCAAGCACGGCGATAGTGTGCTCATAGTGAGCGGAGGGTTTCCGGTCGAGGGTCACCACCGTCCAGTCGTCATCGAGGACGCGCACGTCCCCCGTGCCAAGGTTGATCATCGGTTCGATCGCGATGACCATGCCGGGCACCAGCCGCGGATTGGGCCCGGGGCTGACGTAGTTGGGTATCTGGGGATCCTCGTGGAGCGAAAAGCCGACTCCATGCCCGCAATAGCTGCGCACGACGCCGAAACCCTGGGCGGTCGCGTGTCCGTAGACCGCGCGCGAGATATCGTGGATCCGTCCGCCGGGCTTCGCTGCCGCAATCGCCCTGTCCAGACATTCCCTCGTGACCTGCATGAGGCGTCTGGCATCGTCCGATACCGGGCCCACAGGGAGCGTGATGGCTGCATCGGAAAAATGTCCGTCAAGGTCGATGCCGCAGTCGAGCCCCACGATGTCTCCGGCGACGAGGCGCCGCCTGCCCGGTATGCCGTGTATGACTTCCTCATTCACCGAGACGCAGAGGCTTCCGGGATATCCCTGATAGCCCAGGAAAGCGGGCTTGCCCCCCCGTGCAACTATGAAGTCGTGGGCCAGGCTGTCCAGTTCGCCCGTGCTCACCCCCTCGCGCACCCGAGGAACCAGATCCTCGAACAGGGCCGACAATAGTCGGCACGATTGGCGAATCTTATCCAGTTGGGCCTGATTCTTGAGCCGTATCACAGATCCTCCCCTTCCACCCTGCAGCCCGAGCCATCGTCGGTTCTCCGTAGGGCACTCGCAGCTCCGGCCTCGTCCGACACCTGCTCAGGCGGTCCGCCGTCCATGATCGCCGACGCGGCGACGCTTCCCCGCTACAGACTCTGCCGCGCCAGCGCGGCCGCCTCGGCATCGCGTGGATTCGCGCGGGCGGCCTCCTGCCATGAGGCTCGCGCGGCTGTGCGGTCTCCGTTGCGCAACTGCGCCCGCCCGAGCTGCTTGAGCACGGTGCATCGCGTTGAGGCGTCGAAGGTCTCGGCATCCGCGCGCCCGAACGCCGCGATCGCCTTATCCATGTCTCCAAGCTTCAGGTAGATGAGCCCCAGGGCGTAGGGCGCGTCCGGGCCGGGTTCCAACGATGACCCCGTTTCAAGCTGCTCGATACTCCGATCATAGTGCCCCAGTGCGGCCTCGATCGCGGCGCCATAATACCAGCGGTAGGGATAGTCCAGAGACGTGGAGTTCCCCGTCCTATAGAGCACCGCCACATCGGTGAAGCGCCCGCGCTCGAACAGAATGCGAAGAGCCGCCGCCAGGGCATCGCCGCTCGAGCC
>DATJQN010000285.1:0-9285 GCA_035505775.1 Rectinemataceae bacterium | reverse complement strand
AGCTTCCTGTGAAACTCCGTCGCCTGCAGCACGAGGTCCTCGGTGCTGTGTGCAAGAAACGGCGACACGTCGAGCGAGACGAAGCCGTCGTGCCCTGCCGCTCGGTTGTAGACATGTGCCAGTGCCTTCGCAGCCCGCGCCAGGTCCTCCACTGCCAACTCGTAGAAGACCTGCTCGCTGGACAATCCGTATTCTCGATACATCCGGATATCGTGGTCGTATGCAGTGCTGCTGGAAATCGCCTGAGAAAAGAAGGCGGCGCTCGAGGTGAGACCAGTGACTGCGTACCTCTCGACATACGGTTCCAGCTTCCCACTCTCGAGGAGCTCCCGGACCCTGCACTCAAGCCAGATGCCTTGGCCGAGACTTTGAAGCGCGCGAATAGCGTTCACCGGTCACCTCCATGTCGGAACGCACCGGCCGAGCGGTCCTGGACTCTTCACTCACGGGCTACACAAGCAAGCGCGGCTCCTCGACGGTCGTAACCGTCCCGGTCGACCCGACCCAACTTGGGACCGGGCCCCTCAGGAACGGCAAGCTGCTGCTGCGCGCGCAATAGCGCTCCTCACCAAAGATTGGGTGGCCTGCACGTTACTAGTCGACAAGTACTCCCTTGAGGCTCGTCCGGTCGCGGTAGGTAATCCCCGGCTGCTCCCAGGCACGACCCTCCTGCCGGGCCTACCGTAGGTCGATAGCCAACCCCATGCCCTATCGCTCGGAGTGAATCTCCGACGAAGGTCCCAAGCGACTTCGAAGGCACCCTAGGCTGCTTCAGATCGGCTTTCCCGTGAGCTTCTCTCCGAGCTTCCCTCCTGGGTGGAACACCGCAAACTGCTCCTTCGTGAAGCCACGCAGCTGGGACACCGTCAGGGCAAGCGCGTCGCCGAGCACCATCGTGGCGGTTGAGCTCGTCGACGGTGCGAGGCCGAGATGATCTGCTTCGCCCGTGCGGCCGATGCAAAGATGCACGTTCGAAGCCCGCGCCATCGTCGAGTTCGCGTTGGAGGTGATACTGATGATCGTCGCCCCGATCCGCTTGAGGCTCGGGAGGTCCGCGATGACCTCTCGGGTCTCGCCGGAGTTGGAGAGGAGGATGACCAGGTCATCCTTGGTGATCATGCCGAGGTCCCCATGCAAGGCCTCGTCTCCGTGGACGAAGAACGCGGGGGTACCCGTCGATGCCATGGAGGCGGCGATCTTCTTGCCCACGTGCCCGGACTTCCCGACACCAATCAATATCACCCGACCAGGGCACTGCATGATGCACCGCACCGCGTTGACGAAGTCATCGTTGAGGTTGGCCACCATCAGCCCGATTCCGCCCACCTCCCTCAGGACGACCTGCCTTCCACATTCAAGGATGTTGACGCCGTCGAGATCCGGCTTCCGCTTCGCTTCCATCACCCGCTCCTCTTCTCGAAGTGTGGCGGGACGACTTCCTCGGCGAGAGGCAGATCGACCCAGCCACCCGCCTTCATTGACGCAAATACGGCACAGAGAACCTCCATCGTCCAGGCACCGTCCTCCGCCTTGATGATAGGTGGCCGGTCATTGACGATGGCGTCGACGAACTGCTCGAGCATCTTCTTGTAGGCCCATCCCCGAGGCGGATAGATAGGAATCCAGCGCTTCTTCAGCGGGCGATCGAAGTTGTCCTGCGCCCAGAAGGTCTGCGGGTAACGGTAGTCACGCATGACCTCGGGGAGATCTTCCCAGCAGTAATCGAGGTTCGAGTAGACGGCGAGCGGAGCAGACTGGAACGGGTTCTGTGCCTCGGAGCAGGTCAGGATCGTGCCCTCCGTGCCCAGTATCTCGCAGCCCTGGGTGACGGCAGGCGAGAAGCGATTGAGGTCCACCATGCCGCGAGTCCCGTCCTCGAACTCGATCTGGATGTAGACGCAGTCGTCGAGCACGGTGTACGCGGGGGGCCTGGTCAGGTTCACCGCGGTGCCGCACACCCGCTTCGGCTTTTTGCCCATGAGCCAGATCAGGAGGTCGGTCATGTGCGACCCGAGGTCGAAGAGCGCCCCTGCGCCCGCCAGCTTCGGGTCCTGCCGGAAGCGGGTAGCCGAGATCATCTCGTGATACAGGTGCCATCCCTCATGTGACTTCGAACTGCCCATCTTGACCGAGCCGATGACGCCGCTCTCGATGAGTTGCTTGGCGATGAGGTGCTGCTCCCAGAACCGATAGTTGCAGCCAACCATCACCTTTCGCTTGGTGCGCTCCGCAGTCCGCACGATGTCCCACGCCTCCTGGTTCGTGCAGGCGAACGGCTTCTCGATGATGACGTGCTTCCCGGCCTCCAGGGCGGCCTTGGCCTGCTCGTGATGGAACACGTTCGGTGAAGCGACGATGACGATGTCGAGTTGCTTGAGATCGAGGAGCCTCCGGTAGTCATCGAAGACATGAGGGATGGCCCATTTGGTGCGCGCACGCTCCCGGAAGGCGTCAACCGGATCGCACGTCGCCTCGAGGCGTGTTCCGACGATCGCCCTGATAGACGGGAAATGCCCCAGGTCGGCAATGCTTCCGGCACCGATGACCCCGACCCTGAGCGGCTCCGAGGCAGAAGTGGCTGCCATGTCGTTCCCCTTTCGAATGAGTACGTCTCGTTGCCTTCGTTGTCTTTCAAGCGACACAAGCCTGCATTCGGGCCTCGAGCTCGCGTGCCCGCGCATCCGCTTCCTCACGCCTGGGCATCCGCGCCAGAGAGGCGCCACCCGTTCGCTCGATCACGCAGGACGTGACCGCGCTGCCATACACAGCAGCCCGGAAGGGATCCCGACTCTCCACGAAGCTTGCCAGGAAGCCGCTCGCGAAGCAGTCGCCAGCCCCGGTCGGATCGATGACCCTCCGCGAGTCCAGAAGGTACGGCGGAATGCTCGCGTTCCGACCGCCGGAGAGCACGTACGCACCCTCCCGACCCCGCGTGACCACAACCGCCCTGGCCCCCCAGCTCGTGAGCAGCTCTGCAGCGCGCGCATGGTCTCGGGCCGTCGTGCCGAGGATGTATTCCAGGTCCTCGATGGAAGCCTTCGCCACATCGAGGTAGGGGCACACTACTGCCAGGACATGACCATCCTTCACGGGAGGATGCTCGGCCGAGGTTGCTCCGCCGAATCCACCGAGATCGGCCACGATGCAGCAGCCCCGCTCTCGAAGGTGTGCTAGGACCGAAACGTCGACCTCGCCGTCCATCGGACAGACGTAGACGATGCGAGATCGAAGGTACTCGGCCGGTATGTCCGAAGGCGAGATGGGATCGGCTCGCGATAGGAACTTGATGCTCTTCCGCCCATCCGCTGCGTAGATGAGTTCGTTCCTAGAGGAGTGGTCACTGAAGCTGATCCCGCCCTGGCGCACTCCGGCATCGGCTAGCGCCTGCAAGAGCTCAGGTGGAAAATCCCGACCGATCTTGGTCACGATCCCAACCTTGTTGCCGAGCCTCGCGAGGCAAATGGAGGAGTAGGCCGCCGGGCTACCCAGGACCGGGTAGAGTTGGTGGTCCGGGAAGATGACGCGCTCGTTGAGGATGTGACCGAGCACTGTCACATCCATGTCGCCCCCGTTGTTCTTGGTGTTCATCTCGCCGAACGCCATGAAGCTCCTCCGTTCGTTCTCCCACGCTTGGTATCGCCGCCGCGGGCGGGTTCACACGCGGCTATTTGATGTTGCCGACCTTGGCGCGTTCGAACGAGACGAACACAGCGATCACGAGGATGCAGCCCTTGACCACAAGCTGCCATTCGGACGGGATGCCCAGAATCACGAGGCCGTTGCCAATCGCTGACATGATCACGGCGCCGAGGATCGTACCGTAGATGCGGCCAATTCCGCCGGTCAGCGGTGTACCGCCCAGCACCACCGATGCAATCACGTCGAGCTCGTACCCGACGCCGACGGTGGGACTTGCCACGCCGAGCCGTGCAGCGGTCATGAACCCACCGAGCCCGGCCAACGTTCCAGAGATAACGAAGACCAGCAGTTTGTTGGCATGGATCGGAGAACCCGAAAGACGGGCGACCGTCTCGTCCCCTCCGACGGCCCGAGTGCACTCTCCGAGGACCGTATAGCGGTACACCACGGTGGTGATCGCCAACACAACGAGCGCGACGACCATGATGCCCGGCCAGGTCCCGAAGACGTAGCTCGATTCCGGCATGCTGACGGGGAAGCCGTGCGAGTAGATCGTCGTCACCCCACGCACCGCCTGTAGTGTCCCCAGCGTCACGACGAAGGACGGGACCCTCAGATAGGCAAACGTCGCTCCGTTGATGATGCCGCACAGCAGGCCCGTGCCGAGGCTCGCGAGGATTCCGAGGAAAAGCCCAGCGTGGACCGTCACAGAACCGCCCACCATCGCCGACAGAGCGACGATCGACCCCACTGACAGATCGATGCTTCCGGCGACAATCACGAAGGTCATGCCGAAGCCGACCGTCATCGTGATGGCGCTCTGCTGAAGCAGCAACTTGCAGTTCTGAAGCGTCGCGAAGCGTCCAGGAATGAGAACTACAAAGGTCCCCAAAACGAGCAACAGCGACAAGAACGGGATCGTGTCCCTCAACTGAACACGCCGGAGTACAGATAGCCGCACCGGGCTTGGGTGCCCCGTTACCGCGGCGTTCGCGAGACTCATATACCTCACCCTCTCGTGCCCCAGTTGCGGACGCCCCTCAGTCCTGATGTCGCCCGAGTCCGCCTGCCGGTGGATGGCGAGCGCCTCGCCATCCACTGCAGGCGGACACATCACACTTCCTTCCTACTTGATGGCGATCTCGAAGAAGTACTGACCCGAAGCCGAGGGGTTGAGGGCGCGGCTGATCTTGCGCGCGTCAATCTGCGGCGGGTTGTTGACGAACTGCTCGGTGAACTTGTCGACGTTCTCCTTCGTCACCTGCATCAGCTTGAGCCGAGCGACGCGGTACTTCGCCTCGGGCTTCTTCCCCTTCATGTAGTCGTGAAGCATGATCAAGCCGAACCCGCCCTGCAGCCAGTGCCCACCGAAGGAGGTGTAGTAGTAGCCCTGCTTGATCAGGTCGACGGCGTCCGGGTTCAGGTCCATCCCGCCCACGACGACCTTGCGGCTGAGAAGCGCGTCGCTCAAGCCGCGGTCACGTAGAGCCTTGACGGCCCCGGTCGCCAGCGCGTCGTTGTAGTTCCAGACCGCGTCGATCTTGTCGCCATGGGCCGCGAGGTAGTTCTCCATCGTCGAGATGCCGAGGTCCGCCGTCTCACCGACCCACTGCGCGTCGAGCAGCTTTGCGCTGGTGTTCTCCTTCATGGCCTTGGCTAGCCCGGCGTAACGGCCCTCGGCCACCGAGGCACCGTGCACGCCGACGATGCCGACGATGTTCTTCTTGCCGGCGGCCATCAGCGCCTTGGCGATCCTGTACCCGGCGTCCTCGTCGTCCGGGCCGATGAATCCAACGAACCCGTCCCAGTCGTACTTCGTGGGATCGATCCCCGGCCACCTATCGGTAATGGCGATGGGGATGTTGGCCTTGCGCGCGCGCGCGATGATCTGCGGCCCTACCTGCGCAGTCTGCGGGGTCACGATCAGCCCCTTCACACCAGACGCGATCAGGTTCTCGATGTCCTGAAGCTGCTTCGCCTCCTGGTTCTGACAGTCGACGATGTTCACCTTCAGGTTCAGCTGCTCGGCCACCTGCTGGACGAAGCCCGTGTAGCGCTGCCAGAACGGGTTCGCCAGGACTGGCACCGAGACGCCGATCGTGTCCTCCGCATACGCGGCGCGGCCCGGACCGACCAAGGCGCCGCAGACCATCGCCATCAGAATGAACAACTTCTTCATGGATAGATCCTCCCACCTGTCTTCAGGCCCATTCGTTCGGGCATTGCCTCTGGGTTAACTTCCACGACCCCTCTTTCGCGACGCTCACTTCTTTGGTGCGATGAAGTCCTCCATCATTGCCTTCGCAACATCATCCGGGAACTGACGCGGCGGATGCTTGAAGAGATAAGAGCTCGGAGCAGGGATCGCGCCCGACTGCTTTCGGTCCAGCGCGATCTTGCAGCTGCGAACGGCATCGATGCTCACCCCCGCGGAGTTGGGGCTGTCCTCCACCTGGAGCTTGAGATCGAGGGTGACCGGTGCGCCGCCGAACTTCTCGCCCACGATGCTGATGATCGCGGTCTTGGTGTCGCCCTGATTGTCCACGAACGCGAACCCGGGAGAGATCGGGACGTCCTTGGTGAGGATGCTGGAGATCGCGTCGTGCTTGGTCACGTGCTTGGTCTCGCCACGCATGACCAGGTTGATGAAGTCGGTGTTGCCAGCGTAGTTGAGCTGGTACGACTTCTTCACGTGAATGCCACGGTCCTCGAAGAGCTTCATCAGCGTGCGGTGCACGATGGTTGCGCCGATCTGGCTCTTCCAGTCGTCTCCGAGGATCGGAACGCCGGCCTTCTCGGCCTCCGCTGCGAATGCCGGGTCGCTGGCAAGAAGCTCCGGGATTCCGTTGACGACGCCGCAACCAGCCTTGAAGGCTGCCCGCGCGTACTGCCTCGCTGCGTCGTGCGAGCCCGTCGGAAGGTTGATGAGCACGACGTCGACCTTGAACTTGCGCAGCGTCTCGACGAGATCGACCGGCGGCTGGTTCGCGACCGTGAAGTAGTCCTTGCCGTAGTAGTGACGCAGGTGATCGGGCGTCCCGTCGGCAACCGGACCCATCAGCACGGGGGCGCCGAGATGGCCCACATTGGCGATGGGAAACGCACAGTTTGGCTTGGCTGTGATGGCCTCGCTGACGTCCTTGCCGATCTTCTTGCTATCGACGTCGAAGCCCACCACGACCTGGATGTCCGAGGGCGTGTACCCCCCCATGTCGTAGTGCATGAGCCCGCCGATCTCGTCGGAGATCTCCCTGTTCTTGTATAGGGTCAGCCCCTGCACCAGCGAGCACGCGCAATTCCCGACCCCGACCAGCGCCAGCCTGACCTTGTTGCTGCCCATTTCTATCGACCTCCGACTGTTGGAAGAGTGGCTTCCGCGAACCGCTTGGCCCGGACCATCCGGGCTCAGAGCATTTGACCTGCGATTGCTTCCTCGGTGACTTTGACGTCGCGCACCACCTCTCCCGAGATGTGACCTTCCTTCATCACCAAGATCCTGTCGCTCATCCCGATCAGCTCTGGCAGCTCTTCGCTGATCATCACCACCGACAGCCCGCGCTCCCGAAGAAGCTCCATGAGCGCGTAGATCTCGGCCTTCGCTCCGACGTCGATCCCGCGGGTCGGGCAGGCCAGCACCAGCACCGATACGTTGCGCGCGAGCCACTTCGCGAGGACCACCTTCTGCCGGTTTCCGCCGCTGAGGGCCGCACAGTTGAGCTTCACGGAGGGAGTCCGGATGAGGAGTTCCTTCCGGTAACGCTCGGCCAGCGCAGTCTTCTTCTTCTCCGAGACGAAGATCTTCAGGCGGTCGCTGACCAGCGTCCGGAGGTTGGGCAGCGCGACGTTGTCGACGATCGAATGGAGGAGGACCAGCGCCTCCTTGTCGCGCTCTCGCGGCACGAAGCCGATCCCGAGGTTGATCGCCTTCCTGGGCGTGAGCGAGGTGTGCGGCTTCCCATGGACGATGATCGTGCCCTTGTACGGCACGGCTCCAAAGAGCGCGCGCCCCAGTGCGTGCATTCCCGAGCCGACCAGGCCAGCGACTCCGAGGATCTCCCCACGGTGAAGCGAGAACGAGACGTTCTTGACTTCGTTCCCGACCGAGAGGTCTCGAACCTCCAGGACTGCCGGACCGCGCTCGGCTCCCGGCACGCCAGCGTCGGTGCGGCTGTAGTACTCGGACACGTCCCGGCCGACCATGAGCCTCGGAAGGTCCTCTAACTTGCACCCGGAGGCCGGCATCGTCGTGACGATCTTCGCGTCCTTCATGACGGTGATGCGATCGCCGATCGCGAAGATCTCGTGCAGGCGGTGTGAGATGTAGATGACCGCGATTCCCCGTTGCTTGAGTGCCCGGATCTGGGCGAACAGCATCTCCTGGCCGTCCTGGCCTAGCGCAGCGGTGGCCTCGTCCACGACCAGGACCCTGAGGTCCTTGGTGATCGCAGCCCTGGCGAGCTCCACGATCTTCCAGTCCTCGTACGGGAGGTCCGCAACCCGAACACGAACGTCGACCCGCTCGCAGCCCACCGAGCGCAGCGCTTCGGCCGCCGCCGCGTTCCGAGCCCAGGTATTGAGGAAGCCTCCTAGCCGGAACCGCCCCTCCTCGTTCAGGAAGATGTTCTCGGCCACGGTCAGGCTCGAGATGATGCCTGGCTCCTGGAATACGATCGCAGTCCCGCGGCTCCGCGCCTCAGTGGTGGTCTTGAGGTCGTGGACGGTGCCGTCGTAGCTGATCGCACCGCCATCGCGCCGATAGACGCCGGCGATGATCTTCACGAGGGTCGACTTGCCAGCTCCGTTCTCGCCGACGATGCAATGCACCTCGCCCGGATAGAAATCCAGGCTCACCCCGTCGAGCGCGGTGATTCCCCCGAATCGCTTGACGATGTCTCTCGCGGCGACGATCGGCTTGCGCGAGGCCGGGCCTTGCTCGCCGCCGTCGCTGGGCGGCGGCAGCTGGTTCGACTGATGCCCCGCGTGAACCTGCATGAGGCGGCACTCTGCCAGCCCATTCTCGAGTCGTCAAGATGAAATGGTAACGGTGCCACTCAGCAGGGGCGCATGATAACTAGCCGATATCACAAACTAAAATTCCAAATCAACCCAATCGGGGATGTGAAAACGAGAACGTTACCATTCTGGCCAGTTTCTTCTGTTTGGGGTAGTCATCCTGCCCTGGAGCTGTCCATCGGTTGGGCGGCGGCTTCAGCCGGCCGTCAACAGGAGCTGATGATCTGCCAGGAGGAACCCGTGCCGATCGCGAACCCTGAACTCACCGTGAAGTGTGTCAACACCATCCGTATGCTGGCTGCGGATAGCGTGCAGCAGGCCAACAGCGGCCACCCGGGCATGCCCATGGGCGTCGCCGATCTGGCCTACGTTCTCTTCACGCGTCATCTGCGCTTCGACCCGCGTGACCCTCGCTGGATCGGACGTGATCGGTTCATCCTCTCCGGTGGGCATGGCTCGATGCTGCTCTACAGCGTGCTCCACCTCGCTGGGTTCGATGTCTCGCTCGACGATCTGCGGGCGTTTCGACAGCTTCGGTCCAAGACGGCGGGTCACCCGGAGTTCGGCCATGCACCCGGCATCGAGGTCACGAGTGGCCCATTGGGGCAAGGCGTTGCCAACGCCGTCGGGTTT
>DATJQN010000284.1:0-11751 GCA_035505775.1 Rectinemataceae bacterium | reverse complement strand
CGCCCATATTCTGCAATCCGATCGACTTCGGCGTCGACCTCGTGGTCCATTCCGCGAGCAAATACCTGGGCGGGCACAGCGATCTCGTGGCGGGCGTCATCGTCGGCTCCGCTGCCGACATCGACAGGATCCAGCAGCAGGAGTTCATGCAGCTCGGGACGGTGGCCGACCCCTTCATGGCCTGGCTGCTCCTTCGGGGCATGCGAACCCTGCAGCCGAGAATGGCTGCGCACCGGACCGGTGCCCTGGCCGTGGCCCGCCACCTCGAGGCCCATCCCGCGGTCGAGTCGGTGCTTTATCCGATGCTGGAATCCCATCCCGACCACGAGCTTGCGCTCCGCCAGATGCGCGGCGGCTCCGGTCTCCTGTCCTTCAGATTGAAGGGTGGGGATATCGGGAAGGTCGAGCGGCTCACCGATGCGCTCCGGCTCTTCAAGCGGGCGGTCAGCTGGGGCGGCTACGAGAGTCTCGTCTTCCCCTACGCGGCCGGCCGCGCCGCCAGCGCCGACAGGGTCGGCCTCGTGCGGCTGCACGTCGGTCTGGAAGACAGCGACGAGCTGATCGTCGACCTGGATCGGGCGCTCGCGGCCGCTCGCTAGGTTCGCCGGGCCGGGAGCACCGTCGCGCCGTCGCGCCGCTCCGCTCTTCGACACGCAGGCGACCGCGGATCATCCGGATGCCCCGCCGGCTGTGCGGCAGCTTAGGGCCGGAGCGTCTGCACTCTGTCCACGATTCCCATGTCGCGCTCGCGATGGCTTATAAGGACGAGGCTGCGGCCCGACGAGTGCGAGGCGATCGCTGAGAGCAGCTCGTCAGCGGTTCTGTCGTCGAGGCCCTCCGTCGGCTCGTCCAGGAGGATGATGGGCGCGTCCTTGAGAAAGGCCCGGGCCAGCGCGAGGCGCTGCGCCTCGCCAACGGACAGGGCCCTGCCCGTCTCGCCCACCGTGCTGTCCAGTCCTTCGGGAAGGGAACGCAGCAGGTCGCCGAGGCGGGCCGCCTCGAGCGCCTCGCGCATGCGCTCCTCGTCATCGCCCCGTGCGTCTCCTCCCTCCGGCCTCAGTGCCACGAGCAGGTTGTCGCGGATGGAGGCGTGGTAGAGGAAGGGCGACTGGGGGACGACCGCGAACTGCCGGCGCAGCCCGGCCACCGGGATGCCGCGCAGCTCCTGCCCCAGGATTTCGATCCGCCCCGATTCGAACTCCCAGAATCGGAGGAGGACGTTGAGCAGACTGCTCTTACCGCAGCCCGAGGGTCCGACGATTCCGAGCCTTCCCCCCCGGGGCAGTTCGAGGTCGAATGCATCGAACACGGGGGGGAGTCCGGGCGCGTAGCGGAAGCGGAGTCCCCGGATCGAGATCGCGGAGGCCGAAACTTCGGCAGGGCGGGGCGCCGCCGATGCTTCGCGGCCGGGCGACGCGCTTTCGGCGATCGCGGGCTCGGCGTCGATGATGTCGAACAGCCTCCGCGCCGCCTGGGCCATCTCGCCGGCCTTCTGTATGGCGGTCGGCAGGGGCATCACCGCCTCGAAGCTGGCGAGGACCAGCACGCTGAGCATGGCCAGATCCGCTTTAGGCAGAATTCCGCCGGCGACCAGGCCGACCAGCACGTAGGCGGAGCCCCAGACTGCGAGCGAGCTGCCGGCGACGAGGGCTGCGTCTCCCAGGCCGGTCAATGAACTGAGGCGCCGCTGCGCGGCGTCGAGCCGGTTCGAGACCAGGTCGAGCCCGCGCGCGTGGTCCTCGGCGGCGCCGAGGGCTATCAGCTCGGCCATGCCCTCGAGTTCCTCCACGAGGACCGCGCGCAGTTCGGCCGCGGCCTCGACGCTCTGCCGCCCGGGAGCCGCGGCGAGTCCCGCGAGCAGGGCCGGCGCGGCTGCTCCGGCTGCCAGAAGGGCCACAGCGTCGATCCAGGCGAGGCGCATGTCATAGTGCGCGAGAAAGGGGATGATGCAGGCGAGGGCGAGGGCCGCGACGAGCGCCGGGATCAGCCCCCGAACGTAGAAGTCGTCCAGGGTGTCGATGTCCGCGCGGATACGGGAGAGCAGATCGCCGCTCCGGTACTGGACCAGGCGCGCGGGAGCGAGGGGCTCGATCCTGCGATAGAACCAGAGACGGAGCGAGCCCAGGATCCTGAAGGTCGTGTCGTGATTGACCAGGCGCTCGACGTAGCGTCCCGCCGCCCGGACGATGGCCAGGGCGCGCACCCCGGTCGCAGGCAGGGTGTAGTCGATCACGACGCCGGCCAGGCCCGCCAGGGCCATCGTGGCGATGAACCAGCTCGACAGGGCCAGGAGGGCCATGTTCGCGAGGAGGGTGGCGAGCGCGAGGGCGAGTCCGAGCAGGGCCCGCCGCCAGTGGGGCCGGATGAGGGCCGCAAGCCTGAACAGCTCTCTCACGGGGCGGCCCTCACGGATGGATCCCCGCGCCGAGCTGTTCGATGGACAGTCGCCGGTCTGAGTCCGCCACACCTCGGTGGGTGACTGTGATGAGCGTGCGGCCCGCCGCCAGCTCGGCTATGGACTCGTTCACGAGAGCTTCGCTTTGGGCGTCGAGGTGGGCAGTGGGCTCGTCGAGGAGGAGGAGCCGGGGTCTCCGCAGGAAGAGCCGCGCCAGGGCGAGACGCTGGGACTGGCCCGCGGAGAGTCCCCGGCCTCCCTCTCCCACGACGGTCTCCAGCCCATCCTCAAGGCCGTCGACGAGGTCTTCAAGGTGGGCCAGTCGTACGGCGCGCTCGACCGCGGGCGTCGAGGCGGCCGGATCGCCCAGGCGGATATTGAAGGCGATGCTGCCGTGAAAGACCGTGGGACGCTGCGGAAGCCAGGCTAATAGCTCAGAGAGTTCGTTCCGGCTGATGTCGCGGAGGTCCCGCCCGTCAATGGTGACCCGACCCGCCGCGGGGGCCGCGAAGCCGAGCACGAGGGCGAGTATGCTCGACTTCCCGCATCCGCTCGGACCCACGAGCGCCACACGCTCCCCCGCCTCGACATGGAAGCTGAGATCATCCAGCACCGGACGCGTCGAATAGCCGAAGGAGACATGCTCGAAGGCCACCGACAGGGCGGCGGCATACCGGCCGGCCGCGCGACCCGGGACGGCGGTCGCCGGAGGCTCGGCATCGGGCGGTTCGCCCCGGGCGGTCGCGCCTTCCATCTGCGCGATGAGCGCGCGAATATGAGCAGCCGCGCTCGCTGCCTCCATCCGCGCGTGGTACTGCGTTCCCAGAGTCCTGAGGGTCAGGAAATAATCCGGAGCGAGGAGGAGGATGAAGTAGCCCGGATAGAAGCGCATCGTACCGCCCAGGAGACGGAGCCCGGTGAGCACGGCCACGATGGCGATGCTGACTGCGGTGACGAGTTCCAGCATGAAGGCCGAGACGAAGGCGATGCGCAGCACGGACATCGTCGCGCCGCGGTACTCTTCCGAGCTGCGCTCAATTTCGGCGAGTTCCCGGCGCGTGGCCCCGAAGATCTTGACCGTCGTCAGGCCGCGGAGCGCGTCCAGGAAGCGTCCGCTCATCCGGGCGAGCGAGGACCACAGGCGCTGATTTCGCGCATGGGCTTCCTCGCCGATCACGATCATGCTGAGGGGAAGGAAGATGGCGGTGAGCACGAGCACGAGGCCGGAAAGCCAGTCGAGGGGAAAGACCACTGCGAGTACGGAGAAAGGCAGGAGCGTGGCAATGGCCCGCTGCGGGAGATAGCCGGCGTAGTAGCCTTCCACGGACTCGACCGCGTCCACGACCACGCTGGCAGTCTCCCCGGCGCGCATCCCGGCCAGGCGGAGGGGGCCGATGCTGCGGAGTCCCCCGATGAGACCGTGTCGGATGCTCCGTTTTGCGGCGGAGGCGGTTTCGAAGGCGGCGCGCTTTCCGCCCCACGAGCCTACGGCCCGAAGGCAGATGACGCCCAGAAGAGCGGCGAAGTAGGGCCACAGGGAGGGCAGGTTTCTGGCTTCGATGATCGCACCGTTCCCGATGGCCACCAGCAGCCCGGTCTGGAGGATGAGGAGCAGTCCTGTGATCTCGCCGAGCGCCACGGTCAGAACGAGGTGTCGGCGGGCGGGCCTGCCGCGTTCGTCAAGCCAGCGGGCATCGGATTCCATGTCCCCAGAGTCTAGGAGAGTTTTCACTGGAATGCCAAGCTCCGCTGTGCGATACTCGGAGCCACATAACAGTGCGGAAGGGGGAATTAATGAGCGTAGAAGCTCTGTCTCGCGTCCAATTTGCCACGGTCGCGATCTTCCATTTCCTGTTCGTGCCGCTGACCCTCGGCCTGAGCGCCCTGGTGGCCTACATGGAGACACGGTACGCGACCACCGGCGACGAGACCTATCTGAAGATGACGAAATACTGGAGCAGGCTCTTCCTCATCAACTTCGCGGTCGGCGTGGTGACGGGCATCACGCTCGAGTTCCAGTTTGGCATGAACTGGGCGGAGTACTCCAAGTTCGTCGGCGACATTTTCGGGGCGCCGCTCGCCATCGAGGCCACCGTGGCCTTCTTCCTCGAATCCACCTTCATCGGGCTCTGGATGTTCAGCTGGAAGCGCGTGTCGCGGGGTGTCCATGCGGCGATCATGTGGGTCGTCGCCGGCGCCAGCACCCTCTCGGCCCTGTGGATCCTCCTCGCCAACGGCTGGATGCAGAAGCCGCGGGGCTACGTCATCGTCGCCGGCCACGCCCAGCTGACGAGCTTCGGCGCTCTGATCTGGAACCCCTACGCCTGGATCAAGCTCTTCCATACGAGCATGGCGGCCTTCACCCTCGCCTCATTCTTCATCATGGGCATTTCCGCGATTCACCTGTTGCGGGGCCGCAGCACGGAAATGTTCAAGCGTTCCTTCAGACTCGGCGCAACGGTGGGTCTCGCGGCCTCAGTCCTCATCATCTTCGCCGGGGACCTTTCGGGACGCCAGGTGGCGGAATACCAGCCCACCAAGCTTGCCGCCATGGAAGCGCAGTGGAGCACGGCCAGCTCGGCCCCCTTCTATCTGCTGGAAGTCCCCCAGCCGAAGGCCGAGCGCAACAGCATCGAGGCCATGGCCATTCCCAACATGCTCAGCATCCTCTCCTATCACGACCCCCACGCCACCGTGAAGGGTCTGCTCGACTTTCCCGCAGACCAGCGTCCACCGGTCGGGATCGCCTTCTGGAGCTTCAGGCTCATGGTGGCCCTCGGCTTCCTCTTCGTCCTCCTCGCCCTGATCGCCCTCGTGCTGTCGTGGAGGGACCGGCTCATGAACGTGCGCTGGTTCCTGTGGATCATGGTTCCGGCCCTCGCCCTGCCCTATGTCTCCTGCGAGCTCGGCTGGATTCTCGCCGAGTTCGGAAGGCAGCCCTGGATCGTATACGGTCTGCTCAGGACGGCGGATGCCTTCTCCCGCTCGATCAGCGCAGGAGACGTGCTCATATCGCTCGTCGGTTTCATCCTGCTGTACGGTACGCTCGCCGCAGTGGACGCCTTCCTGCTTGTGAAGTACGCGCGCAGGATCGAGGAATAGGGGGGACGCACGATGACACTTCAAATCCTGTGGTTCATACTCTGGGGCACGCTCTGGGCCGTCTACTTCATGCTCGACGGCTTCGACTTCGGCGCCGGAATGCTGCGCAACTTCCTCGCACGCGACGAGACCGAGCGGAGCATGACCTTGTCCGCCATCGGTCCGATCTGGAACGGCAACGAGGTCTGGCTCATCACCGCAGGCGGCGCCACCTTCGCCGCCTTCCCGCTCACCTACGCATCCATGTTCAGCTTCCTGTATCTGCCCATGCTGCTCATCCTCTTCTCGCTCATCATCCGGGGCGTCAGCATCGAGTTCCGCGCCAAGTCCGAGGGCGGCCGCTGGCACTCCGGCTGGGACTGGGCCCTCGCCGTGACGAGCCTCACCGCGCCCCTCGTCCTCGGACTCGGCTTCGGCAACATCTTCCAGGGCCTGCCCATCGCGGTCGACGGCTACAAGGGCAGTTTCTGGATGCTGTTCAACGGTTACGGCCTCCTGACGGCCGTGCTTTTCATAGTCCTCTTTCTCCAGCACGGGGCGCTCTGGCTCGAGTATCGCACGGAGGACGAGCTTTCCGCGCGTTCGCGCGGCCTCGCCTCCGCGCTCTGGTTCGTCGTGCTGGGGGTCGCGGTGGTATTCCTGGTTGCGACGGCCTTTGCCACGAAGCTCTACGGAAACTACCTCGCCCACCCGATCTGGATCCTCGTGCCGCTTCTCGCGGTGGCTGCCCTCGTGGCCGTGAAGCTGCTGCACGCGGGGGGGAAGTCCCTCGGCGCCTTCGCGGCCTCCTGCGCCACGATCGTCCTCGTCGTGGCGACCGCGCTGGTCGGACTCTTCCCCAACCTCATACCCTCGAGTCTCGATGCAGCGGCGAGCCTGACAGCCTTCAACTCGTCCTCAGGACCCTACACGCTGAAGGTGATGACCATCGTCGCCTGCATATTCGTTCCGATCGTCATCGTGTACCAGTTCCTCGTGTATCGTTTCTTCCGCACCAAGCTTACGAAGGCGGGGATGGCCGAGGAGGGCGGGCACTACTGAACGCATAGAGAGGCCGAGGGGCGACGGGCCGGCCGGACTCCCGGAGGGGAGCCGCCGGCCCGTCGCTGTGCAGTGCCGCGCGCCGTTCCGGGTACCGGCGCGCGGCTGATCCCTGACGCCGCCGATGGCTGCGGCTGCCTCAGGCTTTGATGCGGTCTATTCCGAGCCGGTCCAGGGTCCAGCGCTCGTACACATGCTCAGAAACGCCCGATCGCATCTTGCCCATGAAGTATTTTTCGAAGCCGATCTTGGCGAGGTGGACCCAACGCCCCTCCCTGGTCCAGGTGACGTTGCGCGGCGGAATCTGCGGGATGGCCACGAAGGCCATGCCCGAGTCGCCGAAGTCCGCCAGACAGATGGCGTTCCAGCTGGCCAGGGCCTCGGGCGGCCGACCCTCGATTTCGGCCTTGATGTTGTCCACAGCCGCGGAAACCATCGACTCGATCATGTAGCCCGTCTTGGGGACCCCCGTGGGCACCGGAGTGGGTTCCTTGGGCGCGATGGCAATGCAGACCCCCGCCGAATAGATGTTCGGATACTTCTTGCTTTTCTGGTGTTCGTCCACGAACACGAAGCCGCGCGGATTGCAGAGTTCGGGAACGCCGGCCACCGCGTCCACGCCCTTGAAGGCCGGTATCAGCATGGAAAAGACCTGGGGAATCGTGCGCTCGCCAGCGGCCTGACCATCGGCGCCGTGCTCGATCACCACCATCTCGCCCTGCCGGACCTCCTTTACCCTGGCGTTCACGATGAAGGAGATGCTGTGCTCGCGCAGCTTGCTCTCGAGCATGCCCTTGGAGTCGCCGACACCACCGAGACCGAGATGGCCGACATAGGGCTCGCTCGAGACGAAGGTCATCGGAACCTTGTCACGGAGTCGGCGCTTCCGGAGGTCCGCATCGATGATCAGCGCCGTCTCGTAGGCGGGCCCGAAGCAGCTCGCTCCCTGGACCGCGCCGACGACGATCGGGCCGGGGTTCTTGAGGAACTCCTGATATTTCTCCCAGGCCTGCGAGGCGTGGTCGAGGGTGCAGACCGACTGGGTGAAAGCCTGCGGGCCGAGCCCGGGCACTTCGTCGAAGGCGAGCTTGGCTCCCGTGGTGACGAGGAGGTAATCATACGGGACCGTGCGACCGTCGGAGAGCTCGACCGTTCGGGCATCCGCGTGGATGGCCGAGGCCGTGCCGACAACCAGCTCGATATCCCGTTTCCTGAGGGGCTTGGCGAGGGGGACGGAGACCTTTTGTGGTGTCCGCCAGCCCACCAGCACCCAGGGATTGGAAGGGATGAACTGGAAGTAGTCGACCGCATTTATCAGCGTGATCCGGTGTCCGGCTCCGAGCTTCTTGCGAAGCTCGAAAACCGCGGGCGTGCCGCCGATGCCCGCCCCCAAGACGACGATCTGTGCCATGCCCAGCCTCCGCACGAAAAAGGTACTGTCCATCATAGGGCATCGCGGGCGGGGGCGCCAGGAACTTCCGGGCCAGCCTAGATGAGAGCGGACGCGATGACCGCGAGAGCTCCGGCGGCGAGAGTCGAGAGGGCGTTGACCGTGTCATTGGTGACGATCCTCCAGCCGCGCACAAGGGGATTGGCCTCCCGGGACTCGGCGGGCCGCTCCGTAACGAGTCCCGTGCGTCTGGAACGGTACTGCGCCTGAAGCGTTCCGCCGATGACCGAGTCGATCACCGAGCCTGCGAAACCCGCGACCAGCACGATGACCCCGGCTGCCCCGTGCCCGGAACGACTGTCACCCGGGACTCCCGGGCACAGCCAGAAGACGGCCGACACCAGGAGGGAGCCGGCCGCCGAAGCCGCATAACCGAGCCGGCTGACGCCGCCCGAGCTGCCGGCGGGGAGGGGCTTTCCGGTCAGAATGTGGCGCGGCGCTACGGGGCTCAGGAGGCCGAGCTCGCTGGCCCAGGTGTCGGCGTTGGCCGCCGCGAGGGCTGCACCGAGGCCCACGAGGAATCCGGGCCAGAGCGTGAGACGCCAGAGCGTCAGGGCGAGCACCGCCGCCCAGGAGTTGGCCAGCACTTGAAGCGCGTCGCGCCTCCCGCCCTTGGCTTCTATGCCGCTCGGCGGGACCCGCGAGCGGGCAACGCGGCCGACGGCCGTCGCGGAGACAAAGAAGGTCATGAGCAGTGCGAAGGCCCCGAAGCCCCCCAGGGTGATCACGGCCGTTCCGACGCAGGAGGCGGCCACGGCCCCTTCCCTGCTGAGCGCTTCCATCTTCCATGCCATGGCCGAGGCGAGCACCGAGCCAGCCGCAGCGACAACGAACAGGGCTGCGACGCCTCCGGAGGTGGCGCCAAAACGGTAGAAGAGCGCGCTCAGGACGGGGACGCTGAGGTTGTCCATGCCCCAGGGCGTGGCGCGTTCCACGAGACTGGCACAGAGCGCGGTGGCCAGGGCGCGAAGCAGGACCTCCCCGCTGGCCACGGATGGCTCGAATCCGAGGGTCATGAGGACGACCACGCAGAAGGAGGCCAGGAACATCGTGAGGCTGCCGACAGCGCTCTTGGCGCCCACTGCGGCCGAGGGTTCCGCCGCCTTCGCGCCGAGACGGGAGCCCAGCACTGCGGCGAGTCCGTCGCCCCAGCCCATGATGAGCACCCCGATGCCGGCGACCCAGGCGCTCAGGAGGCCGTGCGCAACGAGAATCGCGAGCAGTGCGAGCGAGAGCGGGAAGTAGAGCGTTCCGAAACGTCCCGGTCGCGCGGCCTCCTCGAGGACCCGGAACAGGCGGAACCGGTACGACGCGAGGTTGAGGAGGAGGAAGCAGAGGGGGCCGGCGAGCATGACGAGCGGCGAGCGGAAGAAGGCGATGAGGAAGAACCACCAGTGCGCGGCTCCGATATGCACTATCTTTCTCGCCGTCTCTGGTCCGACGAGCCCCCGTTTCCGGAGGAGACCCGCCAGGGCCATCACCGCGAACACATAGAAGCAGGAGACGAGGAAGGCGATGCTCTCGGCCATCGATAGAATCTGCCGCGAAGAGCCCGGGCTCGGCAAGTCCGGCGCTCCTCTATTCTTCCGGCCGGAGAAAGCACTACTGTTGAGCGGGAAGGTGGGAGGATGGGCATGGCTTCATTGACCTTCGTCGACGTGCATCTGCACGCACTCACGCTCTCGCATCCGAGTTTCCTCGCCTTCATCGAGACCGTGCGGAGCAGGCGGCTTGAATCGCTGCTCTCCTACGCCGCGACACCGAACTACCTGATCTCCTCCCTGTTTCTCAAGACGGGAGAACGCGTCCGGAACATGCTCGCCGTGATGGAGAATGATGTCGGCTCCATATTCGGGCTGATGGAGGATGATCTTGCCGGCCGCTATTCCACCGATGAGAGCGAGGAGGCCATGATCGTCGACGGGAAGCTCCACATCGGGAAGCTGGGCTTCGACCGGCTGCTCCTCGTGCCGCTCATCATGGATTTCTCGGTCGGGGGGCCGCAGCCCGCGGGAATCTACTACAACCGTCAGGCGGCCAAGCCCGTGGAACTGCAGACCCGCGATCTGCTGGAAGGTATCCGGGCCTATCGGCTGGAGCGTCCCGATGGCTTCCTCGAAATACGGCCCTTCCTCGGCATCGACACGAGACGTCACGACCCGGACAGCCTCCGGGCACTGCTCACCGAGAACTTCGCCACCTTCTCCCGATCGCGCGAGGCCTCCTCGGACGCCTTCCGCGCGATGGCCGACTACACCGAGCCTGGGCGGCCGGACTCGGTCTTTGCCGGGGTCAAGGTCTATCCGCCGCTCGGGTTCGATCCCTGGCCGGATAATTCCGACGGAGCCTCGGAGCGCGAGAAGCTCGAGCTGCTGTGGTCCTTCTGCGAGGAGCGCCGGATACCCGTCACCACGCACTGCGACGATCAGGGTTTCCGCGTCGTTCCGCTCGAGCAGTCGCTCGCCTTCACTTCTCCGGCGCGCTGGGCCTCCGTCCTCGAGCGTTTCCCCCGGCTCCATCTGAACTTCGCCCATTTCGGGATCCAGTACCTCAGGGCGATAGGTCGAAGCCAAAGCACCGAGTGGACGGATCGCATCGTCGGACTCATGGAGGAGTACCCCAACGTATATGCCGATTTTTCGTTCAACGGGACCGAGCCCGAGTACTACCGCTGGCTGGCCGGATACGTCGAGCGAATAGGCCCTCCGCGCTCGGCCCTCATCCTCGACCGTCTCATGTTCGGCTCGGACTTCATGGTGAATCTTTCCCGCATCCGCTCCTACGCCGACTACTACCGCGTCTTTGCCGATGCCCCCTTCGGGGAGGAGGAGCTGCGCCGCTTCTGCCACGACAATCCCGAGCGCTTCCTGTTCGACCCCGACGGGGCCCCGGCGGCCGGCTGAGCCGCGTAGCTCAGCCGCCTATCCGAAGCGCATGGGCGGGCCAGGGAAGCGAGATTCCCCGCTTTAGCGCCTCGCGGCCGACCGCCTCGGCTCCCGCGGCCGCCGAATCCGCGTCCTCGAACACGAGGTAGAACGCGCCGCCTCCACCGGCCCCGCTCATCTTGCCGCCCAGGGCCCCCGCCTCCCTTCCGGCGTTCATCAGGGGCCGGAGGGCTTCGTGAACCAGACCCAGACTCTCGAGCGCCGCTTCGGCTTCATTTGCCAGGCAACCCAGGGCCGGAGCGAAATCGGGGCGGCGGAGGGCGGACGCCGCCTCGTCGGTAAGGCGGCCCAGGAAGCGCATCGTGGGCGCGGCGTCCGCATCCCGGACGAGGCGCCCGCTGAGCGAGGAGACCAGGCTCGCCGTGTTCGAGCTGCGCGGCAGCGCCCCCACCACGAGGTGGAGGGGAGGACAGGCCTGAGCTGAGACGCCGGGCAGGTCGGGGGGATGGGGCTCGAGGCGGACTGTCCCTCCGGGGGTCCCTCCGGGTGTCCCGCCGCGGCCGGTATAGGGAGCGTGAACGAGGGCAGCAAGGCCGGTGTCGATGCCCGAGGGCCGCCCGTGGAAGGCGGACTCGGCGGCATGGGCCAGTTGCCAGACGAGCCGACGGTCGGGGGCGCGGTCTGTGACCTCCTCATTCTCTTTCGACTGCCCGAGGCGAAGCGCCGCCTCGGCGAGAGCGACGCAGAGCGCCGCCGATGAGCCGAGCCCAAGGCCGACCGGCACGTCGCCGCGGATGGAAACCGTCCCGCCGCCTCCGAGCAGGGGGAGACGCGCGCTCAGGATCGAGAGGGCCGAGTCGAGCGCCGGTGGAAGGGGC
>DATJQN010000283.1:0-2584 GCA_035505775.1 Rectinemataceae bacterium | reverse complement strand
TCGAACTGCTGGCACTGGTCATAGAGGGGACTTTTCTTGTCAATCCTGGACGTGTCCGCGATGCTGGCTCCCGTGCCCTGGACCTGGGGCAGGGCGCTGGGTCGCTGACCTGCGCCTGCCGCAGTGCGGCCTCGAGCGCCGGCGGCGGGGGTGCCAGGGACCTGGTTGCGATAGTAGAAATCCGCGAGATCGGTGATGTTCATACTACCGCTTCAGGCTCGTCGCCGTGCCGAGCATGTTGTCGCTCGTCTGGATGGCCTTGGAGTTGAACTCGTAGGCGCGTTGGGCGACGATCATCTGGACCATCTCGCGCACCACGGAGACGTTGGACATCTCGAGGAACTTGTGGATGGTTTTGCCCATGCCGTCGAATCCCGGCTGGCCGGTGATGGGGTCGCCCGAGGCGTTGGACACTTTGTAGAGGTTGTCGCCCGCGGCGGTGAGACCCTCCGGGTTGGGAAAGCGGTACAGCTCGAGCTGACCGACCTGGACGGGGTCGTCGCGGCCGGGGACTTTGACGCTGACGCGGCCGTCCTGCGAGATGGTGAGGGTATCGGGGATGAAGCCCTGGGGCAGTGTGACGCCGGGCATGAGTTTGTAGCCTTCCGCGGTGACGAACTGTCCGTTGGAGTCGATCTTGAAGGAGCCGTCGCGGGTATAGGCGTAGGAGCCGTCGTAGGTCATGACGCGGAAGAATCCGTCGCCTTCGATGGCCACATCGGAGACATTCTCGGTGTTCTGCAGGGCGCCCTGGCCGAAGTCGCGCTGGGTGGCTGCGAGCTTGACGCCGTGGCCCATCTGCACGGGGACGGGGGTGACCGTGTCCTCGGTGGCGGGAGTGCCGGCCACGCGCTCGGTCTGGTAGATGAGGTCCTCGAAGTCGGCCCGCATCTTCTTGAAGCCGGAAGTGTTGACGTTGGCGAGGTTGTTCGAGATCGTGTCGATGCTGTCCTGCTGGCCGATCATGCCGCTTGCGGCGGTCCAAAGGCTCCGTACCATCTATTCCTCCGGGGGTGCGGCTCGCGCCCCTACACCTTGACGACGTCGTTTATGAGCTTGCCGAGCATGGAGTCCTCGGCCTGGATGGTCTTCTGGTTGGCCTCGTAGGCCCGGTTCACTTCGATCATCTGCACCATCTCGAGGACGGGGTTCACGTTGCTCGCCTCGGTGAAGCCCTGGAGGACCTGGGGGCGCGTGCCCTTGGTCATGATCGCGGCGTCGCCCGAGAGATCGGTCGAGCGCCAGAGACTCGAGCCCTGTTTGGCCAGGAAACGGTCCTTGTTGAAGTCCACGATCTTGAGGCGGTCGAGCTTCACCGTCTTGTCCCAGGTATTCTCGTCGCGGGACACCAGGCGGAAGGGGTCCGACTGGAAGCTCTCGTTGATGAAGACATTGCCGTCCTTGTCGATCTTGAAGTTGTTGGCCTTGACCTGGATGGGGCCGTTCTCGCCGAGGACGGGGTAGCCCTCCTTGGTCTCGAGATAGCCCTCCTTGCCGAGGATGAAGGAACCGTTGCGCGTGTAGCGCTCGCCGAAGGGGGTCTGGATGGCCACGAAACCCTTCCCGTCGAGGGCGATGTCGAAGTCGCTCGAGGTCTGCTTGAGGGAGCCCTGCTCGAACTCGGTGAAGAGCTCGTTGGTCTCGACGCCCGTGCCGAGCTTGCCGACCACCGGGGCCATGTCGGCCGAGCCGAAGGGGTTGAGGGTCTGGCCGTCGTCGTTCATGCGCCTGAGGAGGAGCTCGGCGAATGCCTTGTGCACGGCGACGTCGCGCTTGTAACCGTCGGTGTCGACGTTGGCGAGATTGTTGGAGATGGCATCGAGCCTGACCTGCTGGGCGGTCATCCCGCTCGCACCGGTATACCAGCCGCGTATCACTTCTGGCCTTCCTCCTGCCTTTCAATGTTCGGCGGGCCGGGGGGCCGGGTTTAGGGCATACGGCGGAGGATATGGGCGGCGCGGGGGGCCGGTGTGACGTCAGGGAAGCCCGCGTGTTCGCGTGTACGCGAGCGAATCACCGGGACGGCACACTAGGCCCCCGCCTCCGCAACCGCCCGCAAGTCTTCCAGAACCTTTTTCCAGTTCGCTTCGGAATGGGTTCTCGCGGCCTCGTCCTTGATGTTGTCCTGGGTAAGCTCGAGGAGGACAGCGTCGCCCTGCGGACTGATCCGGTAGCTGACAGTCTGGTAGTTCTCGGGCGCATCCGGCAGCCCGGAAAAGGGGCTCCAATAGGTGGAGACGAAGAGCTTCCGCGGTTCGAAGACCTTGATCTCGCCTTTGTCCTCGTAGCGTTTGCCTTCCCACTCGCCTGAATAGCTGATCTTTCCGCCGACTCTCCAGTCCGCCTTCATCTCGGTTCCGAAGAGATACTTTTTGACCAATTCCGGCTTGGTCAGCGCGTCCCAGACCGCCTGGGGGGTCGAATGAATCTCAATCTGGACATGGAGCTGCAATCCTCTTGACATCGTGGTCCTCCGTGCGGGTCCTCGTCATCACGCCGTCACTGTCCTAAAATATGGAGAAGGACGAGCAGGCTCAAGTTTGAAGTGCGAGGGACAGACCGGATCCGGAGCAGCCCCTGGCTC
>DATJQN010000282.1:0-2120 GCA_035505775.1 Rectinemataceae bacterium | reverse complement strand
CGCCACGGCATGGCGGGGCCGGGCCTCCGGTCCGACTGCGCCCCGCTCGCGTCGCTCGTCGAGACGCTCCTCGCCTCGGGCGCCGACGTGCACTCGATGCACGACCCGACGCGCGGAGGGGCGGCCGTCACCTGCAACGAGGTCGCCGCCCGCGCCGGCGTGCGCATCGTCCTCGACGAGGCGAGTCTTCCCGTGCGCGGCGAGGTCACCGCCATCGCCGAGATGCTCGGCCTGGACCCGCTCTATCTCGCCTCCGAGGGGCGCGCCCTCGTCTGGGTCGCCGCCCCCGACGCCGACCGAGCCCTCGACGCGCTGCGCTCCCACCCCCTCGGGCGCGGCGCCGCCCGCATCGGCGAGGTGGCCGCCGCCCCTCCCGGCTCCGTCCCCGTCCTCCTCCGCACCCGCATCGGGGGCGAGCGCCCCGTCGACCTCCTCTCCGGCATGGACCTCCCCCGCATCTGCTGAACCGTGGCCCTCGCGCCGCCCCCGTTCTCGGCCGGGCCTCCGTCTCGCCCCCCGGGCCGGATGCGTTCTCGCCAACCCGAAAAAGGGCTGTCTGCGAACGCATCCGGCCCGGGGGACGAGACGGAGGGCTTCGTTCGCGCCGGATCCGTCCCGGGCGGCGACACCTGCTGGGTCGCCGTGACCACAGGCGCGGACGAGGCGGCATGGGTTCACAGACGGCCCTTTTTGGGGTTCATCGGGCAATTCCGGGGAAAGCGGCCCGGATCTTGAGGAAGAAATAGGCGTGATCTCGAAAGCCGAAGGCCATCCGCTTGATGACCTTGATCTTGTTGTTGATTCCTTCCAGTAAGCTGGTGTGGAAGGGCCAGCGGCAGTGCGCCAAGATCCCAGGGACGTAGGGAACCAGTTTCTTCGCGAAATGCTGTAGAGGTTTGATCCGGCTTCGAATTGCGCGCCGATACCAGTCCTTCCACAAACGCCTGGCCCAGCCCTCGGTTCGGTAGCTCCAGAGCTGCTTCAGATCGTCTTTCAGAACGTAGACGGTCATGAGCGCCTTGTTGGCTTGGAGCAGTTCTTTCAGCCGGATTCGATCCTCGGGGGTCGGGAGATTCTCCCGATTTCGCAGCAGCAGCCAGCGCGCGCTCTTCACGATCTTGCGAGCTGGCCGATTGTCTCGTAGGCGATTGGCTTCATCCACACGAACCCGATCGATGACTTCGTGGCCGTACCGGGCGACGACGTGGAACAGGTCGTAGACGATCTGGGCCTGAGGGCAGTGGTGCCGGACCTCCAGCTCGAACGCGGGAAGCATGTCCATCGCCACGGCCCTCACCCGAGCGCAGCCCTCGGGGCCCAGCAGCTCGAAGAACGGTCGGACGTCTTCCCGATTTCGGCCTCGGCCCACCCACAAGACTCGCTTGGTTCTGGGATCCACCACGACGGTCGCGTAGCGTTGCCCTTTCTGCAACGCGAACTCGTCCATCGCGATGACCTCGACGTCCGACAGGTCGACGGAACCAAACGACCGCTCGAGCGACGCCTTGTCGATGGCTTTGACCGTCTCCCACCCCAGGCCGTAATGCTCTGCGACGTGCTTGATCGGAAGCACCTGGCACAAACGAGCGACACTGTCCGCCAGCCGTCGGGTTACCCTCGCGTAGCGATCGACCCAGTCCAGCTGCTCGAGCTTGGGGCCGCAGCGGGGACAAGCCAAGCGACAGCGATAGACCAACAACCAGGTGTCCGCCCCCCAGACGGGCAAATCCTGAATCCAACGCTCCTGGTACTCGTGAACACCGTCCACGAGCTCGTTGCAGCCGCTGCAGCGCTTCTCCCGACCAGGATCCGGCTGCAGCTCGATCCAGGCCTGGCGTCGAAGTCCCTTGACCCCCGCCTCGTACCGATCAACGGCCCCAACCCGATAGCCTTTCCAATCGCCAAGACGCTCGATAGACTCTGGGGTGGACAACGGCGGCCTCCCTGCGCTCTTGATCCTTCGACAAGCTCAAGATTCTGCAGGATCTGCCGTTGTCCATACCTACAGTCCTCCCCGAAATTCCCCGATGAACCCTTTTCCGGGCCGGCGAAGGCGGCTTCGGCCTCTCCCGGGCAACCGCGGCAGCGCGATCCTAACGCGCAAGGAGGGCCTCCGCGTC
>DATJQN010000281.1:0-5202 GCA_035505775.1 Rectinemataceae bacterium | reverse complement strand
GGCTCGGCGCCGGGCACGAAGGGCTTCGTAGAGCTGCCGGCTGTCCTGGCCGACACCGGCCGTTTCCCTCGCCGAGGCGTAGATCCGGTGAAGGATGACGAGGTCGGCGCCGTCCAGGCTCGCGACGAAGTCGTCGAAGAGGGCCGCCGTTCGCGTGTAGGTGTGGGACATGAAATCGACCACCAGTCGCCGCGCGGGCCAGAACTCCCTGAGCCCCCGCAGAGTCTCGCGAATGGCTGTCGGGTGATGCCCGTAGTCGTCCATGAAAAGCACGCCGCCCGCCTCCCCGAGCCGCTCCGACCTTCGCTTGGAACCGCTGAAGGCGGAGAGCGCCTGGGCCGCCAGGCCCAGATCCGCGGCGGAAGGACTATCCGGCCGCAGGTCCCCGAGCAGGGAAAAGGACAGCGCGAGGGCGGCGCTTGCATCGAGAGCGAGGTGCTTCCCGGGAAGCCTGAGCGAAAAATCGTGATTGAGCCCCGCGAGCCGGAAGTCGGCGACACCCTCGTGTGCCTTGTAGGACTCGATTCTGTAGGGTCCTTCCGCCCGCCATCCGTAGCCGAGCAGCCGAAGGTCGGGTCTTGCGTCTGAAAGGCGCATCGCGGCGCGGGCAGCGCCGGCGTCGTCCGCGCAGTAAACGAGCTGCCCGCCGGGCGGCAGGAGCTGGAGGTACTCCATAAAGGCGGCGAATATGTCCTCGAAACCGGGGTAGTAATCCTGATGATCCGATTCGATGCTCGTGAGCACGATGCGCCGCGGATGGAAATTGAGAAAGTGCCGTCGATATTCGCAGGTCTCCGCGACCAGGAATCGCTCGCCCCGGCGCAGGGTCGACCGGCCCCCAAAAGCTCCCACAGCGGAACCGGCCACGACGGTCGCGGGGATGCCCAGCGCGGCAACGATCGCTCCGCACATGGCCGTCGTCGTGGTCTTGCCATGGACCCCGGCGATGCCGGATGCGTCCATGCCCCTTGAGAGCTCGCCCAGCGCTTCCGGGTAGCTCATGATCGGTATCCCGCGTGCTCCGGCGGCGATCAGCTCCGGATTGCTCTCTCGACCATAGGCGGCAGAATGCACCACGAGATCCACACTGGGGTCGAGATGGGAAGCGTCGAAACTCTCGAACATGGTGACGCCGATGGCGTCAAGGATGGCGTCCGTGTAAAAGTGATCGGGGACGTCGCTGCCCGACAGGCTGAAACCCCTGCCCGCGAGCACCTCCGCCAGCGCCGTCATGCCGGTCCCCTTCGCGCCTACCAGATGCACGCGCCTGCGTCCTGTCTGTGGATCGAGGGGGCTTATACTCATGGCGGCATTCTAGCGGAAGCCGGGAAACGCGGCAAGGCGAATCGGCCGGAACCTAGGCCTTGAGCTCCAGAGTCAGGGCAAAGCGCCCCGTGGCCGCGGCGGCAAGTTCGACATCCCAGCCCAGGAGAAGTCGGCAGCCCTGATAGGCGTCGGTGGTTCCGCCGGCATTGGTCGCCGCGGCGAAGATGGGTTCGTGGCGCAGCTCGAAGGCAGTCTCCGAACGGATTTCAAGCTGCTCGGACTGCCTAAGGTTCTCGAGGCGCACGCTGGTCGAGCCGGAGGCGTCGCAGATGTGGGAGGGGTCCAGGCTCTTCACGTCCCGCCCGTGCGCCTGCGCCAGACTCACCCCCGCCGGGCTCAGTCCGGCGGTCAGGTTGAACTCCACGACAAAGCGGAAACTCACCTTGTCTGCCGAGCTGTTTTCGAGCTCATAGTCCGCCGAGAGGGAACCCTTCCTGAACACATAGTTCTTTTTCAGGGACAGGGGCCTGCGTTTCCCTCCGATTTCCACCCAGCCCTCATGCGCAAGACGAGCGCTGTGCGCGGGGCGCTCCGATTCGGTCAGGCTGTAGTAGGCATTGGAGAAGCCTCCGACATCGCTGCCGAAGCCCCCCTTTCGCATGCACCGGTCCTGGAAACAGAGGAGCCGCGCCTGATCTTTCCCCGGCCCCATCGCGTTGACATAGTTCCAGCGGGAACGGAGGGAATCGAACTCGGTAAGGCAGCCACCTTTGAGGTGGACGTAGGCGTTCAGGTCGGCGCCCTGATACAGAATCTCCTTGACGCCGTCAAAGTCGAGGTCCGCGGCGATCACGCCCGGGGCGAAGCTGCCGCGGAGCCTGGTGGTCTTTTCAGCCTCGATGAGAGCGCCGTAGGCGGCGGCGCGGATTGAAAGTTGTGCGATCCCACCCGATGGCGCGCACCAGTAGGCATCACCGCACTGGCCGCGCCAGAGCTCCTCCTGGGCCGACTTCTTCCGGGACTTGTCGCCGCGAAGCTGACCGACGAGGATGCGGACGTAGTGCATCTTGGAATAGAGGGCAAGACTCTCTTCATGCCACAGCAGGAGCCTGCGGAGGCTTCCCGCCTCGAGGGATTCGCCCCCTCCCTTGCTCGACTCTTCACCGTCGCGATAGACGCGCATGAGGGCCGAGGAGGCGTTGCCAGGGAAGTACGCGCGCTTGAAGTGACGCATCGACCGGAGGTAGCGCGAGGGGGTCGTCGTCTCGAGTTCGAGGCTCAGCTTCTGGAGTGCCGCGAAATCCCGCTCGAACATGACGTCGGGCGACTCAAGTTTCGAGGCGCTCCACAGACTCCGCGTCGCAGCTTCGGAATAGAGGATACAGTACAGGGGGAGCTCCCCCATCCGTTTCCGCGCAGCCTCGACGGCGTCGGCCGGAGCCAGTGGGGCGGGGAAACTCTCCTGGGCGTCGAGCACGGGAAATACCGCGATGCTCCGTCCCTGGTCCTCCGTCATGACGGGTGTCCCCAGATCGTGCATGCCGAGCCCGGCCAGACGGAAGTGCCGTTCCGTCAGGAAGGCGAAGTCGAAACCGCTGGTTTGCAGGGTCGAGGCGAGGCCGGGCTCCCAGGCGTAATCCTGGACCCAGCAGCCGCGGGGCCGCTTTCCGAAAGCCTTACGAATATAGGTTGTAAGCAGTTCGATCTGGCCCAGACGGTCGGCTCCGGGGACGAGCGGGAGCAGTGGGGCAAAGAAGCCTCCACCGAGAAGCTCGATTTGCTTTCGAAGGACCATTTCCTCCATAAGCATGAGGAATTCCGGGTGTCGTGCCTCCAGCCACCTGAGCGCGGTGCCCGAGTAGTTCATGGTTGCCGAGATGTCGGGGAATCGGTAGAGGACCGAGAGGAAGGGACGCCAGGAGACTTGGTAGGTCTCCTCGAAGAGTGACTCGTCCGCTCCTTCGGGGAGATGATTATAGGTACCAAGAATAAGGTGACTTTTCTGCATCAGGCGGCGTTCCTTAGGAAATATAGGCGGCATTATAGTGCAGGGCCGGAGCTTCCGAAAGGCGAATCAACGTTTTTTTCTATGTCCGACTGCTACTATGGCTCCCGTGGGACAGGCCCCGGCTATCTCGGCGCTGGCCTCTGATCCCCGCTCGCTCGCGACCGCCAGACCCTGGCTCATGCTGAACTCGGACCTGAATGAGCGACGCACACACTCGCCGCAGGCAGTGCATGCGGCCCTGCAATCGGCAAATCGCAGCTCCGGTTCGCGTTTCGAGGCACAGGCCACATGCCATTTCTGCCCGACACTCAGCAGCCGGATGACCCCTACGGGGCATATGGACACGCAGAGGCCGCAGCCGGTGCAGAGCTCGCGATCGATGATTGCGCAGCCGCTCTCGATGCGGATAGCGCCATGGGGGCAGACTGCGGCGCAGCTTCCAAAACCAAGGCAGCCGTCCTTGCAGCGCTTGGGTCCACCGTACAGGGCAGCCGCCGACCGGCAGTCTTTATGGCCGTCGTAAAGGTAGGCGGCGGCCGCAACTTCTGCGACGCCGCCGCAGGCGACTGCGGCGCAGAGGCGCGTGCCCCGCGGGTCACCCTGTCGGTCCCCCAGGAAGCTGCGAAGACCGGCTTCCAGGGCCGAGCCTCCCGGTGAACAGAGCGCGGGGTCCGTGCCGTGGTCGAGGAGACTTACGGCGTAGGTCCTGCAATCAATCTTGCCGCAGAGGCCGCAATCGTAGCCGGGCAACATGCGTTCGAGCCGGAAGAGTTCCGCATCCATGCGTCGCTTGCGCCGCCACGCCCCGGTGAGGAAGGACGCCCCGAAGCCGGCGCAGGCAAAGAGGAGAAAGGCAAAAAGCATGCTGAGCCAGGGCATCACGGTCCCACCACGTTCCGGACGAACATCGCGTCGACTCCCATGAGCGCCATGGCCATCAGGCCCGCGGAAATGAGCATCGCGGGAGCGCCGCGGAAGGGCCCGGGGATGGCGCTGAGCTCGAGCCTCTCCCGGAGCGCGTCCAGGGCGACGACGGCCAGCCAGTATCCGATCGCGGAAGAGGCGCTCGCGACCAGGGCCTCCGGCAGACTATAGCCCGCGCGGGCTGTGACGAGGGCTATTCCGAATACGATGCTACTCACGAGGATTTCATCGGCGGCAAGGCCGAGTCCTGCGAGGGAGGGTATGCGTTCGGACACAGAGCGGAAGAGTATGCGCACCACCGGTACGGCCACCAGAACGAAGAGGAGGAGATCGAGGGATTCCAGACCCAATGGGGCCAGGACAAACCCGCGCAAGGCCCAGAGAAGACCGGATGACAGCGCGTTCACGAGGACGAGGGCAAGGAGAGCGTACAGTCTCACGAGTCCCCGGTTGCGGGAAATGGGACAGAGCGCAAATCCGTACGAGAGGAGCGCATTCGCGCCGAACACGGTCAGAATGATGATGCCGACGTAGCTCATCACGCGCTCCTTTTCCGGGCCCGGAGGATCGCCCGGTATGCGGCGGCCAGACATCCCAGGACAAGGAATCCTCCCGCCGGCGCTGCGAACAGCCTTGCCGGAGAGCTGTCGCCCAGCGAGAACAGGAAGGCCTGGCTGCCGGGCATCGGGAAGCTGAGCGTGCCTGAGCCGGCGAGTTCCCGAACGGCGCCTATGAACGTGGCCGCCCCGAAGTAAAGGGCGGCCTCGACGAGCAGGGATCCCGCTCCGAAGGCGCCGGTGCTCTCGCCGCGCATCAGGTCTGCGGCCGCCGGGGCCCGGCGCAGGGCGTGGAGGCTCACACAGCTGACTGCAATCAGGGGAAGGTAGACGCCCAAGGCCCGCGCGACCGCCGGGGAGAGCGCCTCAACGCCGGCCGCGACGAGGAGCGCGAGTCCCGCCGCAAGCGCGAGTGAGGCTGGAGCGCGCAACCGGTCAGGCACGAAG
>DATJQN010000280.1:0-7237 GCA_035505775.1 Rectinemataceae bacterium | reverse complement strand
CGGCATGACCGGTACGGCGGACACCGAAGCGCCGGAATTCCAGAAAATATACAACCTCGACGTGGTTGTCATACCTTCGAACCGCCCGGTCGTACGGGACGACGAAGATGATCTCGTCTTCCTTGACGAGACGGACAAGTTCGAGGCCATCTGCGACGAGATCGTCTCGGTGCACAAGACCGGCCAGCCGATCCTCGTCGGCACCGTCTCGATCGACAAGTCGGAAAAGCTCTCCGCGATGCTCACGAAGCGCGGCCTGCGACATGAAGTCCTCAATGCCAAGAACCACGCCCGCGAGGCCACGATCATCGCGGAAGCCGGGGCCAAGGGCTCCGTCACCATAGCCACCAACATGGCGGGACGCGGCACCGACATCAAGCTTGGCGGCAATCCCGAGTTCCGGGCCCGCAAGCGGGCGGGCAGCACGGCGACCGAAGAAGAGTTCCGGAAGGCGCTCGAGGTGGAGTACTCCACCTGGCGCAGGGACTACGATGAGGTGCGCTCGCTCGGCGGCCTGTATGTGCTCGGCACCGAGCGCCACGAGAGCAGGCGCATCGACAACCAGCTGCGCGGCCGATCGGGCCGTCAGGGCGATCCTGGACGTTCATCCTTCTTCCTTTCGCTGGACGACGATCTCATGCGGCTCTTCGGCGGCGACAACCTGAAGGGCCTCATGGGCCGGATCGGCATGAAGCCCGGGGAGCCCATCTACCACCCCCTGCTCAACAGGACCATCGAAAACGCGCAGAAAAAGGTCGAGGAACGCAATTTCGAGATCCGCAAACACCTGCTCGAATACGACGATGTTCTCAACGAGCAGCGCAAGTTCATCTACGAACAGCGCGATGCCATTCTGAAGGACAGCGACCTGCGCGAGCGGGTCTGGAACACGGCCCTCGACATGACCGACGACCTCCTGGACCAGTACTCGGAGGCGCTCAGGAAGGACGGGCCCAAGGCCTACTCGGAGCTCCAGGCCGGGTTGAAGGAGAACTTCAACGTTCAGCTTCCCTTCAAGTACGAGGCGCCCGAGGCCAAGAATGTCGAGACCCTCAAGGAACCGATTCTCGAGCTCCTGCGGGCCGATATGCAGGCCAAGCTGGATTTCGCCGGCCTCGAGAATCTCTCGCACTTTATCCGCTTCCAGTATCTCCAGGCCATCGACGCCCGTTGGCTGGACCATCTCGAGGGCATGGAGGCCCTGCGCGAGGCCGTCTACCTGCGATCCTACGGACAGAAGAACCCTCTGACCGAATACAAGCTCGAGGGCTTCGACATCTTCAACCAGATGATCGACGAGATCCGCCGCTCCATCGCGACGCGGCTCTTCTTCGTCCGGATACAGAGTCCCGAGGAACGTCAGGCTCGACCGGTGATGTCCACCAGCTCGGTGTCGGCTTCCCATGACGAGGTCGGCCAGTTCGGCGGAGCTGCCGAGGCTGCAGGCGGCGGCTCGGGGGGCCGGTCTGTCGTGGCCGACGCCGCCCGACCTGACGGGGCAACGGTGGTCAGAACAGGAGCCAAGGTCGGACGCAACGACCCCTGCCCCTGCGGATCGGGGAAGAAGTACAAACACTGTCACGGCCGCTAGGCAATGTCGCTCAATTGGAAGGAAATCGATCTCGTTCTCTCCGAGCTCGACCTCGTCGGCGCGAAAATTGAACGGATCATACAGCCCACCTTCGATTCCATCTGCCTGGGACTGTATAAATCCGGTAAAGAACTCGACCTGTACATCTCGGTCGGCCAGGGAGCCTGCCGCATCCATTCCCTCTCATCTCCCCCTAAAAAGCCGGACCGTCCCTTGCGCTTCATGGAATGTCTCCGATCCAGGATCCGCGGAGGACGGATCGAGTCGGTTTCCCAGCTCGGTGACGAGCGCATCGTGCGGATGGACATCCTGACGACGCGCCATGAGGAGGATGCCGCCGAGCCGGTGACGCGGCTCTATAGCCTCTACGCCCGGCTCTGGAGCGGGGCGGGCAATATCGTGCTGGTCGACGGGGAGGGCCTTGTCGTCGACGCGATAGCCCGCCGGCCCCGGCGGGGCGAAATCTCCGGACAGGCCTTTGCCCTCGACGAAGCATCGCTCCTCGCCCAGAGCAGGGCGCGCCTCGCGGGCGAGGGGCCGACCGGCCGCGTCTTCGAAGTCCGCGACCTGCCCGGCGAGGGCAGCTTCAACAGGCGGGTGGAAGACTACTACGCCGCCCGCGGCGGCGAGCTCTCGCGCGAGCGACTCCTCGAGACGGCCCGGGAGCGCTTCGAAAAGCGGCGGAGATCGCTCGAACTCCGCCGGGCCGAACTGGCCGCGAAGGTTGCAGAGTACCGGGATTCGGAGCGACTGCGGGAGCTGGCCGACATTCTCATGGCGAATCAGGCCCAGACCCTTGAATCCAAATACCTGGACTGTCAGGACTTCTACCGTGGAGGCGAGGTCAGCATTCCGGTGGATCCCCGGCTCAGCATTGTGGCCAATGCCCAGGCCTACTACGAGCGCCATCGCAAGGCGCGCTCGGGGCTCGAGGAGCTGGAATCCGAGCTGGAGGGCTGCGAAGCCGGCTTGAAAAAACTTGACGAGGAGCGTACCGCTCTGGAGGCAGAAGCGGATCCGCTGATGCTGGCCCGAGCCCTGGCCAAAGGCGGTACGGTCCGGGAAACGCGAGAGCGAGGCTATCCCGGTCTCTCCCTCGAAAGAAAGGGCTGGACAGTGCTGGTCGGACGTTCCGCCAAGGAAAACGATGAGCTGCTCCGTCGCCATGTGCGCGGCTCTGACCTCTGGCTTCATGCCCGCGACTGGGCCGGTTCCTATGTCTTCGTAAAGGCGCGAAAGGGCAAGACCGTCCCCCTCGACATCCTATTGGACGCAGGCAACCTGGCCATCTACTACTCGAAGGGGCGGTCGAACGGAGGCGGTGACGTCTATTACACCTTCGTAAAGTACCTGCGCCGGGCAAAGAACGGTCCGAAAGGCCTCGTCATTCCCACTCAGGAGAAGAACCTGGCGGTCAAGCTCGATGAGCAGCGGCTGCGCGAGCTACGTTCGCTGATCGGCGCGGATGAGCGCTAGCCCGCCAGGCCGCCTGACGGCACGGGCGGATCGTCCCTTCGGACGCGGGCGCGGCGCGTCTTCAGCGTGATGCGATTCCCGCGCAGCTCGACATAGGCGCAAGAGCCCGGCACAAGGCGGCCCACGAGTATCTCGGCTGCCAGCTTGTCCTCGACCTCGGTCTGAAGGAGGCGGCGCATGGGGCGGGCCCCGTAGGCGGGGTCATAGCCGCGCTCTGCCAGTGCGGCCTTCGCGGAGGCGCGCACCTGGAGGGCGACGCCCCGCTCGCCGAGCCGCCGGGAGAGCTCCGCAAGGAGCAATTCGAGGACCTTGCGGATCTCGATCCGATCAAGCGGCTTGAACACGACGATGTCGTCCACACGGTTGACGAACTCGGGGTTGAATCGGCGTTTGAGCTCGGCCAGGGCGGAGCTGCGGATTTCCGCGTAGCTGAGCAGCCGATCATCGGGCTTGAAGCCCAGGCCACCGACGGATATTTCCCTCGCTCCCGCATTGCTCGTCATGATGATGACGCTCGTCCTGAAGGAAACCACATGCCCGAGATTGTCGCGGAGCTCGCCCTCCTCGAGCAGCTGGAGGAGGAGATTGAAGACTTCGGGATGGGCCTTCTCTATCTCGTCGAACAGGATGACGCTGTAGGGACGGCGCCTGACACGTTCGGTGAGCATGCCGCCCTCGTCGTAGCCCACGTATCCGGGCGGCGATCCGACGAGACGCGAGGCATTGTGGCGTTCCATGAAATCGGACATGTCTATTCTGAGGAGGGCGTCCTCGCTTCCGAAGAGATATTCCGCGAGGCTCTTGGCGACGAGTGTCTTGCCCACGCCGGTGGGCCCAAGGAAGATGAAGGAGCCCATGGGCCTCCGCCCATCCGAGACGCCGGCCCTGCTGCGCCTGACTGCGGAGGCTATGGCCGCGAGGGCCTCGTCCTGCCCGATGACCCGCCGGTGGAGCTCGCTTTCGAGCCGGAGGAGCCGCTCGGCGTCGCTCTCCGCGAGGCGGGACAGGGGGATGCCGGTGGCCTCGGCGAGGACCTCGCGTACCTCGTCTTCCGTGACGGTCGCGCGCTCCCGTTTCCCGGATTCGTCCCAGAGCGCCCGGATTGACTCCAGCCGCGCCTTGAGGCGCCGCACCCTGTCCCGGGCTTCCGCGGCCTTCTCGTAGTTCTGGGTGGACACGAGGGCAAGTTTCTCCTCGGTGAGCCTTCTGATCTCGTCCTCGATCTCCGCGAGCTCCGCGGGCTTGGTCGGGTTGAGCACCTTCCGAAGGGCGCCCGCCTCGTCGAGGAGGTCGATGGCCTTGTCCGGCAGGAAGCGGTCCGTCACGTAGCGGCGCGCAAGCTCCACCGCCGCCTCGACGGCACGGTGGGAATAGACGATACCGTGGAAGTCCTCATAGCGGGCCTTGACCCCCTCGAGTATCTCGATCGTCTCAGGGCTTCCCGGCTCCTCGACAAGGATGGACTGGAATCGCCGTTCGAGCGCGGCATCCTTCTCGAAGCGCTTGCGGTATTCGTCCAGGGTGGTCGCGCCGATGCACTGGACTTCCCCGCGGGAAAGTGCGGGCTTGAGCATGTTCGACGCGTCGATCGTGCCCTCGGCGCTCCCGGCGCCGACGACGGTGTGAATCTCGTCGATGAACAGGATGACATTGCCCGCCTGCGCGATCTCTTTCATGATCCGCTTGAGCCGCTCCTCGAACTCCCCGCGGTATTTCGTGCCCGCCACGACTGCGGCAAGGTCGAGCGCGAGGATGCGGCGCCTCGAGAGATCCTCGGGCGCATCCCCCCGCGCGAATCGCTGCGCCAGGCCCTCGACGATGGCGGTCTTGCCCACCCCCGGCTCTCCGACGAGTACAGGATTGTTCTTGGACCGTCGGGAAAGGATCCTTATGACGCGGCCGATCTCCCGCTCCCGCCCCACGACCGGGTCAAGCCTTCCCTCACGGGCCATGGCCGTGAGATCGCGCGCAAACTCGTCGAGGAGGGGCGTGCGCTGGGTGGAAGACTTGCCGGTACCGGCCAGGGGCTGGACGTTCTTCTCCCGCCGCTCCTCGCTTCCCGCCGGCTCCCGCAAGAGGCGCACCGCAGCCCGTAGCTGCTCGTAGAATATGCCGATATGACCCAGGTAGCGCTCGAAAGCGCCGCCCTGTTCCCTGGCCGCCGCAACCACGAAGTGCTCGGTGCCGATATAGTCCGAGCCGGACATGTTGGCCTCTTCCGCGGCCCCTTCGAGGAGGGAACGGGTCCTGCGTGAAAGCGGAAGATCGCCGAGGGCGAAGCCCGACCTACGATGTTCTATCGAGCGCTCGAGATCGTCCCGCAGTTCCAGAGTATCTATCTTGAGGCTGCGCATGGCCTTGAAGCCGATGCCTTCGCCGTCTTTGAGTATGGCAAGGAGCACATGCTCCGGCAGGAGCTGCTCCGAGCGGGTCCGTTTCGCCTCGTCCTGGGCGAGCACCGTGAGCACCCGCTGAGCACGATGCGTCAGTCCCTTGAACATCAACTACCTCCCTCTACCAAATGCAGCCCGGTGAGAGCGCCGCGGAGCCGGACTACCCTCATGACCTCTTCCTGCCCGCGCTCGGGCAGACTGTCCAGTCCCATCGCCGCCGCCAGGCTGCCCGGCCCCACTTCCTCGAGCAGAGCGTCGAGGGCGGCGCCGTCGGCGCCCGCGGCCAGGCCGAGCAGCGAACCCAGCCGGAGCCTTGAAATCACCTGAAGTCCCTCGGCCGCGTCGATGCGGCGGGCGTAGCGCAAGACCCCGAAGGCCCTGCCCACCATATCGGCGAGCGAATCCCGACGCGTCGCTGCCAGCCCCGTTCGCGCCCGGCGTTCAGCCTCGATTCCGGCGCGCACGCAGGAATCGAGCAGATCCGCAGCCGATCGGCCCGGTCTGCCGTCGGCCGGTCCCAGTTCGATTTCAAAGATCGAGGGCGAGGCGCCCTCCGTGTCGATGCCGTACAGCCCTCGAACGCTCGCGCCCTCCGCGAGGACGCTCTTGATGTAGCGCTCATGCAGCCCCGCAAGAACGAGCGCCGGCAGGTGCAGCACCGCCGAAAGCGAAAGAGCCGTCCCGCAGTCGTCAGCACGGGCGCAGAGCCAGCCGAACTCCTCGTCCCGCGCGAAGTCCGTGCCGGGCGGAAGCCGGCTACTCAGATGATCGGCACATGCCTGGGCCAGGCCAAGCGCCCGTATACTATCAAACCCCGGTACCCGCGAAACGATACGCAGATGTTCTCCGTCGCCCACAACGACATAGACGGGCTGCGCGCGTGACGCGGCGAGGACGGCCTCCGGGTCGGAGGAGAAGGAGCGCGACACAAAAGCACGCTCCGAGAGGGCTCGCCGCCAGCTCTGCGGCAAGGCGGTGAGCCGAAGGAGGTCAAAGCCGGAATCCCCATCAAAGAGCCCTGCAAGAATGACGCGAAGTGATGGGATGATCTGGGCCGAAGCAGCGAGGAAGGGCCAGCCGGCGATGTTGCGGGAAAGGGTCACCTTCGTGGCGATGACCACGTCGGCGCCGCTCCCCGTTGGGTCGGTTTCCGGGGGGGGGTAGGCAAAGGCGGGATACCGGAAAAGCGGAGTGAGTTCCGGAGCCCCGCGCAGCGCCTCCTGCGCTGGAGGCGAAGCTTCGAAGAGTTGCGCACTGCCGCGGTCGGCCGATGGCTTCAGAGCCGGCGTTTCGTTGACCGTAGCTCCGTTCAGAACGAGGGGGGGGATAAGGCGTCGAAGCTGGGTCCTGAAGTTCCCGGCGCAGGCGGCGCAACCGAGGCGTCGCTCCCTGATGAGTGTCGCGTACTCCATGCCGCAGACGGAACACCGCGGGGGACCGGAGACCGGGAAGCCCTCCGTAGGCTTGTCCTCTATGGCGGAATGCAGGATCTCTCCGAGACTGAGTTCCAGCCGTCCATCGCCGACGACCATGCCCCGCCCCCGGGCACAGGACTCACAGAGGGCGAGATCCGCGATTCCGGCGGGGCCGGCTGTCGGAACTCCGTCACCAACTCTTCTGCGGATGAAGACATCGGCTTCCCGCTCTCCGCACTGCGAGCAGATCACGGAATCGACTATAGTTGAAGCCATGGTAAAAGTATAGCGATTCGGATATAGTCCGCGCGGAGGATAGTTGGATGAAACCTGCTCGATCGAGGCTTTTCTGCATGCTTTTC
>DATJQN010000279.1:0-12916 GCA_035505775.1 Rectinemataceae bacterium | reverse complement strand
AGACCATGCTGTATACTGCGTCCTCCCGGATTCCGGCACAGGTGGCCCGGTCCACCGGGTATCCAATGCCGCGCGCGATTCGGGCGCGGTGAGCGCAGGAGTGGGTATGAGCAGGAAGACTATCGTCGTCGCCCTCGGCGGAAACGCCATCATCGAAGAGGGCACCGAGGGAACGGTCGAGCAGCAGTTCGAGAACACCCGGAAAAGCATGGACGCCATCGTGGGCATGATCCAGGAAGGCCACAAGGTCGTCCTTTCGCATGGTAACGGCCCCCAGGCCGGCGTGCACCTCATCCGCAACGAAGCCGCCTCTTCGCAGGTACCCCCCTCCACGTTGAACGTCATTGTCGCCGACACGCAGGGCTCCATGGGCTACATGATCGCCCAGTGCCTGTCCAACGCTCTCCATAAGGCCGGTGTCGAGAAGGACGTCGTGACGGTGGTCACCCAGGTCGAGGTCGATCCCAAGGATCCCTCGATGGTGAATCCGACGAAGTACGTCGGGCCATTCTACAAGGCAGAACAGGTGGAGAAACTGCGCGAGCGCGGCTGGGTGATCAAAGAGGATCCGGGCCGGGGCTATCGCCGCGTCGTCGCCTCCCCCATTCCCCTCGACGTGGTCGAGAAAGGTACGATCAAGGACCTGATCGACGACGGCAAGGTCGTCATCGCGGTCGGCGGCGGCGGCGTCCCCGTCAAGCGTGAGGCCGACGGCACCCTCTCCGGGGTAGACGCCGTCATCGACAAGGACAGAGCCTCCGCCCTGCTCGCCAATCTCATCGGCGCCGACGAACTGCTTATACTCACCGGTGTGGATCGCGTGGCGATCAACTACAAGAAGCCGGACCAGAAGTACTTCGACGCCATGACGGTCGCCGAGTGCGAGCGGTACATGACGGAAAACCAGTTCCCCAAGGGCTCCATGGGGCCCAAGATCGAGGCGGCCTGCGACTTCATCAAGCGCGGCGGCGCTAAGGTGATCATCACGAGCATGGAGAACGCGACGGCCGCCGCCGACGGCAAGGCCGGCACGGTCATAACGAAATAGCGCAGTCAGACCCGTAACGTACCGGCCCGGGTATCCCTGGCCGGCTCCGTCACCGGGTGAAGCGTCGCGAACTTCCTGCTTCCGGGGCGGGCTCGCCGCTTCGCCGGGCAGCCGCGGCTGCCTGCCACGCCGGCCCGCCAAACTTGACGCCTCCCTCCGATCCGTGCTAGCCTTCCGCGAATCTTCACTTGAAGGAAACCGTAATGGATAAGTTCTTGTCCGGACTCGTCATTTTGCAGGCGCAAGCCGGCGGATCGAGCATGTCGATGGTCTCCACCATCATCACGTTCGGGCTCGTGTTCGTCATTTTCTACTTCCTCATCATTCGACCCCAGAACAAGAAGCAGAAGGAAGCGAAGGCCATGGTGGCCGCCATGAAGAAGGGCGACAAGGTCGTTTCCATCGGTGGAATCCACGGCGTCGTCACTTCGGTGAAGGAAAGCACCGTGGTCGTGAAGGTCGATGACGACACCAAGCTCGAGTTCTCGAAGTCTGCGATCCAGGCGGTCACGCAGAAGAGTGCCGAGTTCGAGGACAAGAACGCCTCCGGCAAGCCCGAAGAGGAGAAGAAGTAGGTCGAATCCCGTAACCCGGGGCCGTTATCCGGGGCCAGCGTCGGGGAAGTTCCGCCGCCGGCGAGACTCCCCATACCATGGAAGCCCAGACGGCCCATATCCTCATCTGGAGCAGGCGGAATGAGCAAGATTCAACGATTCCTGATAGTGCTGGCGGTTATGGCCGTCGCGTTCGCCTTCCTGTGGCCGACACTCAGCTGGTACTTCTTCACCAACAAGGCCGATCAAGCCCTCGCTGTCGGTTCCCGCGAGCAGATCCGCGAATACGCGCGCAGCATGGCGGTCGCCGATCTCAACCAACTCAAGTCCCTCGCCGCGAAGAACGACCAGACGCCGCTTGCGGCCGGGAGTTTCTCGAGCGTGATCCAGGCCGCATCGAAGTCCTACCGGGACGCCCACCGGTCCCTGCCGAAGACCTGGACCGCCTCGACCGCATTGGCGGCCTTCGAGAACGAGCGCGCGGCCTACGATGCGATCGAGAACGTCTACCGCACCGCGGTCATGAACCTGAAGGCCAAGCACGGCAAGGCGATCCAGCTCGGACTGGACCTCTCCGGAGGCATGAGCGTCGTCATCCAGGCGGACATGGACGCCCTCGGCAAGAAGCTGGGACATACGCTGTCCGCCGCGGAGAAGGACGACGCGATGAAGCGGGGCATCGAGGTCCTGAACAGCCGCATCGACAAGTTCGGCCTCACCGAGCCGGTGATCCGGCAGCAGGGCGAGGACCAGATCTACGTCGAGATCCCCGGCGCGGCCGACCCCGAGCGGATCAACTCGATCATCATGGGCAAGGGCAACCTCGCCTTCTATATCGTCAACGATGACGCGACGAACAAGCTCAACGAGCTTCTCACCAACAACCCGACCGCGGTCGACGAGAAGACCCTCACCGTGTCCGACCCCAACCTCGTGCCCGCGGGATACGTCATCCGCAAGTTCTACAAGAAGGACAACTACGGGCTCGACGAGTTCACGGGACGCTACATGATCATCGCGGAAACGCCCGGGCTGGACGGCAACCACATCACGAGCGCCCAGGTTTCCTCCGACCCGATCACCGGACAGCCCGAGACGAACTTCGTCCTGGACAAGGAAGGTGGCGACATCTTCTACAAGCTGACGTCCGCCAACGTCGGCAAGACCCTCGCCGTCGTCCTGGACGATCGCGTCAAGGCCGGCGCGCGGATACAGGAGCCCATCAGGGACCAGGTCCGCATGACGGGCTTCACCCAGGACGAGGCGCAGAACCTCGCCCTCCTCCTGAGGACCGCAGCGCTTCCGGTCGAGCTGAGCGTCGTCAATCAGCAGGCCATCGGAGCCTCGCTCGGTGAGGATGCGGTGCACGCGGGTATCTTTGCCGTGACCATCGCCTTCCTTCTGGTCATCGGATTCATGCTCCTGTACTACAAGGGAGCGGGCATCAACACCGCGATCGCCGAGATCATCAACCTCTTCATCATGGTCGGCGTCCTTTCGGCCTTCGGCCTCACGCTGACCCTGCCTTCGATCGCCGGTTTCGTTCTCACGATCGGTGTCTCCGTCGACGCCAACGTCCTGATATTCGAGCGTATCAAGGAAGAGCTCCGGCAGGGGAAGGGCCGCGTGGCATCGATCCGGGCAGGCTTTGACAAGGCCTTCTGGACGATTTTCGATTCGCACCTTACCAACCTCATCGCGGCGCTCTTCCTCGCCCAGCTGGGTTCCGGCCCGATCCAGGGCTTCGCGGTATCCCTCGCGATAGGCACCATCTGCTCGCTCTTCACATCGCTTTTCGTGTCCCACCTGATATTCGATTTCGAGACTGACGTCCTCAAGGTGAAGCACACGAGCATCTCCTGGAGGGTCAAATGACGCGCGTCATAAACTTCGACCGCAGCTTCAAGATCACGGTGCCCATCTCGGTCGTCATCATCCTCGCCGGTCTGCTCGGAGTGCTTTTCATGGGCTTCCGCAAGGGCGTGGACTTCCAGGCGGGACTGAACACCTCCATCCAGTTTGCACCCCCTTCCATGGCGGTCTCCTACACCGGTGACGGGACCATGCGGCTCTCCGTGACCAAGAGCGAGATCGACCTCATTTCCCAGGCTCCCTCCGGAGACTCAAAGTCCTATGCCTTCGCCTTCGACAAGTACGCCACCGTCCAGGACATCGCGAACGCGCTTGAGGCTGTTCCCGGCATTGCGCTGGATCTGCGAGCGAGCGGATCGACCCCCTCGAATCTCATGATGGGGGCTTCGCAGACCGATTCGACCCTGACGACCGCGCCGACCATTCTCCACTACAAGTCCACCGATCCGAACCAGCTGGCGGTGACCGTGGAGTCCATCCGGGCGGCCCTCAAGTCCTTCGGAAGCGTGTCCATCCAGCGCGCGGGAGATCCGGCAAATCGCGAGTTTGTCATCCGCATCGAAGACTCGGGTACGGACAAGGGCGCATCGCAGTCCATTCATACGAACCTCGTCACCTCGCTCGGTGCGGCTTTCGGTGCCGACAACGTCATCGTGAACAGCTCGCAGTTCGTCGGCGCCCGCTTCTCCCAGACGCTGGCCCGGCAGGCCGTGTGGCTCACCCTCCTCGTCTTCGGCGTCATCCTCCTGTACTGCTCCTTCCGGTTCCAGCCGGTGTACGCGATCGGCGCCGTCCTTTCGGTCGTGCACGACGCGCTCGTGCTGGTCGCCTTCATAGTCTTCACCCGGATGGAGTTCAACACGACCATCATCGCGGCCATCCTGACGATAGTCGGTTACTCGATCAACGACACCATCGTCATCTACGATCGAATCCGCGAAAAGGTGAAGTTGAATCCGAATGCCATCTTCCGCGAGAACATGAACCGGGGCGTCACCGAGACGCTGGGACGGACCTTCATCACCTCGGGTACGGTCCTGCTGTCGGGCATCGCGCTCTTCATATTCACGACCGGCAGCATGAAGGATTTCGCCCTCTGCATCATCGTGGGCGTCACGACGGGCACCTACTCCTCGGTCTTCATAGCCTCGGCATTCGTCGATCTCTGGAAGACGATCGAAGCCCGGCGCGAGAAGGCGCGGCAGGCCGGGGCAGCGGCGCTCAGAGCAAGTGAGCTGGCCGCCAAGAAGGCCGGCCGCTGACAGGCGACTTCGGCAGGAACAGAGGCCACGTGGGGATGCCAGGCATCCTCACGTGGCCTTCATCGTAGAATAATCAGCAAGGAATAGCCGAGTGGAAGATGTAGAGGACGATGGCTGGCGGACCGATCCGATGCGGAACGAGAACCGCTACCAGATCATCATCGAGCGATCGGTGTTCCCCCCGGCGGCCCTGCTCAGGGAGTCGTTCAAGGAAGATCGCACCCTCCTTTTCCCTCGGATCCTGCTCTCGACCTTCTGGACGGCCCGCTGGATTCCCCGCGCGGCCGGCCTGCGCGGCGAGGCCCGGGAGTTCTACGCCGCCGGAGTCATGAAGCGCTGGGCCCGCACGGTCGTTTCGATGGCCAAGGTCAGGCTCGAGATTCGGGGCGCCGAAGGGATCGACCCGGGGAGCAACTACCTCTTTGCCTGCAATCATTCGGCCCCCCTCGACTCGGTCATCGCCTACCTGTCCCTGCCTCTCCCGGCTGCCTTTGTCGTGAATGTCGGCCTCACGGGCGTCCCCGTGGTGAAGTACTGGATCGAAAAGAGCCGCTGCGTGCTGGTGCATCAGGGGGACGCCGAGGGTGAGACGCGGGCGTTCAAGGAAATGCTGTCCCGGCTCAAGGACAGGCGCAACCTCCTCATCTTTCCCGAGGGCTATATCTACCAGGGGTCGGGTCTGGCCGAGTTCAAGCGCGGCGGCCTGTACTCCGCCGTCTTCAGCGGCGTTCCCATAGTGCCGATGTGCGTCTATGGCGCGCAGAACGTCATGCACTCCGGCAGCCTCCATGTCACCCCGGATCAGCGCGTATGTGTCGAGTTCGGCGAGCCGATCGAAACCAAGAGTCTCACGCGCGAAGCGCGCAAGAACGTGGAGTCGATGGTCCATGACCGGATGCTCGCCATGAAGCGCTCCCTGGCCGAAGAATGGAAACACGCGGAATCCTGAATCAGGCTCCGGGCCTTTACACTCGAGCGATCTGCGCTGTATATTTTGCTTCCGCGAAACCATATGCATGATGCCGGGTGCTGGTAAGCGCGCGGCGAGTGGAATAGATTGTTGTATGTGCTTCGCACATGGCGCCGGGCGCTAGTAAGCGCGCGGCGAGTGGAATAGATTCTTGTATGTGCTTCGCACATGGCGCCGTACCCAAGTGGGAAGGGAGAGGTCTGCAAAACCTTCATGAATCGGTTCGACTCCGATCGGCGCCTTTACGAAAACAGCCACCATCCGGTGGCTGTTTTCGTAACGGTTCCGGAGTGCGAGGAAATGGTTGGACGAGGTCGCCACAGGCGACCTGCACAACGGCGCCTCGAGGCTAGAGAAGCCGCCCGTTGGGCGGCTTCATTCATTATGGGCGCCGATCGGAGTCGAAGGGAAGGCGCTCCGAAGCGGCGCGAGCTGGCGAGCGACGCGAGTACTGGAAAATCGAGACTACAGGTACCTGCGCCCAAACTCGGCAAGCATCGCGTGCAGCTCGGCGTGTCTTCCGGCTCCAATGACCTCTTCCTCATGCCGCTGGAACTGAGCCTCGATGGCATCGAAAGCCTCCTCCCCGAGTACTCGTTCGCCCATCGGAAACAGAACCGTATTTTCTTTTTCGATATGGTGCCGAAGCAGGTCCGCATAGGCTGCTGCATTCTGCATAAAGGTCACCTGATCAAAGAGACTCTCCGCCGCGGCGCGCATCCCTCGCAGATATTTCCGGCCAAGCTCATGCTCGTGGAGCATGACACCGATGGGGCCGCCGTCCCGTGGTATTCCCGCCACCTCAAGCGCGGGGAAGAGAATCTCCTCTTCCTTGCCATGATGACAGGTATCCGCAAACTCCCGGAGAAAGTCGATGAGCGCCAGGATATCGGCAGCGATGAGCTTTTCGCCCTCGCTGATCTTGATGCCAATGCTCTCGAGTATTCCGAGCGCGAAAAGGATCGCCTCGTGGTCATTCTTCAAGTCCTCGATGGCTGCACTCATCACCAGCTCCTTAACCATGAAGCGGGATAACCCGCAGGCAGAGTTCCGGGCCCGTCGCGATCTTAGCCCGTGGTCGAAGTATTGGCCGACCGGCCGCTGCACTATCGCGCACCGGATCCGGTCGGCACTTGGTCATTGCGGCCTTTCCCTGTGCTTCCCGACAAAGCTCAGCCAGGCTGCCCGCAGCACGAAGAGGAAGATGAGTATTGCACCGGCAGAGAAGACCAGGTCAGGAAGGATACGCAGGTAGTTGAGCGTCCTGATCACCGGACCGGCTGCGATTTCGGGGCTCCGTGCGTACCAGATGCCTTTCGTGATGCCGTAGTACAGCTGGTAGAATCCTGAGGGTGCCAGGAAGAGCACAATCATGCCGGCAAGTCCACCGTTGAGGAGCCAGAAGGCCCACTTGAGCATTCGGTCGGACCACGCGGAAAGGCGCACGATGTGACGCAGCGAGAACAGCATGAGGGCGATCGCAAAGAAGCCATAGACCCCGAACAGGGCCGCATGAGCGTGAAGCGGCGTAGTGTTGAGGCCCTGTGAGTAATACAGGACGATCGGAGGATTGATAAGGAAGCCGAAGACGCCGGCGCCCATGACGTTCCAGAATGCCACGGCCACGAAGTAAAGAAGCGGCCACTTGTAGGGCCATTCCTTCCCCGCCTTGGTCAGCGTCCGCATGTTGCCCGCGGTCTCGAACCCGAGGAGCGCCAGGGGTACGATTTCGAGCGCCGAGAAAACCGCGCCGAGCGCGATGATGGGAGCCGGGGTACCGCTCCAATAGAGGTGATGGAAGGTACCGATGACGCCGGAGCCGAGGTAGAGGAAGATGCTCGCGTACACGACCCGAAGCGCGAAGCGGGAACTGATCGCCCCGATCCTGGTCAGGATGAAGGACAGAACGACGGTGGCAAAGACCTCGAAGAAGCCCTCGACCCAGAGATGGACAACCCACCACCGCCAGTATTCGGCATTCGAGACATCGCTCGTCTGGTTGTACATGAGTCCCGCCATGTAGAACAGCGGAATCGCTATGGCGGAATAGAGCAGAAGGTGGGTCAGACCGCCTCCGTCATCCTCGCTCTTGAGCGCCGGCCGAATGGCGCGCACCACCAGGACGAGCCAGATAACCATGCCGACGATAAGGAGGATCTGCCATACCCTGCCGAGCTCGATATATTCGTAGCCCTGATGCCCGAACAGGAAGCCCCGATCGCCGAAATGTCCCTGGATGGAAAGCCAGGTTCCGCTCATTGATCCCAGCACGACGACGACCACCGCTATCAGCAGGAAGATCACCAGGCCTTTCTGGGCCTTGGGTTCCGTGCCCACATACGGGCCCATGAACAGGCCCGTGGCGAGGAAGCAGGTCGCGATCCAGAAAATGGCCAGCTGGAGATGCCAAGTACGGACCGCCGCATAGGGGAGAATCCGTTCGATGGGAATGCCGAAAAAGCTGCCTCCCTCGATCTGGTAATGCCCTGCCAGGGCGCCCATGGGGATCTGGAGCACAAAGAGGCCCATGGCCGCAAGGAAGTACAGCGTCGTGGCCCGTTGGCTCCCGCTGGGCTGCGGTTCCGCCAGCGCCGTCACGAGATTGCCGGAATAGTCGCCTTCATGCAGGTATCTCGCATAGAAAAAGATTGCCACTCCTATTGCGAGAATGAGGAGAATCACGCTGACTATGGACCAGATGAGGTCCCCGGCTGTCGGCTGATTCCCGACCAGAGGATCGTAGGGCCAGTTCGAGGTGTAGGTCACGGTCCCGTCGAGCCTCTGCGTCCCGGCCGACCAGGCCAGCCACGAGAAGAAACTGGTAAGGGCTTTCCCTTCCGCCGCCGTGTGCACGATCCCCGGCTCCAGGCCCATGCGCGTGTTGCCGTCATGGAACAGGGCGGTATAGTAGCCGGTGAGGAGAGAAAAAGCCTCGGTTTCCGCGCTGGTGAGAGTAAGAGAATCACTGCCCTGATCGTAACGGTTGGTCTTGATTTCCTGCGTCGTGAGAGCTTGCAGCTCCGCCCGATGCGCTACTGGTATGGCATCGAAGTCCTTCTGCGTGAAGGCCGCCGCCGAATCGGCCGAGGCTCCACCCAAGCGGGCAGCGACATAGAGTCCCTCTCGGTGAAGGTAATCTGCAGACCAATCTGGGGCGAGGTACGAGCCATGTCCCCAGATCGTGCCCATGTCCTGACCGCCCCGGCTGAAGTAGAGCCGTTGTCCCTCCTTGATGTCGGAGGCGGTGAACAGTACGCTCCCGTCGACCGACTTGACGACATGAGGCACGGGGGGCTTCTCTCGGTTGATCAAGTATCCCCCGAACAAGAGAGCCCCAAAGGTCAAAACGAGGGCGAACAGGAGAAACGCCCGTGTTCTGGCGCTGGTCATGATTACCTCCCCGATTGTCCGGACTTCCTGACCGGGCTATTCCCCGGTCAAACGAGCGACGCTCGTCGATTGAAGGAATTCGATGAGATGGGATCGGACTCCCGCCCACGTGGCGTGGAGGGCACAGGCCTTGCGGGGGTTGCAGTTCGGGCGGCCGAGGATGCAGTCGCTCTCCCGTACCTGCGGCTCCACCAAATCAAGCACCTCATACAGGGAGATGTCTTCCGCCGAACGAGCGAGACGGAACCCCCCCCCCGCGCCTTTCTTGGCCTCAAGAAGCCCTGCCCTGACGAACTGGCCCAGAAGTTTTACCAGATAGGTGGGCGGCGCTTCCGCGGCCAATGCGAGTTGCCTGGCATCGAGAAACCGCCCCTCGCCTGCTGAGGCCAGGATCGAGAAGGCCCTGAGGGCATATGTTCCTGTCGTGGAGAAGATGGCGGCACCTCCAATAAGAGATAACTGGATGCATATATCCATTATAGTGTCGGGCTCAGGAGTGTCAAGCAGGAAATGCGGGCTGCCGTTCCTCAGAGACCGAGAGTCCGGGGGACCCGCTGAAGCCCTGTCAACGAACCGGATCAGAAGCCGCAGAGCCCCCATTCCTCGGAGAGCCGTCGCAGAAGGAAGAGCGCGGCCACGGAATTGCCGCGCTCGTCGAGCGCGGGGCCGTAGGCCGCAATGCCCAGCGGCGCCCGGAAGGCTCGCTCGCCGATGCGAAGCGGGGAGGTTGCGGCTTTTGCGCTGGCCACGATCCCGCCGCCGACGCCGCTTTTGGCCGGTATGCCCGCGGCCGCGCAGAACTCGCCGGAGCCGTCGTAAAGGCCGCAGGTCAGCATGAGCCCCTTCACGAGCCGGGCGGTCCGCATCGAAAAGGCGGTGCCGGCGCCACCGGGAAGCTTGCCGTCGAGGGCGAGGCAGGCACCGAAATGCGAGAGCCGCGCCGCGTCGACCCTGAGGGCGCATTGCCGGAAATAGCACTCGAGGGCCGTGTCGACCGGGGCGTCCAGCAGGCCGAGCTCGTCAAGAAACCAGGCTATTGAGCGGTTCCGGCTGGCAGTCATCGCTTCAGAGCGGAAGACCTCCTCGTCGATCCGGAGATCCGTCGACGCCGTGACCCGGGACGCGAAGTCGCCGAATCCCGCCATGCGCTCTTCGCTCGAGGCGCCGGGCATGAGAGACGTGACCACGATGGCGCCCGCATTGATCATCGGGTTGAAGGGGCGGCCCCGCGAGGAGGTCTCGAGGCGGATGATGGAGTTGAAGGGATCGCCGGTCGGCTCCTTGCCCACTCGGGAGAAGACGGCGTCCTCGCCCCGGGTCTCCAGCACGTAGCAGAGCGCCAGGGCCTTGGAGACGCTCTGAAGAGTGAAGGACAGGCGCGAGTCGCCGGCCTCCACGAGCGAGCCCTCGGCATCGGTGAGGGCCACGCCGACCGCGTCCGCCGGGGCGGCGGCCAGGGCAGGGATGTAGGACGCAGCCGCATACCCGTCGCTGCGCTCGCGGGCCTTCGAGATCAGCTCGTCAAGGAATGTCTGCATGCGGGAAGCATAGCGCTTTCGCGGCGTTCGCTCAACGCGTCACGGATTCACTTGAGGCCCGGTTTCAGTTCGAATGAAGGGCAGTGCCGGCCGGTCGCGGCGAGCACCTCGAGTGAGGGAAGGTTGCGGCTCTTGATGCCGAACACCAGGCAGGCGCGCGGAAAATCCGGCTCCCAGGTGATGCGGAAATGCAGGCACTTGAGGCAGTTGGGGGCCCGTTCGGAGGGCACTGGATCCTCCACGCCGCTGACTCTATACGCTGCCCGGGATCAGGACAAGCAGCCGCCCTCGGAACCACGAGATCGAGCGCGGCGCTTGCCCGAAGGCCGGGAATTCCGTACAGTACAGCCATGGACAGGAACTCTCCGATTCGCCGCCCCTTCCGATACTCGAACCGGAACGCCGCCCTCTGGATCATCGCAGTCAATGTCGCGGTATTCGCCCTGGAGTACATCTTCCCCGGGCTCCTCGCCCGGCTGGCCATGACGCCCGTCTTTGTGCTGCACGGCTTTGTCTGGCAGCCCTTCACCTACATGTTCGTCCATGACCCCCGGAGCATCACGCATCTTCTGGTCAACATGCTCGGCGTGTTCTTCTTCGGAACGCAGGTCGAGCGGGAACTTGGCAGCAAGGAATTCCTCCTCTACTATCTGCTCACTGGCTTCCTCGCAGGTCTCTTCTCATTTGTCGCTTATCTGTTCGGAGGCGGGGCCTACATTCCCCTGCTCGGCGCCTCCGGCGCGGTGTTTGCGCTGCTCTTGGCCTTCGCCGCCATCTATCCCCAGGCCGAGATCTACATCTGGGGCATCCTGCCGCTCCGGGCCCCGGTCATGGTCCTGGGATATGCGGCTCTCGAGATTGTCTCCCAGATTTTCAGCTTCCAGAGTTCGGTGGCGCACCTTACGCATCTGGCGGGCTTCGGCTTCGGCTGGCTCTATTTCCTGGTGCGTTTCGGCGTCAACCCGGCCAAACGGTTCTTCCCCAGACGCTGATCGTGGTACAAAGGCAGTTCGCCCCGTCACGCCGGGCCGGCCTGCTCACGGTCGCGGGCCTCGTGCTTGCGGGCCTTGCACTCCAGGCCCAGAGCAGCCTGCCTTCGGATCTCTTCGATGCCCAGTTCGGCGCGGAGTCCGAGCCGGTGTCGGGCAGCGGCGACCCCTGGCCGGTGCCGCGCGACGAGCGGTCTCGCCGCATCATGGACGAGGCCGCCTGGGTGTATTCCGGCATGATCTGGGGCTTTCAGTTCAGCTACACTCCCTACGACAAACTGCGCGGCATCCCGGAGCGTTTCGATCTCGTGAGCCTGGGGAGTCTGAAAACCGATGATCCCCGGCTCACGATGGGGGCGAGCCGCGAGGACAGCACCGGCAGCATCGCCTTCGTCCGATATTCTCCGATTCCCGAGGAAGAGGCGAGGGTCCTCTCCTATGGGGCGGAGCCCTGGCGGAGTTCTCAGGGCATCGGCAGGGCGGACTATCTCCTGGGCAGTTCGGGGCACCGGGCGGCCTACGAGGACGGTTTGCGCGTCGCGGTCCGTTCCCTGCTGCAGCTTCTGGAGCCCAACAAGCCCCGTCTGGTGAGGGGGCGGGTCGTGTTCGAGCGGGTCCCCACGATGGGGCTCATCGACGGATTCTATACCAGCCAGGTCAGAGTACGGGTCGAGGTGTCTGAAATACTCAGGTACGAAGTGTACTGACCGGCTCAGGCGCGATCCGGAGCAAGCCGGTCCTTCTCGGCCGACTCATGCATCCGCTCGAGCTGGGCCATGATCTCGTCGGCCACGGCCTGTTTCTTGTCATCCCGGAAATGGTGCTCGTGCTTGACCCGGCTCCTGAACTCGGCACAACCCGTCACGGGACTGACGCTGTACAGCACGCGGTCCTGGCAGATGAGGTCCTCATCCATCTCCCCCTGCGGGTTCAGGCGAAGGATATTCCCGTTGACAGCCACGAAGCACATCTTGTCGAAGGATTTGACATAGGAGTCTATCTCGCGCACGCCGTGCTTGGTCGTCGGATCCCAGGGGCGGAAGCGCGTTCCCGACGGAAAGACCAGTACGACGTGTCCGCTGTGCTTGAGTTCGGCCATGGACCGCATCGCCGCGCGATTCACCGTCGCGCTCCGCATCATCTCGGCGACGAGTTCCTTGGGATCCTTGAGGTTCCTCCTGATGATCTCGAGAGACCGGCTGGGATAGATCACCAGGCGGGAATAGGCTTCCGTGAAGGCCAGGACGGCGGGATTGGTCTCGTTCAACTTGATGCCGGCCACGGCCAGGAGAG
>DATJQN010000278.1:0-2198 GCA_035505775.1 Rectinemataceae bacterium | reverse complement strand
CGAACAGGCGTTGTGCGCCGGCGACGGGGACCCCGGGCGCCCGCGCCGCATCGGCGTGCGCACGTGGGCGGAGGGAGGGCGGGTGCACGCCGAGGTGGCCGACTCGGGCCCCGGTATCGCGCCCGAGAACCTGGCGCGCATATTCGATCCCTTCTTCACCACCCGCGGCGCCGCGGGTGGATCGGGCCTCGGCCTTGCCGTGTCCCTCGGCATCGTGGAGGCCTGCGGGGGCGACATCGACGCGCGCAGCGTGCCGGGAGCGGGGGCGACATTCACCGTCAGGCTTCCCGCACATACCCCTCCCGTCGCCGTCGTGTCCCCGTCGGCCGGACCGGCCGGCGCCGGTGGGCGCATCCTGGTGGCCGAGGACGAGTCGTCGATCCGGGAGTTCGTGCACCATTTCCTCGAGAGCCTCGGCTTCGCCGTCGACAGCGCGGCCAACGGCCAGGAGGCTATCGCGCAGCTCGCGTCGGGAATCTCGTACTCTCTCGTGATCTCCGATTTCCGCATGCCGGATCGCGACGGAAAGAACATCTACGAATGGATCGGGGCGAATCGGCCGGACCTCCTGCGGCGCCTGATCTACATCACCGGCGACGCCCTCAACCCGGTCACGCGCGCGTTCCTCGCGGAGACGGGAGTCCCGTTCCTGCTGAAGCCGGTGGTGGCATCGGTCCTCGTGGACGCGGTACGGCAGGCGCTCAAGACGGCGGCAGGTTCTGCCGATTAGAAGGCGCGGCGCGGTCTCCCGCGGCATTGACCATCGCGGTGAGCCCGAGCGAGAATGGACTTCCAAGGAAGGCAGGCCCTTCGGCATGGCGACGCGAAAGACACAGATCTCACGGACGACGGCGGAGACCGACATCACCCTCACACTCGACCCGGACGAGCCGGTGGCCGGAGGGATCCGGACGGGGGTGCCGTTCTTCGATCACCTGCTGCTCAGCATGTCGTTCCACGGGAGGCTCGGCCTGGCCGTGGACGCCCGCGGAGACCTCGACGTGGATCCCCACCACCTGGTCGAGGATGTGGGGCTGGTCATGGGACAAGCCCTCGGCGGGGTCATGGAGAAGAGCGGCCGCGTGGCGCGATTCGGACACGCGGTGATCCCGATGGACGAGGCCCTCGCGGAAGCGGTGGTCGACGTGTGCGGACGGCCCACTCTTTCCTGGATCGCGGCGTTCCCCCAGCAACTCGCGGGGACGTTCGACCTTTCGCTGCTGCGCGAGTTCCTCACCGGCCTCGCCGCGCAGGCCCGGATCAGCCTCCACCTCGAGGTGCGGCGCGGAGAGAACAGCCACCACATGGCGGAAGCCGCGTTCAAGGCGCTGGGAAAGGCCCTGCAGGCGGCGTATGCTCCCAGCCACCAGGAAATGTCCTCCAAGGGCCGCATCGGATAGCCAATTCGCCTGCATGGCATTCGGGCGAACCTGCGAGGTATTTACTCTATCAGTTTAATCAAGTATCTTGGAAGCGAAGGCAAGGATGAATAAGCTCGACATCCTTAAAAAGTTGCCCTCTGGTGGCTTCCTGAAGATTGCTGCTGAAAGTCCGGCGCCTCTCCCCCGCGAGAAGAGGGCGGCGCTCATCAGAAAGGGCAACGAGCTTTTCAACAAGGGGGAGTTCGGGCTCGCTCAGAGGATCTTTCTTACCACGAAATACTCGGATGGCCTGATCAGGATCGGCGACCTGTACATGAAAGGAGGAAAGCCGCTGGAGGCGTTGCGCCTCTACTGGCTGGCGCCGGCTCCTGACAAGACAGCCGCGATCGTGGAGAAAATAGCGCAGGTGATGAAGCAATGGCTGTCAGAGGGGAAAACGAAAACACAATGAACAACGAGGAAAAGACATCCGAGCACGTCCCGGTTTCGATCTCGGAGCTTTCCAAGCGCGGCTACCAGCTCCTGAAAGAGGACCACATTGCCGAGGCAGAGGAAAACTTCCGCCGCATTCTCGAGGTGGAGCCTCAGAACAACTACGCCCTTGTGGGCATGGGAGACGCGGCGCGCAAGCGCAAGTCCTACCACGAGGCAATCCGCTACTACGAGGAGTGCCTCGGCTACCACGTGGGCAACAAGTACGCCCTCGTCGGCCTGGCCGACAGCTACCGGTCCCTGAAGCAGTTTCACCGCGCCATTGAGATCTGGGAGAAATACCTCGCCCAGGGTGACAGCGACGTGACGGTGCTCACGCGCATT
>DATJQN010000277.1:0-38186 GCA_035505775.1 Rectinemataceae bacterium | reverse complement strand
GAGGTGGGGATCGGCGGCGCCGACAGCCTGATCCGGGTCTCCCGACGGAATGCCTTCCCCTTCGCCGACATGTCTGACGGTGATGTGGTCGGAAGCCGTGAAGAAGCGTCGGCCCACTGCCCGCGCCTGGGCCAATGCCTTTTCCATACCGCCTTCGAGGCCCAGCCCGTTTTCCACGACGAGGTCCGCCGAGTCGAGCGTCTCGATATCCTTGGCGGAAGGCTCCCACTCATGGACATCGAGACCGTTGGGTATGAGGGAAGTCACTCTGAAGTCGGCGCCGGCCAGCTCGCCGACCACGGAGCCCAGAATTGCGTAGGTGACCACGATGTTCCTCGTGGCGCCGGCAGACCCCGACGGCACCGGGGAGCTTCGCGCGGTACAGGAGATCATGAATAGAGCGGCCGCAAACATGCCCAAGAACGAAACGGTCTGACGTGGACGCATCGGGAACCCTCCTTGCATATCGATGCAAGGATAATAATACAAAGTAATACCGTCAAGCGCCGGGCTGGCCTCAATACGGAAAGATCGTCGTGGACGCGGACCGCTCCACCGGCCTGATCGACTCGACCTCAATGAACGGCAGGTCCGAGGCCTTTCCCGAGCCATCGGGATCGAAGCGGATCGAGCGCAGGGTGCCCGTGACCTCGACCCAGGAACTGTCGCTGATCAGGCCGAGCGTCGGGCTGTGGGCCAGATACCCGATGACCGCCATGTCGGCGGAACAGCACCACATGAGATTCCGTCCTATGAGGGCGCTGCCGGGCGGAAAACCCTTTTTCTTGTATACGAAGCCCTGCACCGTGATTCTTTTGCCGATCGCGGCTTCCGGATGGTCGTAGAGGCGGTTGTACAGGGGCCAGTAGCTGTCATCGGTGGGCTGGATCCACGAGGGCAGAGGACCCAGGGTGGCTGCATCGGCGATCCGTCCCCGCTGAGCGATGGCCGCCGACTGGATATCAAGTGACTCCCCCGCGGGCTGGAAGCTGCCCGGATGGAGCGAGGCGGCCTGGACGAAAATGTAGGCGACGATGAGGACGAAGGCGAAGGGGTAGAAGTGGGAGGGAGGGTCGTCCCGATGGGGCCTAACGGAGAGATGGAGCGTCTCGGAAAAGGCCATGACCAGGAAGAGGAGCCCCGCGGCGATGATCCAGGGATTCATCCGCGGATGCACGATGTGGTTGAGCTTCCCCGTATTGATCAGCCACACGAAGAAGAAGGAGATGCTCATGTAGGTGATGGCGCGCAGCGCCCGGCTCAGTGAGATTTCCGGCATCATATGCTGCCTCCGAAGAGTGGAGTGGCGGCGAAACCCATGATCATGCAGACGGCCACGATCAGCAGGATGAATACGAGCAGGCGCGACGGCCTGACGAACCGCGAAAGCAGAATGCTGTTCTTGAGATCGATCATCGGTCCGAGCAAGAGGAATACGAGGGCGGCGGGATACGAGGCAGGCGCAAACAGGGAGCGCGCCACGAAAGCGTCGGCCGAGGAGCAGAGCGACAGCACGTAGGCCGAGATGGCCCCTGCGCCGAGGGCCGCCACCGGATGTCCGAGGGCGGTGCCGAGTGCATCGGCCGGCATGATCGAGCGGAGCGCCGATGCGACGGTAATGCCCAGGATGAGGAAGCGCGCACTGTCCAGAAAGTCCCTCGACGTGTGTTCGAACAATTCCTCGAGCCTGGACCAGAAGCTGCGGCCGAGCTCCTCCGCATGGACGTGGGGCTGTTCGGCAGTTTCCTCCGCTTCCTCCGCGGCCGAGGTGGCCCCATCCTCGTCCCGGCCCAGCATCTCGGTAGCGCCATCTTTCTTCCTCGTCAGGAGCTCCACGGCCAGGGCGACCACGAAGGCCGATGCCAGACCCAGCACGAGACGCATGAGATAGATGGGGTAGGGGCCACCATTGAAGGCGACATAGGTCGAGAGGATGGTCATGGGGTTGGCGAGGGGGGCGGCCACGAGAAAGGCCGCCGCGGTGGAGAGGGGCAGACCCTTTTGCCGGAGCCGTCTGGCCAATGGTACGGTGCCGCATTCGCAGATCGGGACAAAGGCCCCTGCAATCAGGGCCACGAGGATGGAGAGGAGGCGATTCCGCGGGAATAGCCGGCGAAGGGTCGAGTCCGGTACGAAGACATGGATGCACGATGAAATGAAGGTGCCGAGAAGGAGGAAGGGGATCGTCTCGAAGGCCAGACCGGTGAGCGTGGTCATGAATGTGTTGGAAGCCGTCTGAAGCCAGGCAGGGAGCGTGGGCAGGCTGTTCATCATTGGACTCGCCTGATTAGCGCATCAGGCCCCCCTCTCTGTCAACCGAGGCACCGGTGAGTCGTCCGGATGGCGTGTTGATCAAGGGCGGCCATTTCGGCACTATCAGTTAGTAGGGTCTAACATCATGTTCACATACTGTCGATGTTGAAGGCAGAAGGGTGCGACGAGTGCGAGTGAGGCGAATACCTACCATTTTTCTTTCGGTGTGCGGCCTGTTCCTGACGGGGCCGGTCGTGGCCGAGGCCGGGGCCGGAGCCGGAGCCCTCCCTTCGATCGAGAACCTGCCTGCCCCGGTGCTTTCGAGCCTTTCCCATATCGAGGCCGACAGCGAGTCGCCACTGGGCTGTGGCGAGTTCTCGCTCTATCGCTGGGACCGCTTCCCGACGATCCTCATATTCGACACGGCGGATTTCGAAGCCCAGAACCGCCTGTTCTCCCGCCTCGCTTTCTACCTCGAAAAGGGCGGGTTTCGCGGGCAGCTTTTGGACGACGTTCAGCTGGAAGGCAAGCATGGCTGGAACGCCCACGACTACGGCGCCGCGGGCCTGGCCGCCTTCTTCAACGCCGCTTCCGCCCGGGGCTTCCGACTCGACCCCGAAGAAATCCTCCTCAAACGTATAGCGCTGCGCGAGGGCATCCTCCTCCCTGCCGGATCCCTCGTCTCAGCCGGGAAAGGCGGAGTTCTCTCCATCAGCAGGTCCTCGGGCCTGTACGAGCGCAGGCTCCTCCTCGCGCACGAGTCCTACCATGGCATCTTTTTTGCCTCGCCGGAATACGAACAGTTCTGCGAGACGGTGTGGCAGGCGGCGAGCCCCGACGAGCGCACGTTCATCAGGCTCCTCCTGTGGGCCCTCGGCTATGATTCTTCGGATCACTATTTGACCGTGAACGAGTTCCAGGCCTACCTCCTCCAGCAACCCTCCTCGATGGCCGCGGCGTATTTCCGGCGCGTTGCCACGCTCTTCCGCGATGGCTCAGGAGCTCCACCGGTGGAGACGGTGCTGCCGGCCCTGCTGGATTCCGAGCGCCGTCTGGAGAGCTTCCTGCGGACGCACTTCCGCATTGGAGCCGGAGCCGCCGAGGTCGCAGCCGCGCCGGGGACGGTGCGGGAGGCGACGCCGGTGCCAACGGTGGCGGGAGGAGGAGGCAATTGAGGGTCGATGTCCGGCGCTCGATCGTCCTCCTGGCTGTGGTCCTTTCCGCGCTGCCGGTCTTCGCCCATCCCCATGTTTTCATCGACAACACCATGCAGGCTGTCTTCAGCGGGAGGGAGCTCGTCCGCCTCGACTTCCATTGGTCCTTCGACGAGCTTTTTTCGAGCATGATTCTTCAGGATTACCATCCCGACAGCGCGGGTCATTTCACCGCGGGCCAGATCGCCGGCATAAAGAAGGAAGCCTTCGACAATCTGAAGAATTACCATTACTTCCTGGCCCTCTTCCTCGACGACAAAGCCCTGAAGCTTCCTCCGATCGCCGACTTCTCGGTGTCCGTGGACGGCAACTCCCTGGTCTACAGCTTCAGTCTCCCGCTGGCTCTCGACGTTGGCGGGAGCGGACGGACGCTCGGGGTGGTCATCTACGACGATACCTACTATGTGGCATTCAAGATCATGAAGGTGAACGATGTTGAGCTGGTTTCGGCCGACCAGATCAGCTGCGAGCTTTCGATCCGCAAGACCAAGGTCAAGGCAGTGTGGCCGGGGCAGTATATGCCCGACGAGGTCATGCTCGCCATGAAAGGAAAGTGATGCGCCAATGCAGCAGAAATCGTCTCATTGCGATCGCGGGGGCCGCCTGCCTGGGCGGCCTGCGTCTGTGGTCGGAATCTGCAAATCCCTTCACCTCGAATGCCGGCCCCTCGAGCCAGGCAGTCGCGGAGCGACTGACGGGACCCGTTGCGGCAATAGTCGCGGCGATGGCTCCCCTGCTCCACGTTCTGAGCGACCGATTGGCGGAACTGACCCGTTCAATAAAAGGGGCGTCTGGGCCCGGTCCGCTGATCGCCCTACTCCTCGTGTCCTTTGTGTACGGGATCTTTCACGCCCTGGGACCCGGCCACGGCAAGACCCTCGTCTCAACCTTCTTTCTGGCGAGGGACGCGGGTATCAAGCACAGCCTGGCGGCCGGCTACCTCATCGCCCTCGTTCACGCGGTCTCGGCGCTGACCCTCGTCTCCGTTCTGTTCTTCGCGATCCGCGGTTTTTTCCCATCCAATTTTGAATCCGCAAGTCGCGTGCTGCGCATGGTCAGTTTTGGTCTCATCGCTGCGCTGGGCGCGGTGCTCGTGGTCCGCCGCAGCCTGGGCCTGGAGCATCGCCACGGGAGCGGCCATGACCACATGCACAGCCATGCGGAACGCAACGATGGCCACGGCAATCACGACTCCGAAGAAGCTTCCGGCCAGAATGCGGAATCGGTCGCGCAGGAGCCCGGCACCGAGCTCAGGGTGCGCGAACTCTGGGGGGTCGCCCTCGCATCCGGCATCGTGCCCTGCCCCGGAGCCTCGGCCGTCATTCTCCTTTCGCTATCGCTGAACATGGTTCTCGTCAGCGTGCTCGCCGTCGGCATGATCTCGCTTGGGATGGGAGTCACCGTCTCGGCCATCGGGGCACTTGCCATTCTGGCAAAGCGGGGCGTCATACGCTCGGGGAGAGGCGCTTCCGGCGGGGAACGCAGAACACTGCGGCGGATTGTCGAGATCGGCGGCTCCGCCATGCTCTTTCTGTTCGGTCTCCTCTTCTTCCTGGCGCAGTTCTAGCGTGCTGCCGGAATAGAACCCAGGGCATCAAGAGTTGCACGGAGACCGACCTGACCGGGATCGCCCACCGGGGCGGCGCCGCGTCAGTCACTCGCGCAGCAGCATCCTGGCATCCGCGACGATATCGTCCGGCGTGGCATCTGCGTTCATGATGGCACGTACCTTCCCGGCCTTGTCGACGAACCAGAAAGGTGCGGAGTGCGTGACCTCGTAGCCCCCCGCGAAGTCGCGGATGACATTCATGACCAGTTGCTTGTCCGACGAGCTCAGGCCCTCGTCATGGTGCATGGCCATCATGGACATGTCGCCGCTGCCGCTCTGATCGAGGTCCGCGGAGGTCACCACATGCACGCCGACCCCGTAGGCTGACCAGACTTTTTTCACCTCGTCCGCGCCTCCGGTGAGGAAGTGCCAGCTGTCATACAGTCCCATTTCGCGGCTGTAGCGCGCGATCACCGGAAGGGTGTCACGCTTGGGGTCGGTGGTTATCGCGACGAAAACCACGCCCTTGGCGTCCGCGCCCAGGGCGGAGAGGGCCGACCTGAGCTTGACGCTGATGTAGGGGCAGACATCGGCGCAGTGCGTGTAGATGAAGCTCAGAACGACGACCTTGCCGCGCGTCGTGGACATGCGGAAGGCAGAACCGGTCTGGTCCGTCAGCGTGAAATCGGAGGCGGCCACCGGCTGCGCGATCACCGTTCCGCGGAGCCCTGCCTGACCGGCTCCGGTCTGGGCGGACAGCAGGCCCGGACCCGCGATCACCAGGGAAAAGGCCATGGCGACGAGTGCTGCAGTTTTCACGTTTCCTCCTGTGTATCATAGTCTACCGCCGGGGGGCCCGTGTCGGCCATGCCCACGTTCGGCCGGCTCCTGCACTACAGCTTGAAAACCCTCACCAGTTTCTTCTCCGTCTCGCCCTCTATCGCCGCTTCCACCTCGACATAGCGCTCCAGGCCCGAGCCGTTGAGCTTCTCCTTGAGGAGTTCATCGAGCTGGAAGATGCCCGCGGAGTTGTTCATCTGCACGTGGATGTGGATGGGCTTTTCGGTCCCTGCGCTGATTTCCACCTGTTCGATGGAGGCGGCGGAGAGCGAGTGGATGTTCACGACCCCGGCCTCGAAGGGTATCCGGGAGCGTCCCTTGGTCATATCGAGCGCGTCGGCGACTCGGACAACCCCCGCCTCGATGGTCATGGGCCTCCCGTCGCTGCGGTGGGAGATGATCGCGTGGAGAGTCTCGGAGCGCAGGATGGCACGCTCGCCGGGAGGGTAGATGCCGGCAAGCAGTTCGTCGATCTTGGGCATCGCCACGAAGAGGCTGAACTGCTCGTGGTCAGCACGCTGGATGGACATGCCGAGGTCATGAAGGAGCGCACCGAGCGTGACGATGACCTCGGCGTCCTCGTTCTTCATCCCGTGATCGGCGACGACACTCGGTACGATGCCCGCTTCGACAAGGAGCCTCAGCAGCCTGAGCGCTATGTTGGAGACGATCTGGAAGTGCACCGGCCCGTGGTCGGACATGCCGAGCCGCTCGACGGCGTTGACGTTGATCGCCTTCCAGAGCGCGTAGAGTTCCTCATCCGCATTGACCCGATCGATCACGGATTTCAGCCGCGGGTTGTGTCTGAGAGGAAGCCGGATTTCCAGGCGCTGCCCTTCGACATATTGCGCCGCGTCGATCTTGCCTTCGTCCATGGCCTCTCCTTCTTCCGCTACGATAGCACGTTTGTCCGAGCCTTGACAGCATCGGGGATTTCCATAGGATTACGCTATAGTTCATCCAATGGGAGGAATCATGCGAACACGTGTCATGGTCATCGTACTGGCCTTGGGGCTTTGTGCGGGTTCGGCGGCCTTCGCTGCGGGACCGGCGGGCTTGAGTGCGGTGGGCATCTATGGAGCGGTCGGAACCAACGCGGGCGCTCTCAGCGGTGCCACGGGTCTCTCGTTTAAGTTTGGAAGCTTTCCGGTCCTGGGGCTGACCTACAACTTCACCGGAAACACCTTCGGCGCATCCATCGACTATTACGTCATCGACGCGCAGGGCCTCGGCTCCTCCCTCAGCTATTTCCTGGGCGTGGGCGGCTACGTGGGAATCGGCGGCGGAGACTTTACCGCCGGCCTTCGGGTTCCCCTGGGCCTCCAGTTCTGGCCCATCAAGAAGCTCGAGCTCTATCTCTCGCCCGTGGTCTCGGTTCCCCTCCTGCCGGCACCCTCGGTCGGAGTCGGCGCCGAGTTCGGCCTCCGCGTCCACTTCTAGGCAGGGCCCCGCACAGGGCCATGGTGCCCTTCTCAACATCACTGTACACGAAGGCCGGCGGGAACTCCGCCGGCCTCTTTATTTCAGACGGCACCGCCAGAGGCGTCGCCTTAGGCGGTGCCCCTGGCGAGGTCGGGGTGGAGTTCCTCCCAGCGGGCCGCAGCCCGGCGAAGGTGGGGAATCACGATGGAGCCTCCCACTATTAGACCCACCGAGCAGGCCTCCTGGAACTCCGCGCTGCTCACCCCCTCCTCGCTGCAGCGAATCGTATGGTAGAGGATGCAGTCGTCGCAGCGCAGGACGAGGGAGGCCACGAGCCCGAGCATCTCCTTGGTCTTTGCATCGAGAGCCCCGGCCCTATAGGTCTGGCTGTCCAGGCTGAAAAAGCGCTTGATCTCGAGCCCCGCCAGGTTGAGTACTTTCTCGTTGAGCGATTCGCGCTGAGCCTGCCATTCCGCTATGTTCATGTCAAAAAGACCCTCGGTTGCCATGACTTCCTCCCGGCGCAGCCTACACCGGAGGCTTCGGCGCTGTCGAGCCGCGCCTGGGGTTCCCACGGTCGAGCGGACCGAAGAGAGCCCTTCTGTCGGGCTTAGGGCGGGGCTTTCCGAAACATTCGGAAATATATATATTAGGAATACCACAGCAAGGAGATCATCGTGGCCGAGAAACTGGACAAAGAGAGCTTCAAATCCAAGGTATTCGACTGGGAAAAGAGCAAGGAGTGGAAATATCAGGGCGACCTGCCCGCGATAATCGACTTCTATGCGGACTGGTGCGGACCCTGCAAAATGGTATCGCCGATCCTCGAGGAACTCGGCAGCAAGTACGAGGGCAAGATGCACGTGTACAAGGTGAACACGGACCAGGAGCCCGAGCTTTCAGGGATGTTCGACATCCAGAGCATACCGACTCTTTTCTTCATTCCGATGGACGGCGAGCCCCGCTTCGCCATGGGAGCCCTGCCCAAGAAGGAACTCGAGCGCGCGATCACCGAGGTGCTCAAGGTAGAATGAGGGGAAAGGGAATCTGCAGGGCTTCTGCCCGCTCGACGGCCTCCACGAGCATCTCGCGGAGGCCGAGCTTTTTATAGGCCTCTCCCTCGCGCTCGAGCGTGGCCCGAAGGATGGGGTGCTTGGGCGAGAATATGACGCAGCAATCCTCGTAGGGCAGGATCGAGGTGGCAAAGCTACCGATCCGCTTGGCCATGACTATGGTCTCCTCCTTGTCGATGCCGATGAGGGGACGAAGGACGGGAAAGCTCGTCGTGCTCTGCGTGAGGCGCAGGTTCTCGGCCGTCTGGCTGGCAACCTGCCCCAGGCTTTCGCCGGTGATGAGGCAGTTGGCGCCGATACGCTCGGCGAGGAGCTGCGAAGCCTCCATCATGCCCATGCGCATCATGACCGTGCCGAGATCCTCCCGCGCTTCCTTTTTGATCTTGAGCTGGATGTCGGTGAAGCCGAGTGTCCAGAGCCTGAGGCCGCCCGTGAAGCTCGCGACGACGGAGCCGAGGTCGACGACTTTCTGCTTCGCCTCCTGGGAGGTGTAGGGGTAGGCATGGAAGTAGACGGCCTCGAGGGCGAGTCCCCGCCGCGCCATCATGTAACCGGCCACGGGAGAGTCGATGCCTCCGGAGAGAAGGAGCAGCCCCTTGCCGCCCGAGCCTACGGGAAGTCCGCGGGGTCCCGGATGGGGATCGCCGTACACGTAGGCGCGCTCCCGTATCTCCGTGTTGATCGTGAACTCCGGGTTGTGGAGATCCACCCGGGTCTGGGGGAAGGCCTCCAGCACGCGCGCGCCGACTTCCGAGGAGAGCTCGAAGGAGCCGAGGGGGAAGCTCTTGTCGGATCGCCTCGACTCCGCCTTGAAGCTGCGCTTCCCCGCCGCGACCGCCTCGGCGGCGACCTCGAGGGCGGCCTTCAGCACGGGCTCGACCTGTTTCTCGACCTTGTGCGCCCGCGCGTAGCCGTTGACGCCCGGAGTCCTCGAAAGAATGAACTCGGCGCGCTCGGCGAAGCCTTCGGGCACGGAGACGAAATAGCGGCCGGGGAAGAGCTCGATCCGGTGGGGTATGCCCTCGAGCCTGCGCTTGATCTGGCTTCGCAGGCGGTCCTCGAACTCCTTGCGGTTGCCGAGCTTGAGCAGAATTTCCCCGATCTTGACGAGGTAGAAGGCGTCCATCGCCTCAGGCTTTGAGTCGTCGATACAGCGCCTCCGCAGTCTCGAGAAAATGATCCACGTCCCCCTCCGAGCTGTCGGGCCCGGTCGAGATACGGATCGACGAAAGGGCGAGATCATCGTCCAGTCCCATCGCAGCAAGCACCCGCCTGCCTTTCTTGTGCTGATTGCTCGAGCAGGCAGCGCCCGTCGAAACGGCGATCCCCTCGTCGGAGAGGGCGCGCACGAAGACCTCTCCGGAGAGCCCCGGGAATGCCGCGCTGAGGATGAAGGGAGAGTAGGCTTCGTCGCCGGGCCTTCGACCGAGGGGGAGAGGGACGGCCCCCACCCGGGAGGCGAGGCCGTCGATGAGACGGGCCTCGAGCAGCCGCGCCCGGCGCCGGTTCTCCTCGAGTGCCGCGACCGCCTCGGTCGCGACCCGGGCGAAGGCCCAGGCGGACTGGAGGCTCTCGGTCCCGGGGCGGTAGCCGCCCTCCTGTCCTCCGCCCACGGCGATGGGATCGAAGTCACCGGCTAGCCACAGTACGCCGGCTCCCCGCGGGCCGCGGATCTTGTGCGCGGAGAAGGCTGCGGAGGTGACGCCGAGCCCGGCCAGGGGCAGGTGGATCTTGCCGAGCGCCTGCACGGCGTCCACATGGAAGCGGGGGGGCTTCCGGCCGAGCCCGGCGCTTGCCCGCGCCACCGCCTCGGCGACCCCGCCGACGTCCTGCACGGCCCCGGTCTCGTTGTTGACAGCCATCACCGCGACAAGGGCGGTTTCGCGTCCCACGGCCGCTGCGATTCGCTCCGGATCGACCCGTCCGTCCCTCTCCGGCCTGATGATGCTGAGAGCGACTCCGAGCGACTTGAGCAGGAGTGCCTGCTCATAGACTGCCGAGTGCTCGATCTCGGTGGTGACGATATGCAGGGGCTTGATGGAACCGTCGCGGCGGGAACTCAGGGCCTGGCGGAGGAGGGCGAGGAGGGGCAGGGCGTCGGCCTCCGAGCCTCCGCCGGTGAACACGATGCGGCCGGACCCTGCGACGCCGAGAGCCCGGGCCATGCGGCCCCGGGCCTCCTCCAGCTGGCTGCGCGCCTCGGCACCGAGGCTGTGCCGGCTTGAAGGGTTGCCGTATGCCGTCGCGGCCACGGCCGCGGCTTCATGGAGGACGTCGGCGTCGGGTGCCGTCGTGCTCGCCCAGTCCAGATAGATCATGCCGGGCGCACGTGAGGGGGAAGGCTGGGAGAGGCCACGTCAGGACTCGTCGTGCCCGCCGGCGTAGCGTCGGTCCGGGATGCTCCGGGGAGCGGCGCCGGAAGCGGCAAAGGCCCGGCTCAGGTAGAGCGCGCAGAAGCAGTGGCCGTGCTCCGCGATGTCCGCCCACGAGACCGTGCAGGGGCAGAGCACCTCCTTGTCGGCCTCGCGGGAACCCTCGCTGTCCCTGCAGGGGCAGAGATAGTAGCCGTAGCGGTTCCAGTTGGTCGTAAGCCCTTCTATCAGGCTTTCGGTGAAGCTCTCGTCCGGGTTGAGAGCCCAGCCCTGCTTCGCCGCCACCATGCGAGCGAAGGTGCGGGTCTGGTCGAGGCTCTTTTCGGCCATGTGCTTCTAGCTCCTCCCGGCGCCGAGCGTGCTCATCCAGTCCGGCTCGATGAAACCCACCAGGTGCTTGTCGTCGTCGATGACGGCGAAGGGAAAAGCCACGTCGTCCTTGAATCGCTCCTTGAGGGCCTTCTTGGCCTGATTCTTGACCTCGAGGGGAATCTGGTCCATGTAGATGTAGCGATATGAGAATCCCTTGTCGTTCAGGAACGTGATGGCCCGTTTGCAGAAACCACAGGTGGAGAGGGCGTAGACGGTGATCCTTCGATCCTTGCGGGGACCGTCCACTTCGGTGTAGGTCAGGGTCTCGAGCATAGTACCTCCCGTAGGTGAGAGTATAACGATCCGCGGAGCGCCCGTAAACTGCGCCCCGATTCTTCACGATTCGGAACGATTTGTGAAGATTGGGAACGCTTCGGGAGGCGGTCTCGGGCATCGCCGCAGCGCCGACGGCGGGCCCGGCCTGCATCCCTGCGGGAAGGGTCCCGATGTGGCTCATATTGCTAAAACAGGCCGCTTCAGGTAGCATGGCCGCATGCGAGATCCCGCTCTCATACGCAACTTTTGCATCATAGCGCACATAGATCACGGCAAGTCTACGCTTGCCGACCGTTTCATCGAGAAGGCGCGCGTGATCGAGTCCCGCAAGATGCAGGACCAGATGCTCGACAATATGGACATCGAGCGGGAGCGGGGAATCACGATCAAGAGCCAGGCCGTCGCCCTGGAATACACGGCCGCGGACGGCAAGACCTACACCCTCAACCTGGTCGACACCCCCGGCCACGTCGACTTCTCCTACGAAGTTTCGCGCGCCATCTCCTCCTGCGAGGGCGCCATCCTCCTCATCGATGCCACCCAGGGCGTCGAGGCCCAGACACTCTCCAACATGTACATGGCTCTCGAGCACGACCTCGAGATCATCCCGGTGATCAACAAGATAGACATGCCGGCGGCCGATCCCGCCGAGATACGACGCCAGATAGAGCATGACCTCGGACTCGATCCGGACGGGGCCCTCGAGGTCTCGGGCCGCTACGGCACCGGGGTGGACGAGCTCTTCGAGGCCATAGTCGCCAGGATCCCTTCGCCGAGCGGCGTCTCCTCCGATCCGCTCCGGGCCCTCATATTCGACTCGCACTACGACCCCTACCGGGGCGTGGTGGTCCATCTCAGAGTCTTCGACGGCTCGATCGTGCCGGGGCAGAAGATCCGGCTCATGAACAGCGGTGCGGACTACGAGGTGGAGGAGACCGGCCAGTTTCGCATAACCTTGGCCAAGACGGACGGACTGCCGGCCGGGGCGGTCGGCTACATCATCGCCGGAATCAAGACCGTCTCCGACGTGCGGGTCGGGGACACGGTGACCTCCTCGGACAACCCCGTCACGGAGTCCCTTCCGGGCTTCCGCGAGGTGAAGCCCGTCGTGTTCTCGTCGATCTACCCCATGGACGCGGCGGACTACAACGAGCTCAAGGTCGCCCTCGAGAAGCTCAAGCTCAACGACGCCTCGCTCATCTACGAGAAGGACAATTCGGTCGCCCTCGGCTTCGGCTTCCGCTGCGGCTTCCTGGGTCTCCTCCACCTCGAGGTCGTGCAGGAGCGGCTCGAGCGTGAGTACGACCAGGCGATCATCCTGACCGCTCCGAGCGTCCGCTACAGGCTCACGCTCGTCGGGGGAGAGAGCATCTTCATCGACAACCCTTCCGACTATCCGGATCCCGCGCGGATCGAGGATGCGGAGGAGCCCTACATCAAGGCGCAGATCATCACGCCGGTGGCCTACATCGGCAATCTGATCACGCTCTGCGTGGACAAGCGGGGGGTGCAGACTTCCTTCACGCATCTGGACGAGAAGCGGGTGGAGCTCGTGTTCGAGATGCCCCTCGCCGAGGTGCTCTTCGACTTCTACGACAAGCTCAAGTCCACGAGCAGGGGCTACGCCAGCTTCGACTACGAGGTCATCGGTTACAAACCGACCAAGCTGGCCAAGCTCGACATCCTGATCAACTCCAAGCCGGTGGATGCCTTCTCCCAGCTCGTTTTCGAGCCCGGCGCCTACGACCGGGCCAAGAAAGTCTGCGAGCGCCTGTCCAACGCCATCCCCCGGCATCAGTTCAAGATTCCGATCCAGGGCGCAATAGGCTCGAAGATCATCTCGCGCGAGACGATCAACCCGGTGCGCAAGGACGTCCTCGCCAAGTGCTACGGCGGGGACATCACGCGCAAGCGCAAGCTCCTCGAGAAACAGAAGGAGGGCAAGAAGCGCCTCAAGATGGTGGGCGATGTCGAGCTGCCCCAGGAGGCTTTCCTGGCCGTGCTGCGCAGCGACGAGGACGAGGAGAGGAAGTAGCCGGCACCGGCCCTTCTTCCCACCCGCTGCGCCATGGTCCTGGACGCCCTCCATCTTATGCTGGTCGCGCTGGCCGCCCTGGCCGCGGGTTTTGTCAACGCCATCGCGGGCGGCGGCACCCTCATCACCTTCCCGGCCCTGGTCTTCCTCGGGTTGTCCCCGGTCAGCGCGAACGTGACGAGCACAGTTGCCCTCTGCCCCGGCTACTTCGGCGCCACCTGGGCCCAGCGCAGTCTGCTCGTCGGCGAAGGGCCGCGCCTGGGTCGGCTGATGCCCAGCGCCCTGCTGGGCGGCCTGATCGGAGCCCTCCTCCTCCTGCGGGGGGGCGAGCGGACCTTCACGTTTCTCGTACCTTATCTGATCCTGGCGGCCTCGGCCCTGCTCGCGATTCAGACCCCGGTCAAGCGGGGGCTCGAGCGGCTGTCGCGGCGCGGTGGACAGGACCCGGCCCAATTCGACACTGGAGGGCTGCAGGGCCGGGCCGGGATGGGCGCCATCCTGGGTGTCGGCTGCGCGGCCATCTACGGTGGCTACTTCGGGGCGGGGGTCAGCGTGGTCATACTCGCGGTGCTCGGGATCGCGATGGCGGATTCATTGACGCGCCTCAACGCCCTCAAGCAGGCCATCGCCCTGTCGGCCAACGTGGCGGCGGCAACGCTGTTCGCGTTCAGCGGCCGGGTGCAGTGGCTGGTCGCAGTCCTGATGGCCCTGGCTGCGCTTGGCGGAGGCATGCTCGGGGGAAAGCTTGGGGGCCGGATCAGCCCTGCGATCCTGCGCGTCACGGTCGTGGCGCTGGGCTTCGCCCTGGGCCTCTACTACCTCGTCGGGCGCTCGTAACCTCGCGGTGGTCCCCAGAGGGGCCTCTCCCGATCGGGGCTATCTCCCGCTCACTACGGCGCCAGGGTCTCGAGGGCGCTGCGGGTTTCGCTCAACTTCCATTCCCAGAAATCGATCTCGGGCAGGAGGCGGTTCAGGAAATCCCGCGCGAGGGAAACGGCCCGGTCCCCGTCCGGAAAACTCCAGTACAGATAGTCGAGATCGATCACGGCACGACAGAGTTCCTCGTCGCTGTTGCGACGTCGCCCCTTGAGGCTGTCCTTGAGCAGGCGGATGCGATCGAGTTCCCCCTGCGTAAAGCGCAGCAGATGCGCCGCCAGCTCCCCTGGACTTCCCGCCGCTTCATGGCCCGGCGCACAGCGCGGTCCCTCCGACCTGGAGTTTCCGTGGGATGCCGCGTGCAACAGCTTCCCGGCTTCCTTCAGATCGACGGTCCGGATCCCGAGCGAAGGTCCCCGCCCCCTGATGTCCAGGAGCACGGCACCCTCGGCGCTCGCGGTATCGCCGAGGAGCCGGGCGTAGGAGAGCAATACGGGATCCGAAAGCAGGGCCGGTCCCTCGGGAAGGGGCGGGCAGGGGGCGGGGATATTTCGCTCGCGGAAACTGATCGCAAGCTGATTCTGCCAGCGATGGAGTCTGCGGAGTTTTCGCTCCTCGGCGAGGAGGCTCGGGCTGCCGCGCGCGTGGGTCTTGCCCACTTCGAAACTGAAGTCCAGACCGCTTGCGAAGACCGGTCCGCCGGCTATCGCCCTCGCCACGTCCACCGCGTGGACACCCACGGAGCCGAGGGGCTGCATGGGACGGAAGGGGAGGGCGGCGGATGCGAGGGCTGCGCGGAGGCGATCGAGGAAGGGACTCTCCGCCAGGCTGACGAAGCTCAGGTGCTTGGGCCCCGCCACGGCGCGGAAACTCCCCGGATGGGAGCTGATATCCCCGAGGAGGGGCAGCCGCCTGCTTCCGAGCGGCACGAAATCCGCCAGGTTGTGCGCCTGCGCCTCGAGACAGATGACGAGATCCGGCTCGATTCCCGCCTGGAGAAGGGAGCCCAGCGAGGTGTCCGTGGCCAGGACGGCCAGCGCTTCCCGATGTTCCGCCATGAAAGGCAGGGCCGACTCCAGCGAAGGACCGGCTCCGCAGACGATCGCCGCCCCGGGATAGCGTGGCAGGCGCCGGACGTCGAGCTCGGGCAGCTGGGCCAGATTCTCCAGGATGTTGCGCGCCCATCGCCGGCCCAGGAGCATCAGTGCGGCCCGGTTCCTCCAGCCGCTCTCGATCTCGGCCTTGAGCAGGTCGGCCACACGGCGATAGAGCTTTGCGTTGAGCGCCTCTCCTCCCGACAGGGGGACGACGCTGACCGCGCGGAAGCGGCCCATGCTCGCGGCCGCCCGGACCATCTCTTCGGCCGAGCTGCTCTCCAGGAAGGAGACGGCTCCCGACTGCAGGAGCTCGGGTCTCAGGGATTTCCGTGCCAGCGCGGCGAGCTGGGGATCGGCCTCCAGGCCGAGCACCGTGGAGCCCGGGCCCGCGGCGGCCAGGAGTTCTTCGATGCCGTACCAGAGCAGCGGGGAGAGCACGAGATGGATTCTTCCCGGACCGGGATCGCAGGCTGCGGCGATGCGCCGTGGCAGACGGGAGGGCTCCCGCTCCGAATAGAGAAGACGGTCGCGGTAGCGTACGCAAAGGCCCCCCGTCGTCGGAAAGACGAGGGGGGCCTCGGAATCGTTCACGGCGCTCAGTTGGCGCCGGCCGCCGGCTGTTTGGGCTGGAGGTACTTGAAGAACACGGGCGCGAAATTGTCCTTGAGCAGGGGGCTCTTCATGAAGAGGTCGGCCACGTCCGTGCTGAGCTTCTGCTGGAAGAAATAGGGGTAGTAGAGGCCGATGGCGCTCGAGCTGTCGTCGGGGGCCGAGCCGGCCTCCTTGACCTTGAGGACGACGACGTAATCGCCCAGGACGATGGGAGTGGAGACCGAGCCCGGAGCGAGGGAGAATACCGTGCTCAGGAAGGTGTCGTTCGTCGCCGCACCCGCGAGTTCCGTGGCGTCCGTGCTGTTCACGGACTTGAATATGGGGACCTTCTGCCCGTAGAGGGAAACCTGCAGATCACCGTAATTGAGGGGGAAGGGGCCGTCCGTCTTGAGGGTCAGACCCTGCTTCTTGCAGGCGGCCTCGAAGCCGGCCGAGGGCACCTTGGAGAGGGGCGTTGCCGTGGCGACGACCCAGTCCTCGATCTTGCCTTTCTCGTAGCGGCCCATGTAGTCGCGCACATCCTTCATGACGGCGGGGTCGTTGAAGTTGGGCGCTTGGGCGTCCTCGTTGGCCATGAAGAAGATCCAGCTGCCCGTGACCGTCTTGAGCACCGGCGAGTACTCGCCCTTCTTGAGCGAGGCCAGGGCTTCCGCGGCTGCCTTGTCGGAGAGATCCGAGGCGATCTCGTTGAAATACAGCACGCCCTCGTCGCCGCCCTTGGCGGCGTAGGAATCCTTGGACTTGCTCTTGGCGGCCTGGTCGAAGGACATCGACTTGTCCTTGATCTGCTTGAGCAGGGTCTCGGCGTCGGCCTGGCTCGTGTCCAGGGTGATGCGCGAGAGGGACAGCCTCCGGAAAAGTCCGGCGTTCGCGGAAGCCCAGGCTGCCACTTCCGTGTCGGGGAAGGCGGAGAGGGGGAAGGCGACATACTCGATCGTGCGCGTCGTCTTGGCGATGGACGCGACGAACGCGGTTTCCTTCGAGCTCGGCCCCAGATTTCCGACCGCGCCGTAGTATTCCTGGGTCAGGAGATCGTCCCGGAGGTTGTTGCGGATGTCGAGCTTCTCCGAAAGACTGGCGGATTGGTAGCGGGACATGGAGAACTTGCCGTTTTCCTGGAAGCCAGGGTATTCGGTGACTTTCTGGTCCAGGAGATTGTCGCTCACCACGACCCCCGCCCTGGCGGTGGCGTCAAGCACCGCCATCCGCAGGACGGTGCGCTGGAAGGCGCCACGGTAGACCTGGTAGGCGTAGAACTGGTAGTTGCTCTCATTGAGCCCCTGCTGTCTCAGCTGGTCGTTGATGTCCTGGACCTGTGTCGCGAAGTAGGTACCCTGTCCGTAGGTTATGGTTTTTCCGGCATAGGTACCGAAGGTGAGAGCATGGCCGGCACCCATGCTTCCGACCGAACCACTCATGGGCAGTACGATGATGAAGGCGACGATCAGTATGCCGAGCACGACGATCGTGCCGATATAGCCGAAGCTCTTTTTGCCGGCCTTCTTGGACTGATCGACCGCCTCGGGCCTTGTGGGCTTGCCGGCGGGGCTCTTGGGTGTCTGGGATGCCATGGCTTCCTTCCGTTAAGACACTATGATGCAAAGAATTGGCGGCATTATACACGAACGGTTCATGATTGGCAAGACGGCACAGGACTCGGGAGGGGCCGTATCCGGTCGGCTGCACCCGCCAGTCGTCTCAGCCGAGGGTTTTCGATGCGGCGAAGGCGTAGCCGTTCTTGACCCCGCGTTTGATCACGTACATCGCCGTGTCGGCGGCGCCCACGATGCTTTCGAGATCCTGGCCGTCGTCCGGGAAGATGGCGATGCCCATCGAGAGACTGAGGCTGCAGGTCTGACCCGAGATTTCGAAGGGCTTGACGCATTCCTCGATGATCTTGCGTGCGGCGAGTTCCACCCCTTCGCGATCGGGGACGTTGGAGAGGACGATGATGAACTCGTCGCCGCCGACGCGGGCGACCGTATCGGAGGCGCGCAGCAGGGCCCGGAGCCGCTTGGCGATGACGACGAGGGCCTGGTCGCCCGCGCTGTGCCCGTAGCGGTCGTTGATCGGCTTGAAGTCGTCGAGGTCGAGGTACATGACGACGACGCGGGCGCCGCTGCGGGAGGAGATGTCGAAGGTCTTCTGGAGAAGTTCGAAGAGCAGCCGCCGGTTGGGCAGGCCCGTCAGCAGGTCATGGTTGGCAAGATGGGCGATCTTGATCGCGTCCTTCTCGAGCTTCTCCTTCTCCCCCTGCATCGCGCGATTGAGCTCCTCGAGCCGATCGTGGATTATGCTGTTCTCGAGCGCGATGGCCAGGTAGGGCGCCAGGGCCTCCAGCAGCGCGATCTGCTTCTCGGAGTAGGCGTTCTTCTCGTAGCTCTGGACTGTCAGGAGGCCGATCGGCCTGTCTTCGATGTTCAGGGGCATGAAGACCAGGGACTGGGCGGGACGCCCGACAGTGCTCCGCTTGCTCTTGTATTGGCTGTGTTCCCGCTCCGCGTCGTTGATCCAGATCCGACGTCGATGCAGTATGGCCCAGGCGGAGAAGGTGCTGTCCGGGTCCGCCTTTCTCTCGGTCTGGTGGAGCCGCTTGTCGCCATCGAGGAGGACGCCCCACTCGATGCTTCCCTCGTCCTCGTGGTACAGGGCAATCCCGAAGCAGCTCGTGTCGAGGTGGGGCGAGAGCGAAGAGCGCAGGGTGGTCGCGATGGTGTCGAAGTCCAGGCTCGAGGTGATCTTCTGGCCCATCTCCGCTATGGCGAGGATCTGCCGGTTCGCTTCCTCGAGCGCCTCCGTCTTCTCCTTGAGCTCGATGTTCTTGAGTCGGTAGATCTCGGCCTCCTGCCGGCTCTTGTCGACCTCGTACTGGACCGTCACGTTCTTGATCTTCCGGCTCGTATCCTCGTTGAGGACCTCGTGCTCGTAGCGGGCGAAGCGCCGGTAATAGTCGAGCGCTTCCTGGAAACGCCCCAGAATCTCGAAAGCCTCCGAAAGGCGCTCGTAGGCGGCGTGCATGAGGGCCTTGGACTCGATGCGCTCGGCGCTCTCCAGCGCCACGTGGTACACCTCCAGCGCACGCTCGATCCGCGTGGTCTGGACGTAAAGGGAGCCGAGATCGAGGAGGACCGCCGCGCGCTGACGGTCGTTCTTGAGCTCTTCATCGATCGCGAGCGCCCGCGTGTATCGCTCCTCGGCGAGAGCGGGCTGATCGGAGGTCTGGGCGATGCGGCCGAGACTGTGGAGGCACTGCGCCTCGACTATCCGCTCCTGCGCGGCCGCGGCTATCTCCAGGGACTTCTCGGTGAACTCCCGCGCCAGGGGCCAGTTCTCCATGCGGTGGAAGGCCGTCCCGATGTTGAGCAGGACGTTGGAAAGCAGCTCCGAATTCTTGTCCTCGGGAACGATCTCATAGGCGTGGAGAAAGTAGTCGAGCGCTTCCTTGAACTCTCCGAGCTCTAGGCAGATCTCGCCTATGTTGTTGAGCGTGGTTGCCTCCCGCGTCGCGTTGCCCGCCAGGCGGGCTTCCTCGAGGCTGCGGGTGTAGTAGTCCATCGCGCGTTCGTAGCGCGCCATGCCCTGGTAGACTCCGCCCAGGCCGTTGTAGGCCTTCATGAGCCCTTCCCGATCGCCGAGGGCGGTGAAACCGTCCAGGGCGCGCTGGAAGGTCCCGATCGCAGAGCTGTATCTGGTCAGGAAATACTCGCACCAGGCCACGTTGAGCTCGGCTTCCGCCGTGCCGGCCGGGTAGTCCAGCCGCTCCGAGCGCGAGCGAGCGTCCTCCGCCAGGGCGAGAGCCTCGAGGGGGGTCGTGAGCATTATCTCCCAGGCGCGGCTGTTGAGCTCGTCTATGGTGCGCGGAGAATCGCTCATGGCCGCTCCGCAACGAGGGTCGAGCGACCGGCCCGCTCTTCGGCCTCTCCCGAAAGCTCCCCGACCCGCAGGAGACCGAGGGCCTCCTCCCGGTCCCTGGCTGGGACCCATCGGCCGTCGATGCCCAGCTCGAAGGGCCTGAAACGGGACTTATAGTCCATCTTCGCGGCACCGGGGACCCAGAAGCCCAGGTAGTAGTAACGCTTGCCCAGTTCCATCGCGAGTGCCATCTCCCGAAGCACGGACCAGGTCCCGAGACTCCTGCGCGACTCGGAGGGCTCGAAGGCGAAATATACGGACGAGATACCACCGGGGAGGATGTCGACATAGCCGGTCGCGACGAGGAAGCCCTCCGGGTTGCGGTACTCCACGATCGCGCTCGAGCCCAAAGGGCCCCCGAGGAGGAAGGAAGCGTATGAGGCCCGCGCCAGACTCTCGGGACCATCGTCGGCAGCGTGCTTGTGGCGGACGTAGCGGCGATAGAGGGCATAGCGCTCTTCGCTGAACGTGGCCGCGCAGAGCCGCGGTTCGAGGTCGGCGTTGATCCGTACGAGGCGGCGTTGCGAGCTGCTCGGTGCGAAGTGTTCGGAGTCGAGGCGTATCGGGGTGCAGAGGCCGCAGCCGGGACAGACGTCGCGGTAGAAGACGGGGCCGCTCCGCCGCCAGCCCGAGGCCAGCATGGCTTCGTATTCGGAGGGGTCGAAGCTCCTCGACGCAAACTCCTCCACCCGCCAGAGCCTGCCCGTGATGTAGGGACAGGCTCCATAGTCAGTGCGCTGCGAGCGACCGTCCATCGGGACTAGACGTCGAGACCGGCCAGCGCGGCCTCGTCCTCTTCCCGTTGACGTTCGGGGTCAGCCGTGCTCAGGTATTCGAGCGCCTCCTGGGCGACACTTTGGACGTGCTCGAACCAGATGGTATACAGCTCGAGATCGACGACCCCGGGGTAGGGCGCGCCTTCCACTTCACTGATGAGCTGCCGCAGCAGGGCGAGTCCACGTTCGTCCATGGGCGCTCCTTGACCGTTCATGATGCTTGTTCCCGGCGTTTCGCGCGGGCAGATACAATTGTACAGCGCGGTCCGGACCGCCGACAAGGACCGTCCCGATCGGGGACCCTCAGTTGTCGATGGGTTCCTCACGATCCGCCGGCCGGAATCGAAGGGTGAAGCGGGTCCCCGTGCCGCTCCCGAGGGAGAGCTGACCTCCGACCTGGAGGGCGAGGGAGGACACCAGTTTGAGGCCGAGGGTTGAGGCCCCCTCGAGATCGACATCGGCCGAGAGCCCGACGCCGTCATCCTCGACCGAGAGCTCCGCGAGACCCGAGTCAAGGCTCCGTATGGCGATGCGGATGAGGCCGCTCCTCCCGTCGGCGAAGGCGTGCTTGTACGCGTTCGTGACCAGCTCGTTCACGAGGAGGCCGGCGGGAATCGCCTTGTCTATGCCGATGTGCATGGGCTCACCCTCGATCTGGATCCGGACGTTCGAGCGGTTCTGCGTCGAGAGTATCCCGTGAACCAGATCCTCGATATAGCCGCGGAAATCGATCCTGCTCAGGTTCTGGGACATGTACAGCGCCTCGTGGACGAGGGCGATCGTGCGCACCTGGGCCTGGCTCTCCGCAAAGACCTGGGCCGCATCCCCGTCGCGGATCTTCTCGCTGTTCAGGCTGAGGAGACTCGACACGACCTGGAGGTTGTTCTTCACCCGGTGGTGGACCTCGCGAAGGAGGAGGTCCTTCTCTGCGAGCATGGCCTGGAGCTCGGCGTCGCGGGCCTTTCGCGCCGAGACATCCTGCATGATGGCGAGGTATTGGGACACCCTTCCGGACTCGGTGACTATGGGCGAGATCGTCAGCGATTCCCAATAGAGGCTGCCGTTCTTGCGCCTGTTCAAAAGCTCGCCGCGCCACTCCTGTCCGGCGCGCAGAGCCGCCCAGAGCTTCCGGTAGACTTCCGGCTCCGTCCGGCCGGATTTGAGGAGGCTGGGATTCCTGCCCAGCACCTCGTCGGCGGAATAGCCCGTGACGGTCTCGAAGCTCGGATTGACGTATTCGATGCATCCGTCGGTGTCGGTGATCATCACGACTCCCGGGCTCTGCTCGACCGCCCGGGAGAGAATCCGCAGGCGCAACTCCGCCGATCTCTGCTCGGTGACGTCGATGCCGATCCCGACCGAACCGATGAGCTCCCCGCCCACGGATGCGGGCGAAATGATGTCCAGGTAGTGCCGGACGGAGTCCCCGACCTTGATGGAAACCTCTTCGTGCACGACCTCGCCGGAAAGCGCCCGTGCGTTCATGGCGGCAAAGCTCCGGATCTGCTCCGGATCACCGCTCCACTCGTCGTAGCGCTCGCCCAGGTGATTCCCGACCGCCGCCGCGTCCATGGAGTTCTGCATTATCAGGCGCCCTTCGTTGTCGCACATCCACACCGTCAGGGGAACGTTTTCGATGATGGCTGCCCAGCGCGCCTGAGCCTGCTTCAGTTCCAGATCGGAGTCGTGGAGTTCCTGGAGGCGGTCCGCGAGCTCGGTCTTCGCCCTCGCGTTCTCGATGATCTCCGAGGAAAGGGTGTAGCTGATGATTATGAGTCCGACCGCCCAGGCGTATTCGGTCATGAACAGGAAACGGTAGAGACCCATGCCCACGGCGGTATCATTGGCCACGGCAACCAGGCTGAGCAGGAGAGCCGTACGGAAACCTCGCGCCTCGCGCGACTTCCCGCCTGAGCTCAACGTCGAGCTCAGCCACCATCCGTAGGCGAGAACGGGAATGCCCGTCAGCATGGAGAGGACGGTGAGGGGGCCGGCGCTGGCCTCGACAAAGTGCACGATTCCGAGCCTTGGCAGCTCGATGCTGAAATCGAGGGGATGGCGGGCGGACCAGGCGATCTCTCCCGGGAGGACCAGCTGCAGGACGGCGAAGAGCCCGAGCACCAGGGCAAATGCCGACAGGACGCGGGTCTTCGTTCGGCTGCTGTATTCGGAGAGAAACCACAGGAAGGCGAGTGCGACCAGCGAATCGGTCGCGGACAGCAGCCTCAGCCACGGGATGCTGGCCTCGGCCCCCCCCGCCCGATACGCGTTCGAAACGAAGACGTCATAGCAGCCCATGAGGAGAAAGACGGTTGTCTGGGCCAGCGCCACCCGTCGGGACCGGTCCCGCAGCCAGATGAGGAACTCGTAGAGAGCGAACGAAATCATGACGACGGAGAGGAATCGAGCCGCGTCATAGTAACGGAGCATGGTTCAATGATAGTCGAGTTCTTTTCTGGACTCCATATCGTCCGCGGAATTGCCGCCCGGGTGAGCTACAGGGGGAGCTTGTAGACCGAGGCGGAGGGGCGCCGGGCCTTGAAGGCCTCCACGTCCTCGGCGCGGGAGAAGAGCACCTCGCTTCCCGCTTCGATTCGTGAGGCGAGAGACTCCGCGGCGCGCAGGACATCCTCCCTCCGTGTGGAGAGCAGATCTTCCCGCTTCGCGGCGCGCAGGTCGTCGCTTATGTCGTACAGCTCGCGCCTGAAGTCGGTGATGCTCCGCTCCTCCGGCAGGAGCGGCCTGAGATCCCTACCGACCGCGCCGACAATAGCCTCGTCAGTTTCCTCCGGTCCGAGACGCTTGTGCAGCTGCGCGAGCGCTTGGGGAAAATATCCGAGCGACTCGACGGGACGCGGATCTCGGTACGAGGAGAACGAAAACAGGGCTTCGAGTCCGTCCGCCGAGCAGGAAGCACCGTACGCGCCCTGGCGCATGCGGATTTCCTCCCACAGGGCCCCGGTGGTGAGCAGGTGGGCGAGCACTGTCTCGTGTGCGTAGCCGGCGCTTCCGAGGGCCGAGGCCCGGGATGCCGTCGCGGTGAAGCCCACCTGGGCGGAGAGCGAATAGGCCTCGAAACGCTCCTGGGGCACCGTCTCCGTCTCGATGGGAAGCGCCTGGACCTCGGCTTCGCCCGGAAGCCCCGAAGCCTCGAGAGCGAGCCCCAGCTCGCGCACGACGCCTTCCAGGTCGCCGCTTTCCGCGCTGAGGTTGATGCGAGCCCCCCTGCGCCCGACGATCGCGGCCGCGGCGGCGCGGAGCGAGGCGGCGATCTCCTCCGTTCTGCGGTTCTTGAGATCGAGGAGAAAGCGCAGCTGGCTCGGACCCCGCCAGAGCTCCTCGGCGGCCAGCGCGTCCGACATGAAGGCTCCTGCGCGGGCCTGCGCGAAGCTGTGACCCGCGGGAATCAGCGCGGAAACCACGTCGTTGCGCAGCTCGGCATAAAGATCGCCGATGCGGCCGATGTCGCCGTAGTCGGCTCCGCGAATCAGAGAGAGGGCGAGTCTGACTGCCGTGGGGAATTTCTCGACCAGGGCCTTGAGCCTGAAGATGACAAAGGAGCGGGTCGTCCGCTCGCCCGCCGGCTTCTGCGCCTCCGTCGCGGGCGTTGAGGATTCGAGCATCGCACTGAAGGCCCCCGCATTCCGCGCGAGTGCCTCCGCCACCTTGTGGTAGGGCTGATTGGGCAGACCGGCTCCGCTGATGAAGCGGGTGAGGAGGGGGAGCCAGAGAAAGTGCCGGCGGGGCAGGAGATCGAGCGGAAACGCGAGATCCAGGTAGACGATACCGTTGGTGAACTGCGGATGCAGGCTGGCCCTGATCCCATCGATCTCCGTGTTCATGCGGGGGATGATCTCGATCGAGTGCGGAAGATCCGAGACTGCCAGGCGCGGTAGCGTCGCAATGGCCTCGGGACTGTCCCGCGCGGCCTGCCCGGCGGCGAGCCGCTCCCCCAGGACACGCAGGCGCTCGCGCTCCTCCGGCGAGAGCGCCGCAGCCTTCGCGGCGAGCTCCGAGTCGCGCGCCTCCCTGCGACGCTCAAGCAGGCCGGGGTCGGGATAGACTGTCACGGTCCTGCGGTGGCCGTTGCCGAGCAGTTCACGTGCCGCGAGCTCTTCGAGGTACCGGGGATTGGTAGCGAGTCTCGATTTCAGTTCGGTGAAGGGAGTCTCGAAGGAGAGGGTCGCCTCGGGAGGAGCGCCGTGCAGCCAGCCCCGGATGGAGCGGTTGTAGAGTCGGAGACCGTATGCGCCCGAGCCGCGTCTGATCTCTCTGTTCGAAAATGCGATGGAATGAAAAGCCGCATCGAGGGACTCCGGGGAAAAGCCGGTTTCGATCTGCCTGCGAAGCGTGTCCAGGATGAGGTTTTCGATGCGCCCTTCGTCTCCTCGGGTGGCGCCGCGGAGCCCAGCGGAAAACAGTATCTGCCGGAATCCCGTATCGATGCCGCATTGGGGCGAGAGATCCTCCCCGAGTCCCGAATCCCTGAGCTCCTTGGCAAGGGCCGAGCCGTCATGACCGAGCAGGATCTCGGAGAGAACCTCCATGGCGAGGGACTCGACACCGTCGGTGACGGGGATCGTCAGCCAATTCACGATGATCGAAGTGGCCGCCTCGCCTCCCTCGGCCAGGGGATAGGGGACCTCTATCCGGGAGGGCGTCGATGTGCGCGGCTCGAGCGGGATTTCGCTGTGCACCGGACGGGCCTCGAAAGCCCCGAGAAATCGGCGATCCAGGTGTTCCAGCTGGCGCTCAGTATCGATGTCGCCATAGAGGAAGATGCGGCAGTTGGAGGGATGGTAGTGCTCCTCCCAGAATTTCCGGAATGCCGCGTAATCCAGGGAGGGTATGTGTTCGGGATTTCCACCGGAGTCGAAGGAGTACGGATGACCGGGACTGAAGAGGCTCGTGGAACAGGCGGTCCCCGCAAGGGACTCCCCGGAGGAGTAATCGCCTCGCATCTCGTTGTAGACGACGCCCCTCACGTCGAGCCGGCCGTCCTCGGCGAACTCGAGGTGATGCGCCTCCTGGAGGAAGGTATCCTCGCTCAGCCGAGGGTGGAACACGGCGTCGCCATAGATGTCGAGCAGGTTGAAGTAATCGGCCTCCACGGCGCTTGCTGCAGGATAGACCGTCTTGTCGGGATAGGTGAACGCGTTCATGAAGGTGGCGAGGCTGCGTCGGATCATCGCGAGGAAGGGTTCCTTCACCGGATAGCGTTCCGAGCCGCAGAGGACCGAGTGCTCGATGATGTGCGCCACCCCGGTCTCGTCGCTCGGCCCCGTCCTGAAGGTGAAGGCGAAGACATTCTCCCGGTCCTCGGTGACCACCCGGTACACCTCGCAGCCGGTCTTTCGGTGCCTGAACAGTATTCCCCGGGCACGGTACTCGGGAAGCTCGGTATCGGAAACAAGCTCGTAGGCGCTGTGTGGCGAAGTCATGAGAGAGAAGATGGAGATGAAGCGCCCGCGGGTCAAGCCCGGCCCATGACCCGACGGCGGGGCTTCGAGGCGGGCCAGCCCCGCTCGGGTCCGCGGCGCCAGGGCCGGCGCTCGCGGGTCGGGGTGCTACCCTCCTTCCGGGGAGCTCGGTATAGTTGGACCATGAGCATCGTAACAAAGACGGGAGACGAGGGGCTCACAAGCCTGCTTTCGGGTGAACGTGTCTGGAAGGACGATCTTCGGGTGGAGGCCTACGGCACGGTGGATGAACTGTCCGCAGTCCTCGGCCTCGCCCGGCATGGAGCACAGGTGGCCGAGGTCGTCGCGGTCATCGATGAAGTGCAGCACGATCTCGTGCGCCTCGGCGGCGAGCTCGCGTCCCGCGCCGCGCCTTTTGGCCGGCCCATCGGCCCCGCCGACGAGGAGCGCCTGACGGCGAAGGTGGCGGAGCTGGAGGGAAGGATCCCCCTTCGCGGCTTCGTCATCCCCGGCATGACCGAATCATCCGCCCGACTCGACCAGGCGCGGACCGTGGCGCGTCGGGCCGAACGGCGCGTCGTCGCGCTCGCCCGCGACGCGGACATCTCCGAGGCGCTTCGACGCTATCTCAACCGGCTCTCCGATCTCCTGTTCATGCTCGCACGGGCGGAGGAGGACGCGGTGGGTGCCATCCGCTTCAGCTAGACGACGAGGTCGTCGTCGCCCTCGAGGGCGAGCTCGCCGTCCTCCCACGCCCGCTTGAGATAGGCGAGGAACTCGCGTGCTGCGGCGTCGGCATCCTCGCGGCGCACCGCTCCGAGAATGGAATACTCGTCGGCGATCATGCTGCGACGATTGGCCGAGACGTTGCGGAGGATCTTCTCCTTGAAGTCGTCGGCACGACCTTTGAGGACGAGGGCGATGTCCCGATCCTGGAAATCGCGGAGCGCCTTCTGAAGCTCGCGGTCCGGTACCCGGAGGACATCGTCCATCGTGAAGAGTCGTTCCCGCACATTCCTGGAGAGCTCGGGATTCTCATCCGCGAGGGCCTCGAGCACCCGCTCCTCGAGCCGGGGATCGACATGCCTGAGTATTCCCGCCAGGGCCGCAGTCCCATCGACTTCCTCGGTGGAAACGCTGCCGATCTTCCTGATACGCTCCTTGAGCCCCTCCTCGACGCGGCGCAGCGTCTCGGGGCTCACCTTCTCGAGTTTCGCCACCCGCTTGACCACCTCGACCCTCATCTCCTCGGGAAGACGCTCGATCAGCCCCGAGGCGCGCTTGGGCTCGATGTAGGGCAGTATCACCGCCAGTACCTGCGGAGACTCCTCCTTCAGAATGAGGTGGAGGTCCTTGGCTTCAAAGTCGTTGAGAAAGCGGAAGGGACGGAGCGAGTCGGGGGCGGCCTTCATGAGCAGGCTTCTGGCCCGGTCCGGGCCAAAGGCCGCGGTCAGCATTTTCTCGGCTGTCTCAGGCCCTCCCGCGACCGACCAGCCCTTTGTCCGGACAAGCCAGCCGAACTCGGCAAGGATCTCGTTGGCCTCGATGGCGTCCATGTCCTTGACTTTCAGGATCTCGCGGGAGACTGCCTCGATCTCCGCGGGTCCCAGGTGGGCCAGGACCTTGGACGCTTCTTCCGTGCCGAGCAGCAGGAGGAACTTGGCGGCGCGCGCGACACCCGGCTCGGCCCCTGTCTTGAGCAGGGCCTCCGCCGAGCGCTCGGCTGCGGCGACGGCCTCCCCCAGGGCGAGAGAAGGCTTCCCGGCTCGGGAGCCTGCAGGCCTTCCGCCCTGGGAAGTCCCGGCGCTGCGGCCCGCCCTGCGTTTCATGAAGGACTCGGGCTCGTCCACGCTGGGCGGCTCGATGGGTCGGCGCCGGGAAGGCCCGCCGGCGGGGTACTGTGCCGCTGGCTTCACCTCTGGCTTTGCCTCCGGCTTTTCCTCCGGCGTCGCCTTCTGCGATCCAGCACCGCTTTTCTTGTAGGCCCGGTCGACCCTGTCCTTCATGCTCATAGGGACTTATCCTAATGCCCGCGAGAATCGGCGGTCAATGCGGGGGACCGGCGCGATGCGATCGAGCCTGGGCCCAGCGCAGACGCACCCGATACTCGCGATCCATGAGCTCGGGGAGAGGTAGGGGGCGCGAGAGGAGCGGGGGCACATGCCGGCCGTCCCGGTCGTTCACCGACAGACCGGCATTCCCGATGAGCTCGCCGAGGCCGTCCGGAATGCTGCCCCCTGCCAGGTCGCCGAGCATCCGCCGCAGGATTGTCTCGGCCTCCGATCGGGCCCCGCCGATCAGGTCGAGATAGGTCGAGCTGAAGCTGCGGCCGTCCCCCGCGGGATGCTCCCATCCTTCCCGGCCGAGCGACTCGATGTCGATCTCCGCGGGAAGGGAGTCGGGATAGATGAGGGCCACGCTCCGGGGTCCGACCCGCTCGTTGAGATAGGTGAACCAGTCACCCTTGCCCGGGAGCATCGCGGTTCGTCGGGGATTGGTGAGTCGGATAAAGTGGCGCGCATCCGCGAGGGCGTTGGCCACCCGCTGCTCGATGAGCTGGTCTCCCCCCGTCGAGCGAGGGAAGGCTTTCCTGAGACCGGCCGCCCACAGGGTCACCAGATCGGAGTCGGCCTGGGCCGATTCCTGCGACGAGGGGGCCATGAGTTTTTCCATATCGAAGTCCGAGGGATCGATGCCGCGCTCATGCGACAGGAGCGCGAGATCGAGGAGGCGTTCGAAGAAGGGATGACAGGCTCGAAACCGTTCAGTACCCGGCCGCGCCGGATCCGCCCACCCCGCATAGAAAACGATGAACGGATGAGTGGCCCGATCCACGGCAGCATGAGTCGCGAGTCCCAGAGCATAGGCGACCGCCGGACTCTCTGGAGCCAGCCTGTCCCTGGGCAGCGACTCGAGGCCCCCTTCGATGACGCGCCCGTAATCCCGTCGGTGGGCGAGGGCCCCGTAATGGAGGCCGGAAGGCATGGTACGCTGGTTGTGATAGAAGATGTCGGGCCCCTGACAGCCGAGGCGGAAGTAGCCGCCAGAGCTGCGAAGCACAGCCTCGGCTTCCGCGGGAGCGGCCCCGCGCAGGGCCGCCTCTCCGACGAGGATATGGGTGATCTGACCTGCCATCAGGCTCACTATACCCCGCGGGCGACCTGAGGGCAAAGCCGGTGCGGCATTTACGAGGGCGGCTCTTTGCTGCTATATTTCCGGAGAGATGTCGGAAGGAGAGTCGGAATGAGACTGTACAGTCGTGGGCAGGTGATTCTCGTCGGTCTGGGCGGCGTTATCCTGGCCCTCCTCCTCGTCTTTGGCTTGGGTATGCTCAAACTTCCGGGACGGAACGCGACCGTCGTGCCCGTGGGCAGCTCGGCCGATGCGCTCGCGCCGGTCGCGTCGGAGCCGGCGGCCCCGTCAAACGGCGCCCTTCGCGTCGTGGACTCCGCCGCTCCCGAATACACGACCGACGAGAACGAAAACATCGACGTTTACCAGCGCCTGAACGAGTCCGTCGTGAACATTACGACCGAAGTCGTGGCCATCAACTGGTTCTACGAACCGGTGCCCCAGGAGGGCGGCTCGGGTTCCGGATCCATCATCGACGCGAGAGGCTACGTCCTCACGAACAATCACGTCGTCAAGGGCGCGACCAAGATCTACGTCAACCTCGCCGACGGCGGAAGATACCAGGCCAGCGTCGTGGGGGTCGATCCGGAGAACGACCTCGCCGTCATCAAGTTCGATCCGCCAAAGAATGTACATCTCACCGTGATCCCCTACGGAGACTCCTCGAGGCTGCGTGTCGGCCAGAAGGTCCTCGCGATCGGCAATCCCTTCGGACTTGAGCGGACCCTCACCCAGGGTATCGTCTCCGGTATCGGGAGGCCCGTGACGGAGAGTTCGGATTCCGGCGCGAGCGTCCTCATCCGGGACATGATCCAGACGGACGCCTCGATCAACCCGGGCAATTCGGGCGGCCCTCTGCTCAATGCCCATGGCGAGATGATCGGCGTCAACACGATGATCTACAGCCCTTCGGGCGGTTCGGTCGGCATCGGTTTTGCGGTCCCGGTCAACACGGCCAAGCGTGTCGTTCCCGACCTGATCCGCTCGGGCCGGGTCAAGCGGGGCTGGATAGATGTCGAGAGCGTGCAACTTTTCCCGGAGCTCGTGGACTACATGAAGCAGAATGGCTACGCGGTGCCCGTGACCGCCGGCCTCCTCGTCTCTCAGGCCACGCGCGGCGGCAACGCCGATCGCGCCGGCCTCCGGGGCGGCACGACGGCCGTCCGCTACGGCCGGTCCACCTTCTACGTCGGCGGCGACATCATCGTCTCGGTGAACGGTCTCAAGACTGCGACGATAACCGATTTCTATTCGGCGCTCGAGAACACGAAACCAGGTGACAGGATCATGGTGGACTACTATCGGGGCGGCAAGAAGCTGAGCGTCGAAATACTGCTCTCGGACAGGGCTCAGGCGGGCGTCACCCAGTGATGCCGGCCGGAGTATCGCAGGTCGCCGAAGGCGAACCCGTCCAACCATTTCCACTCGATCCTCCGGCCGGCCGGCATCGCACAGTGGCGCGTGAGAGACGGCAGTGAAACCGTTTAAAGTTGTTGCCCCGTATGGGCCGGCCGGAGATCAATCCGAGGCCATCGATTCACTCGTCTCGGGCGTCAAGCAAGGCTACGCCTGGCAGACCCTGAAAGGCGTTACGGGTTCGGGCAAGACCTTCACCATGGCCAAGGTGATCGAGGGACTCCAGATGCCCGCCCTCGTCATCTCCCACAACAAGACCCTCTCGGCCCAGCTCTACCGCGAGTTCAAGACCTTCTTCCCCGAGAATGCCGTCGAGTACTTCGTTTCGTACTACGACTATTACCAGCCCGAGGCCTATGTCCCGACCAAGGATCTGTACATCGAAAAGGACTCGGACATAAACCAGGAAATCGATCGCATGCGGCTCTCCGCCACCGCTGCGCTGATGGAGCGGCGCGACGTCATCATCGTGGCCACCGTCTCCTGCATCTACGGTCTGGGCTCGCCCGACCTCTACAAGGAGATGCGCGTATACGTGGATCGAGGTTCGGAGCTCGACCTCGAGGAGCTCAAGCGACGCCTGGTCTCGCTGCAGTACGAGCGCAACGACGCGGTGCTCGAGCGGGGGCGCTTCCGGATCCGCGGCGACGTGCTCGAGATCTATCCCGCCTACCTGCAGGAGGCCTACCGCATCGAGCTGGACTACGAGACCGTCACGCGGATCAGGAAGTTCGACCCCATCTCCGGGGCCATGGGTCCCGACCTGGACGAGGCGGTGGTCTATCCCGCCAAGCATTTCGTCATGCCCGAAGATCAGGTGCGCAACGCAGTCCTGCGCATTCGCTCCGAGCTCGACGACCGCTACGAGGAGCTGATGGCCGCGAACAAGCTTGTCGAGGCGCAGCGGATCAAGAGCCGGACGGAATACGACCTCGAAATGCTCGAGGAGATGGGCTACTGCCCCGGCATCGAGAATTATTCCGCTCCTCTCGCGGGGAGGGGCCCGGGCGAGCGGCCCGGGGTCCTCATCGACTACTTCCCCAAGGACTTCCTCACGTTCGTGGATGAGTCGCATGTGACGCTTCCGCAGATCGGCGCCATGTATGCGGGCGACCGGAGCAGGAAGACTACACTCGTCGACTATGGCTTCAGGCTGCCGAGCGCCCGGGACAACCGGCCGCTCAAGTACGAGGAATTTCTCGGCGTCATCGACCGGGTGATCTGCGTATCGGCCACCCCGCAGCAGGAGGAACTCGGAAAGTCGAAGCGCGTGGCCGAACAGCTCATCCGTCCCACGGGGCTTGTCGACCCCGAGATCGAAGTGCGCCCGAGCGAGGGGCAGATGGAGGACATCTACACCGAGGTGAGGCGCAGGATCACCGCGCACGAACGATGCCTGATACTGACCCTCACCAAGCGCATGGCCGAGGAACTCACCGAGTACCTCACGGGACTCGGACTCAAGGTGCGGTACATCCATTCCGAGGTCGAGACCATCGAGCGCGTGGAAATTCTCAAGCAGCTGCGACAGGGCGACTACGACATCCTCGTCGGCATCAACCTTCTGCGGGAGGGCATCGACCTGCCCGAAGTCTCCTTCATCGCGATCCTGGATGCCGACAAGATCGGCTTCCTGCGGTCCGCCACGAGCCTCATCCAGATCATCGGACGGGCGGCCAGGAACGCGGCGGGGATGGTGGTCATGTACGCCGACCGGATGTCGGAGGCGATGCGGGCAGCGATCGAGGAGACCAACCGGCGCCGGGCTCTTCAGGTGCAGTACAACGCGGATCACGGCATCACGCCCACGACCATCCGAAAGGCGGTGGAGGACATACTCGAGCGGCACCGGGAAGAGCGGCAGGAAGGCGCCGAGAGCGAGATCGACGTCCTCAAGCGGTCGCACAACCTCCTCGTCCCGGAGCAGAAGAAGGCCCTGCTCAAGGCCCTGGAGGGGCAGATGCTCGAGCACGCCAAGAACCTCGAGTTCGAGCAGGCCGCGATCATCCGCGACGAGATCGAAAAGCTCAAGTCCGGAGAGAGTTGACGGGGCCGGAGCGCCCGGCAGGGCTTCCGGAACGCGTGCGGATCCCGGTCCCGTACCAGTCTTTGACGGAGAGTCGGCGGCGCGCTATTCTGGGAGACCATGAACACGTCCCACGAAGGGGCCGCCCCGGGCCTCGGATTCCCGATAGTCGACGGCCACAGCGACGCGCTCTTCCCCTGGGGAGGGAGCCTGATCCCCGGCCATGAAGGGTATCGCGACTTTTTCACCCGCAGCGCCGTGGGGCATGTTGATCTCCCGAGGCTGCTCGAGGGCGGGGTGAGCTGCCAGGTCATGGCCATCTACTGCGACGACGCCATGCTTGCGGCCGGCGCTGCCAAGTGGACGCTCGGCGGCCTCGATCTCCTGCAGTCCCTGTATGAAGGTTCCCGGGGCATGCTGCGGCCCGTGCTGCGCGTCTCCGACATTGCGGCAGCGCGGGCTGCGGGAGCGGTCGGCTCCCTGGCGGCCATCGAGGGCGGCGAGGCCATCGAGGGCGATCTCGCGCTGCTGCGCTGCTTCCACCGCCTGGGCGTCAGGCTCATGACGCTCACGCACAACCGGCGCAACGAGATCGGACGCGGTGTCAGAACCGAAGGCAAGGACGGACTCACCGACTTCGGCAGGGCCTGCGTGCGCGAGATGGAGCGCCTGGGCATGCTCGTCGACGCCTCGCATCTCTCCGACGCCGCATTCGACGATCTGGCGGCGATAGCCGAGCGGCCCTTCGTGGCTTCGCATTCCAACGCGCGGGCCATCGAGCCCAACCTGCGGAACCTCGACGACCGGCGCATCGAGGCTGTCGCGCGCTCCGGCGGTCTCGTGGGGCTCACGCTCGTCCCCTATTTCCTGGGCGGCGAGGTGCCGGTAAGTCTCGAGCAGTTCTGCCGCCACATCGACCATGTCGTTCGCGTCGGCGGCTTGGAATGCGCGGGGATCGGCAGCGACTTCGAGGGCTTCGATCCGGCCGCCGGGACGGCCCTGGCGGACTGCTCCCGCTTTGCCGAGCTCGCGGAGGCGCTCCGAGAGCGGGGCTATTCGCAGGAGGATGTGGCCAGGATCATGGGCGGGAATTGGATCAGGGTGCTCGGGAGCGTGATCGGCTAGACGACGTGCCGCGTTTTCGCCTGCCGGATGCCGCGACACTTCGCGGGTTCCCTCCGGCCGTCGTTGACCGGGCTTCAGTTCGTGCCGATAATTCATCGATGTATCTCACGTTCCGCTGGTACGGGCGGCAGGACCCCGTCCGCTTGGCACAAATACGCCAGATTCCCGGCGTTCGCGGGATTGTCGCGGCGCTCTACGACTACAAGCCGGGAGAGGCCTGGCCTGTGGCGGAAGTGGCTTCGCTCAAGAGGGAAATCGTCTCCGCGGGCCTGGACTTCTCGGTTGTCGAGAGCATCCCGATCCACGAAGAGATCAAGATGGGCGGCCCCGATCGCGACTATTACATCGAATCCTGGATATCGAGCCTCCGTGCGGTGGGTGCAGCCGGCATACCGGTCGTGACCTACAACTTCATGCCCGTCTTCGATTGGACGCGCAGCGATCTCGGACGCGTTCTTCCCGACGGGTCCCGGGCCCTCGCCTATGACGAGGCGGCGATCGAGCGCATGGATCCGCTCGAAGGCGAGCTCGAGCTTCCCGGCTGGCTCGCCCATTACTCCCGCGCCGATCTGGCCAGGCTCATGGCGCGATATCGGGAGATCGGCGCCGAACAGCTCTGGTCCAACCTTTCGTACTTCCTCGAGGCCGTGGTGCCGGTCGCACAATCGGAGGGCGTGAGACTCGCCATTCACCCGGACGATCCCCCCTGGCCCGTCTTCGGGCTGCCGCGCATCGTGGTCGACTCGGCATCCCTGAGGAGACTGATTTCTGTGGTCCGGTCGCCGGCCAACGGCATCTGTCTCTGCTCAGGGTCATTTGGCGTCCTCGCCGGAAACGACATCCCCTCCATGGTGCGCGAGTTCGCTGACAACATCTCCTTCGCGCACATACGCAATGTGCTGATCACCGGCCCGCGCTCCTTCCGGGAGAGTGCGCATTGGACTGCGGCCGGTTCGCTCGACATTCGGGCCATCGTGCAGGCCTATGCGGAGATCGGCTTCGAGGGGCCCGTGCGGCCCGACCATGGCCGCATGATCTGGGGCGAGGAGGGGAGGCCCGGTTACGGTCTCTATGACCGCGCTCTCGGTTCCCAGTACATTCTCGGACTCATGGACGCGAGCGGCTAGCCCTGCCGCATCAGCGTTCAGGGAGCCGGGCCTCCGCGAAGATCGTTATTCCGCCGCGCGGCTTCTGCGATACCGAAACGACTACATTCTTGGGCGAGCAGGCCTCGTAGACATCCTGGGCGATCTTCGCGGCGAGGGCCTCGCAGAACTCCCCCTCTTCCCGGAATGACCAGAGATAGAGCTTGAGACTCTTGGACTCGATGCAATAGGGCCCCGGCTCGAACTCGATGCGTACGGTCTCCCAGTCGGGCTGACCCGTGACCGGACAGAGGCTGGTCACTTCATCGCTTTCGAGCACAACTTTCTTTACGTTGGCCGGCGTCGGGAAGACTTCAAGAGCCCGTCGGGGCTTCGAACCCTTCTGGCCCAGTGCCTGGAACTGGTAGTCGGACATCAGCTGCCTCCCAGCGAGAAAGGATTGTAGGCGATTCCGGTGTCGAAGGTGTCCATGCCCTCGCTCTGCTTGATCCGGCCGACAACCGCATAGGTGACGGGTGTGAGGATCGTCTCGTAGGCGACCTTGAACAGGTACTGCGCGACCATCATCTGCAGAAGCACCGGGCCGGGAACGCTGCCGACAAAACTGACAGTGATAAAAAGCGCCGTGTCGAGTCCCTGGCCGACCACCGTGGAGCCGATCGTCCGCGTCCACAGAAAGCGACCCTTTGTCGCCTTCTTGAGCAGCGACAAGGTAATCGAGTTCGCGAACTCGCCGGCCCAGTAGGCCACGAGGGAGGCCGCCACGATTCGCGGGGTGGTGCCCAGCACGAGGGCATAGGCCCCCTGCCCCTTGAAGAAGGCGGGCACCGGAAGAGCGACTGCCGCGACGAAGATGAGGGACATGAGCGCGTTGGCGGCAAAGCCCATCCAGATCACCGAGCGGGTCTTCCTGAAGCCGTAGACTTCGGTGAATACGTCGCCGAGGATATAGGTGATCGGGAACAGGATCACCGCCGAGGGCAGCACGACCCCGGCGACCTCTATGAGCTTGCCTGCAATTATGTTGGAGACCAGCAGACAGGTGATGAAGACCGCGAACAGCGCGAGAAAAAGCGGCGAATACGAAGCATGCTCCCGTTCCATGGGAGAACCTCCTGTTTTGTTCAGGCGGGTGGACTACGACCGCCAGTGTGCCGCGGAGTCTATACGGAAGCGCGCGTCTTGGTCAACGGCGGCGGGGTAGGGGCCGCTCGCCCCTACCCCCCGCCCGCCAACTCGTCGGCCCCGCCGCCGCGAGCCAGGGCCTGGCCCTCCAGCTCGGGCACTCTCTTCCGCTGGACGCGCTCAAGGACCCGAAGTTTGACACTTTCGAAGAGCGAGTACACCACGGGGACCAGGAGGAGGGTCAGGAAGAGCGAGCTCGTCAGGCCGCCTATCAGTACGACGCCCAAGCTTGACTTGAACTCCGCCGCCCCTCCGGCGAGGGCGAGGGCGATGGGCATCATGCCGCAGATCATGGAGACTGTGGTCATCAGGATTGGTCTGAGCCGTGTCGCCCCCGCTTCAAGAAGGGCCTGCCGTACGGGAAGCCCCTCCCCTCGGTTGCGGTTGGCGCGATCCACAAGGAGGATCGCGTTCTTGCCCACGAGCCCGATCAGCATGATGATGCCCAGGATGGAGAAAATATTCAGAGTCTTCGCGGTTATCGCAAGAGCCAGGATGGCGCCGACGACGGCGACCGGTATCGAGAAGATGACGATGAAGGGATAGACGAAGGAGTTGTACAGCGCCGCCATTATGAGGTAGACGAAGAGAATGGCCGCGAGAATGGCGAGGCCGAGACTCGCGAAGGCTTCGCCCTGCATCTGCGCGTCTCCCACTGCGCGAACGAAGATCCCGGGGCCGAGGTCCACGCGTTTGAGCCCGGCCTGGATGTCGGCGTTGATGTCGCCCGAAGGCCGCCCCACCGCCTGGCAGAGGACTATGACCGCGGGCAGTCTGTCCTCGCGCTGCAGCATTGCCGGGCTGGTCGAGGTGACCAGCTGCGCAAACTGCCCGAGCTCGACGGTCGCGCCGTGATCGTTGAGAAAGCGCATTCCTGAGAGGTCTCCCGTTGAGCTTCGTTCGGACTTGTCTGCAATCACGCGCATGGCGTACTCGCCCGAGTCGGTGCGGAACTTCAGATCCTCGTAGCCGCTCAGGGCGACGCCGAGCTGGGTCCCCACCGAGTCGAGTGAGAGGCCGAGCTCCGAGAGTTTTCGGCGATCGACACGCAGGTCGACCACCGGTTGGGCCTCGTCGGTCGAGACCTTCACTTCCCCCGTGCCCCGTACTCCCTGCATGATAGTCTTGATCTTGTCCGCCGCCTCCGACACTGCGCCGCGATCCACGCCGCGCACGATGAGGCCGAGAGAATAGCTGTCGCCTGAGCCGAAGATGCCGATCGGGGAAGTGTTGACCTGAAGCCCCGGGATGGCCTTTACGATGCCTTCGATCTGCTGACTGACTTGGGCTGCGGTGCGGGCGCGCTCCCTGGCGGGCACGAGACTTACGTCGATTTCCGCGCTGTTGCTCGAGCCCTCGGAACCGAATTGACCACCCGTGCTATGGCCCACCGTGGTGAAGACCTTTGCCACTTCGGGTATTGCATAGATCTGCCGCTCCGCCTGCTCGGCGTAGCGGTTGGTCTCGGGCACGCCGGTCCGTTTGGGTGCCGTGATCTGTACGGCAATCTCGCCCCGGTCCAGTGGCGGCACGAACTCGGAGCCCACGACGCCGAGTGCGAGAAGGGCAAAGGACCCAAAGAAGAGGGCCGTCGCTATGCCGATCGTCGCCAGCCTGTGACGGAGGCTCCATCCAAGGACCCGCTCGTAGAACCTGACGATGCGCCCGAAGACGCGCTCGAATCCCTTGCTGAAGAACGCCAGCGGGTGCCTGCCCTTGGTTTCCTCGAGCTTGGCGAAGCGCGAAGCCAGCATGGGCGTGACGGTGAAGGAGACAAAGAGGCTGACAAGAGTCGCAATGACCACGACCAGCGCATATTGGCGCACGAGATTGCCGATCATCCCGGAGATCAACGAGAGGGGGAGGAATACCACGACGTCGACGAGGGTGATCGCAAGGGCGGAGAAACCGATCTCGTTGCGGCCCTCCAGCGCGGCTATGCGTCGCGGCTTGCCCATCTCCATATGGCGATAGATGTTTTCGAGCACCACGATCGAGTCGTCGACGAGTATCCCTATGATGAGCGATAGGGCCAATAGACTCATGAGGTTGAGCGTCATGCCGAAGAGATAGGCTCCGATGAAGGTCGATACGATC
>DATJQN010000276.1:0-4165 GCA_035505775.1 Rectinemataceae bacterium | reverse complement strand
CGTCCTCGACGAGGGCCGCCTCCAGGAGGCGCCCAAAGCGGGCCCTGGTGTCGAAGTGTTGATCGATGATACCGGCATCGAAGAAGCCGAAGCCGCCGGTGATGTAGAGCGAATCGCTCAGCTCGGAGCGGCCCGCCCCGGCGGCGCGGGGCAAGGCGAGCGCGCCGAAGCTCGTTCCTCCGCCGATCATCGGGTCGGACATGACGGCCGCCCCGGCGCTTGTTCCGCCCAGGACGAGCCCGCCCTCCGTGCGAGGTCGGGCGACACGGTCTCTGAGAGCTGCAAGCAGGGGCGTGTCCCGCCCGTCCGCTTCGCGCAGAAGGCCCAGCGTCAGATTCTGGTCCCCCCCGAGCATCCAGACAGCGTCGGCACGTTGGAGCTTGGCCAGTTCCTCTGGAGCACGTGCTCCCTCCGCTCCTCCCTCCAGAAAACTGGACACGCGCAGCAGCTCCACGCGGGAGGCTTCGACCCCAGCCTCCGCCAACCAGCGGCGCATCTTTTCGAACTCGGGGATCGGTCTGCCGGTCCCGCTCGCCAGGATCAGGTAGCGGCTCGAGCATCCCCCTGCGAGCTCGACGAATCGGCGGACGATCGGTGCACGATGAAGTACCTCGGCACCACCGACAATCACGAGATCACCACGACTCATAACGCCTCAATGAAGGTTTTATTTGGTTAATTGGATGCCAATTCATCCATATTAGCCATATTTGAGCCAATTCCCGTGCCCGACGGGAGGGCCGCGACACGGCGCCCGGCCTCGGTGAGCTCGGTCCCCCGGCGACCGCGACGCGTCACGACCAATCCGAGTTCCGCGAGGCGTGGAAGCTTGGCGCGCACGGAGCCTGGGCCGAGTCTGTATCCGCGGGACGCCGCAAGGGCTGCGATGCCATCCCGCCCCGAGGGGCCTCTCCCGTTTGAGAGCTTTGCCAGGGCGGACAGGATGAAGCGCTCATCCGCGTCAAGCCGGGGACCGCGCTCGGTGCCGGCCTCGGGCTCGACAGGGCCGAGCCCGGACAGCCTGGCCGCCTGATCGTACCGCTCCGGCTGCAGCTGGGAGGATTCCGCGAAGTATCCGGTTTCGAGCAGATCCTCGAGATCGATCATCGCCTTCTCGCGGCGTACCGCGAGCATGTAGGTCAGGGCATTTCGAAGTTCGCGCACGTTGCCCGGCCAATCCCGCGAAACGAGGGCCGAGATCACCGCGTCGTCTACTTCGACGCCGCGCGCGCCTTCGGCGGCGAGGAACCGGTCGACGAGGAGAGGAATGTCCTCCCGCCGCTCGCGAAGGGGCGGAATCCGGAGCCAGCCCATCTTGAGTCTGAAATAGAGGTCCTCCCGAAACTCGCCGCGCTTCGCCCGCGCCAAAAGCTCCTCGTTCGTGGCGGCGATCACCCGTACGTCCACGCGTTTTATCTCGGAGCCGCCGACGCGCATGATCTCCTTTTCCTGGAGGACGCGGAGGAGCCGCTTCTGCACCTTGGGCGAGATGTTGCCGATCTCATCGAGAAAGAGGGTCCCGCCGTCGGCAAGCTCGAAGAGTCCGGCCTTGCCCCCTTTTTTCGCGCCGGTAAAGGCACCCTCGTGATAGCCGAAGAGCTCGCTTTCAATGAGGTCGTCCGAAAGGGCGCCGAGATCCACCGCCAGAAAGGGACCGGAGGCTCGGGCGGAGGCGGCATGGATGGCCGAGGCAAAGAGCTCCTTGCCCGTGCCGCTTTCGCCGTTGATGAGAATGGACAGGTCAGTCGCGGCAAGCCGGGCCGCGATACGCTTCGCCCGCAGAAGCGCCTCGCTTCCTCCGACGATGTCGTCCATCGCCCATTTGGCGACATGACCCCGGCGCCGGTACTCGCGGGCGAGTCGGGAGGCTTCCTCGGCGGCGTCGCGCTCGTCCCGGAAGGTGGCGACCGTGTGGCCGCCGTCGCCGAGGTCGAATCGCCTGACGACCATGGAACCGTTGGGCGTCTTGAACACTCCCGTGTCCTCGCCGCAGCGGCACTCGAGGAACTCGAGCAGCTCGCGACTCCTGACGAGGCCCGGCAGGGTCGCACCCGCCAGTTCGCCGGACCGGAGGTCGAGCAGTCCGCGGAGCTCTTCGTTGCAGACCGAGACCAACCCTTCGGAGTCGTAGACCAGTATGCCGTTGCGGAGGCTGTCGATGACCGAGCCGAGATGGCCCGAGATCCGGCGGGCCTCCTCGGTGGACTTGGCGAGCCGCCTCGCGAGGCTGACGATCTTGGCGAGATAGCGTTTCGAAAAGCGGCCGATCTCGGTTTCCGGCAGGCCGAGACGGGCAAAGACCTCAGCGATGGTGCCGAAATCGAGCACCCGCACGCCGATATCGATGATGCGCCCGATCGAAGGCGGCACCAGCCCGCGCTCACCGGCGACGGCGGCTATGTCGTATGCGGGCGGAGGCGGCGGAGCCCCCGGATACCAGGGCATCCAGTCCACGGCGTCGAGGCCGAGATCGACGAGGGAGGCGATGCAGTCACGCGCGGTCTCGGGCCGGTCGTTCACGAAGAGGACCTTGGCGCCCCGGGGCAGGGCCACAACCGCATCCAGCGCGTCACAGTCCACGGTCCTGCGCGCGACGATAGGGTCCAGGCCCGGAGGAAGGAGGCCCGCCTGGGCAAGTTCGTCGCGGGTGAGCGAGCTGGAGATGATGACAAGCTCCGTCTCGTCGGGAGCTGTCAGCCCGCCGCCATCGATCCATCTCGTCGCGATCTCGACGCGACCCTCGAGATACTCCGCGAGCTGGGCCGAGAGGACCCTGGCGGTGCTTTCAGTCCCTCCGATCAGGGTGATGTTCTTCATGCGCTATCGTCTCCGTCGAAGGTGCCCTTCACCAGCGCCCGTCCTGCCTCGACGAGGATGCGTCCCCGGGCAACCACTGAAAAGACCCTCGTCTCATCGTCCAATATGGCAAGGTCTGCGTCCATTCCGGGCTCGATTCTGCCCTTGCCGGCGAGTCCGAGGGCGGTGGCGGGATTGGAGGTCACGGTCGCGAGGACCTCGGAGAAGGGAAGGCCGAAGGAGCCGGTCGCTTCCCGCACCGCATCGATGAGGCTGGAGCAGCTACCCACGGTGAGGCCGCTCAGCCTTCCTTCCGAGTCGAAACGGGGAAGGCTGCCCTGGCCGTCGGAGCTCATCGTGCTTCGCTCGAGGGGGATGCCATCCTCGCGAAGGCGTGCGAGGGCCCCTGCGGCCGAGGTATCACCGTCGTGGGGCTGGCACGCTGCGCCGCTGGTCGTGAAATCCACGCGACCGCCGGCGCGCGCCCAGGACATCGCCTGTTCCAGGACCCTCGGGTTTCGGTTGCAGTGCGTGGGCAGGAACTGCGATCGCGGGATGTCTCCGGCGGAGACGATTGCCTCGAGGAGGGAGAGTCCTGCCGGCGCGTCCCCGATATGCACGTTCACGAGGCCGGCCTTTCCGGAAAGCATCCCTCCGACCCGTGCCTGTGCCGCGACACGTGCGATCTCCTCCATAGTTGGCCGGGACGACCGGTGATCGGAAACGGCTATTTCGCCGATGCCGATTACCGGCTCGACGAGCATGATGTCCCGTGCCGCCTCGCCCGTGAGAGTCTTTACGGGGATCGCGTACGATCCCGTGAAGCACCACGCCGAAAGTCCCTCTTCGCGAAGCGCGTAGACCTTGGCCACGAGTGCCTCGAGACTCCTGGCCACTCCGTCGGTCCCGAGGACCCCAACCACCGTGGTCACCCCCGCGAGGCTGGCGTCGAGGAACCCGAGTTCTGGCGTCCGGGTTCGGAAGCCGCCCTCGCCGCCCCCGCCGATGATGTGAACGTGGCCGTCGACGAGCCCGGGTACGACTCGATGCCCCCCCGCGTCGAGAATCCTGCAGGCCGCGGGCAGCCCGGCGGGATCGATACGTTCTGCAACGGCAGCAATGAGGTGACCGGCTACGAGTATGTCGCGCTTTCCCATATATCCCGGTGCGTAGAGCTCGGCGTCCTTGATGAGCAGGAACATGGCTTCAGTTTCCCTTCTGGATGCGATTCTGTACCATGTCTTATGCAACGACTGTGCCAACTCACCCGCCTCCGCCCGCTTCTCGTAATGACCGGGCTACTCACCTGAAACGATAGCCGATCGCTGACTGAACGGAAAGGTCGTGTAAAACAATTGAAGGATAGCGT
>DATJQN010000275.1:0-12533 GCA_035505775.1 Rectinemataceae bacterium | reverse complement strand
GCCCTGCCTTGCGGAAGGCGTCCTTGTTGTAGTACATGACGGCCGTGGAACTGTTGAAGGGCATCGAGAGCATCTGCCCCGTGGATGTCGAGTAGTAGCCGGCAATGGCGGGAATATAGGCCTTGGGGTCGAAGGGCTCTTTCTGATCCTTCATGAGCTGGTAGACCGGGACTATGGCTCCCTTGGCCGACATCATCGTGGCGGTGCCGACTTCGTAGACCTGGAGGATGGCGGGCGGCTGTCCGGCCCTGAAGGCAGCGATTCCGGCGTTCATCGTGTCGGGATAGGAGCCCTTGAAGACCGCAACGACCTTGTAGTCGCTCTGGCTGGCGTTGAACTTGTCGCAGATCGCCTGAGTGATCTCTCCATTCTTGCCGCCCATGGCGTGCCAGAACTCGATCGTGACCGGATCCGCGAAGGCCGTGCCACAGAGCAGGCCAAGCGCGAGGATCCCCAGCAGAAGTCGTTTCATTACGCGTCCTCCTTCTTGAATGCTGCGGCGCTGTACGTTTCATGGGCCGCGGGCACATTGTAGACCCGGTGCGGCGGGGAGGCAACCTTTAACCTGATTCTAATGTTTATCGATCTGACGCCTGAGCAGGGTCAACAGGCGATCGGGGAAGTCGGTGAATATGCCGTTCACACCCCACGAAAGGATGCGTTCCATGTCGCGGGTCTCGTTGACCGTCCAGACGAAGACATCCTTGCCCGCATCCCTGAGCGCCCTGACGGCTTCTTCGGTCAGGACTTCCAGGCCGGGATTGTACGAATCCGCCCCCGTCCGCTCTAGGAGCTTGACGGGATCGGCCACCGCCTGCTCGACGAGGGCGCCGGTACGCAGCGCCGGTTCGGTGGACGTGGCCCGGGAGATGTACGCATGATTGAAGGAGGAGAGGAGGACCGATTCGACCAGATCGAGGGAGCGAATGAGCTCGACCACCCGCTCGACGATCCAGGCATCACAGGCCTGACCGCTCGCATCCTTGATTTCCACGTTGACGCGCCACGACCGAGCCGCCGTGAACTCGAGGGCCTGGCGCAGGGTGGGGATACGGAGTCCCCGGAAGGAGGCCAGGTCTTCGGGCTGGACGCGGCCGGCCGCAATCTGTCCGAAGGGATCCGACCGGGCGTACCAGGAGCCCGCGTCGAGCCGCGACAGTTCCGCGAAGCTGAAGTCGTAGACGGTCCAGGGCGCCCGGTCAGGGAAGACCCGGGCGGCGTCGGTGGTGCGCGCAAGGCTGTCGTCATGCAGCACGACGAGTTCGCCGTCCGCGCTGGCGGCCACGTCCAGCTCCCACGCATCCGCCCCGGCTTCGTAACCCTTGGCCGCCGCCAGCAGCGTGTTCTCCGGGGCGACCCCCCGGAAGCCGCGATGCGCGAATACGGTCACTCGGTCCCCGTTCCCTGCCATTGTCTGATCCTCCCGACCCGCCATGACGCCCCCGCCCGCGGGACGGGCGTGATCCTACCGGCGCTTGATCAGCCCAGTATAGCTGAGACCGATGAGAAATACCTGGTCCTGGTGACCGGCGCCGTTGAGCTTCCGGAAGGGCCGGTAGCGATTGATGTAGTTCGCGTTCAGTTCGAAACCCCATAAGGTTATAGTGGCTCCGCCCATGAAGCCCGAGCCGCTGCTCGTGTTGGCGCCGCCGGTATAGGCACCCTTCGAAACGGATATGTATGAGAACTCGTAGGCGGCCCGCACGGCGATCCATTTCAGGGGCCACCACTCGAGCCCGGGGATCGCCCGTTCGGCAAAATAGCCGCGGTCGTCCACGCCGATCTCGGATATGCTCCGGAGGTTGGCGAAGAGCCGCTGATCGAAAAACCCCGCAGTCACGCCGGTCGACGCGATGAGCGGCGGACTGCTTTCGATGATCTCGCCCGGATATCCGGGACCGACGCCGCCTTCCGGCGAAAGGAAGTAGAATTCCGGCTGCTGCGACCATACCAGCTCGAGATCACCCGAGATGCGCCCACCCGGTCCCTGGTAGGCGATTCCACCGGCGGCTCCGAAGTATGCTTTCTGCGCGTCCGGAAAGAGATCCTGCCAGGTCGGCACGGTTTCCTCGCGCGCCGCCTCGAAATATGAGACATTGCCCGCGATGCCCAGGCTGAGATTGGGCATCAGCCGGTAGCCGACCCCGATCCAGCCGCCCAGGAAACCCTGGTCCAGATTGACCTCACCGGTGCCCGGTATCTGTTCGGTTATGTCGAACGATGTTCCATTGGAGCCGATGTTCCCGGTTTCGCCGATGCTGTTGAACTCTGCCATCAGGCCCGTCCGGCTGGCGACTGGAATCTGGATTCCCACCTTCTGCGAGTTGTTCGATTCCTTGTACATGATCGACCCGCGCGGCGTGTCGAAGTAGAGACTGTCATATTGTCCCACATCGCTGCCCACCGGTTTGGCCGAGCTCGACCAGGTATAGGCGGCAGCCTTATCGATGAACCCCAGCACTGCGGGATTGTAGGCCGGGGCATAGGTGTCGAGTTCCACGAGGAAGCGCGGGCTCAGGCCGGAGAGCTTGGCTGCGTACGCGGCCACCGCAGCGTTGCCCGGGTCTATTCCCACTGCAACCTCGATCTGCTTCTTGGCCTCGACCTTGTCCTGCTTGTCCAGGGCGTTGACCGCCCCCGAAAAGGCAAAGATGGCCTCCAGGCGCTTTTCCGCGCTGGCGGGCCGCGTCGGCTTTGGCGGCGGAGCGAGGGCCATGGCGGGCGTGCCGCCGCGCAGCCCTTGCAGTGCGGAGTTGGCCAGTTTCCTGCTGAGGCCGTCATAGTCCGAGAGGGCTCCCAGACTCTTGTCCGTCCACACAACCTGGCCGGTCTCGACCTTCACCAGGGTACAGCTGACGAGGACGCTGGTCGCCATGTCGACGATCTCTCCGAAGAGGAGGTAGTCCGCGGAAAGGAGCTTGCCTGCCTCCAGTTGTGACTTTTCGTCGGCCGCGCCGCTGAGCGCGAACTCCAGTTCCCCCAGGAGCGCGGCCCGTTTTTCGCGGTCGATCAGCAGCACGTCTTTCGATTGTGCGAGGTCGGCTGCCACCATCTCGGCAAGGCCCTTGCCCACGTACTTGAGGCGAGGGTCGTCGCTGGTGACCGTGAAATCCCCCACGGCGATTCGGGGTGGGGTGGCGATGGCGGTAGCCACGGGAATGAGCGCTAGCGAAAGGACGAGCAGGACCTTGGCGGTCATGGCGAGCCTCCGGCTGAGCCTCCGGCTCCGATTGAAATGTTACTGAATTATAGCCGGTCTCGGGCGGGCGCGCAATGTATGAACGGAACGTCGAGTCGGCAGGACTTCTAGGGCGTCGCCGCCGGCCTGGCTACGTGGCCTGCGCCGTCCCTCTGGCGCATATCCGCCGCCACGTTTTCCATCGCCGCATGGACGGCGGCGATGTCCTTCGCGAAGAAGACGCCCGCGATCCACAGGACGACCGCACAGGGAATCCAGAAGGCAGCCGAGCTGGTGATGGCGACGCCGAGGCCGAAGCTCACCGAAAGCAGACCGCCGACGAACTTGCCCAGTCCGGTCCCGAGGGAGTCCGTCAGGTTGAACACCGAGAAGATGGCGCCCCGGTTCTCCGGCACGTTGACATCGAGGAGCATCGTTCTCATGTTCGGCCCGGTCATGGAGACGAAGAAGGCTGCGAGGAATCCGAGCAGGAGGGTGACGGGCAGGTTCCCGGAGGGCACGAAGGCGAAGAGGTAGACGGTGATCCCCGTGCCCAGGACGGTGGTCCAGGCGCAGAAGCGGGGCAGGCTCCGGGCGGCGCGCCTGAAGACGGCGCCGCCGGCGAGGCCGCCGAGTATGGTCCCCACGATATTGCCCGCGGCGAACAGGAGGAAGGCGGTGTTGGCCCCGGCTTCGCTCAGCCCCTTGTTCTCGTTCAGGAACTTGACCAGGAAAAGGGGTATGGCTCCCCAGGGGATGGTGCCCAGGATGCCTTGAATGAAGAGGAGGAGGTTCGTCTTCGTGGTGAACAGGCGGAGGTAGTCGGAGACGCGGATGGTCCGGGGGTAGGCGAGTCCCGAGGCCACGAGGGATTCGATCGAGGACTCCGCCGCACCCCGCTGCGGCTCTTTGACGAGGGCGGCAAAGAGGCCGAGGGCGAGAAGGGTGGGCAGCGACACCACCACGAAGGGCGGGCGCCAGCCGATAGCCGGGCTCAGGTAGCCGGACACGACCTGCCCGAGGATCTGGCCGATTCCCATGACAGTCGTCATCCAGGCCACGGCAGAGGCGCGCCGTTTTTCTCCATACATGTCGCCCAGCATGGAGAAGATGATGGGGAAGGAAGCCCCCACCCCGAACCCGGTGAGGATGCGGAACAGGAAGAACTGCCCCCAGGTGGCCGAGAAGGCGGTGAGGAGGCAGGGAACTTCGCTGAGGAGGACGGAAATGAGGAAGAGCCGCTTCCGGGAGCCCTTGTCCGAGAGGTAGCCGGCAGCGAGGCTGACGGCCGCGCCCAAAATCGTGAAGAGCCCGCTCATGAGACCTATGGCCGCATCGTTGACGCCGAACTCGGCCTCGATCATGCCGAGATTGGAGTTGATGAGGTTCTGGTCGGCGTTGAGGAGGCCGACGACGACGATCATGAGGGCGAGCGCGCGCGAGCTCTCTCTCTGGTCCATGGGGCTCTCTCCCGGCTTCAGGCCGCCCCTTGTGTCGGCGGCCACGCAATGAAAGCCAGTCTAGTCGACCGTCTCCGGGGAGGCAAGCGATCATGACCCGCCGCTATGGTCGGCCTTCGGCCCAATCGCGGGGACAGACCCGGGCGCCGGGGCCGGATCAGGATCTGTCCGGGTTCCCCGGCCCCAAGTCCCTCATGAAGTCGGCCATGTCGCGCTCGACCCGGGCGCGCAGCCTGCTCGCAGTGTCGTATGCCGCGTCGAGGCCGGCCGAGTCGGCGACGTCGTCCGGACTCATGAGGAGCCGGAAGGGGCGGACTTCCAGCGCCTGCGCGAGCCGCTCCAGCACCTCGGGCGTGGGAAACTTGCGGCCCATCTCGATCTCGCCGACATAGCCCGGGGAGATGCCCGCGCGCTCGGCGAGCTCCATTTGGGAGATGGCGAGGTGGGTCCTGAGGCGCTTGATGTTGAACACGAGGCTGCGGTGGAGCTCGGTCACCGCCCCATGGTAGGGAGCGGGCGGGGAAAAGCAATTCGCTCACGGAGGTTGCCACTCTCTTGCGGAGAGCGGAGCTGCCCCGAGCCCGGCCGGAACCGACTATGCTTCCGGCGGCTCCCGGTCGTCATCCCGATGGGCGGCCCTGTTCGCGAGAAAGTCGGCCACGATGGAGTTGGCGTCCTCGGCCTCCTCCTCGGGCACGACCACCCGCATGCCCCCGGCCTCGGGGAAGAAGATGGGATACACGTCCAGAATGTGCTGACCTGCGATCTGGGCATGAAGGCCTGCGGATTCGAGCAGGCTCGTCACCACCAGAGCCTCGTCCTGAAACATCGTTCTGAAAACATCGGCCATCCGGACTCCTAGTCGCGAAGAGATTCGATTGAAGCTGTCGATTTGTCGAACGCGGGACCGAGCTTGCGCGCCCCGGTGGGCGTGACAAGCCAGTCCTCCTCGTTGCGCACGCCGCCGAAGCCGGACCAGGCGTCGAGCCGATCGTAGTTGATAAAGCCGCCGCAGCGCTTTTCCGCCTTCCACTGCGCGATGAGCTCCGGAATGAAATAGAGGCCGGGCTCGACGGAATGCACCATGCCCACCTTGAGCGGCTTGGCCAGCCTGAGTGAGGCCAGCCCGAACTGGCTGCTCCGGGGACGATCCGCATAGCCGACCCGGTCCTCCCCGTAACTCTCCATGTCATGGACGTCGAGGCCGATCATGTGGCCGATCCCATGCGGATAGAAGAGGGCGTGGGCGCCGGCGGCCACCGCCTCGCGAGGGTCTCCCCGGATCAGGCCGAGGTCCTTGAGCCCGGCCGCCACGGCCCGCGCGGAGGCCAGGTGGACATCGAGGAAGTCCACTCCGGGTGCGAGGGCGGCACAGGCGGCCGCATGCGCGGAGAGGACGATCTCGTAGACTTCCTTCTGCCGGGTATCGAAGCGTGCCGAGATCGGAAAGGTGGTCGTGAGGTCGCCGGCGTAGCCCGAGGCGACCTCGGCTCCGGCATCGAGGAGGAAAAGGCCGCCTTCCGCGAGGCGGGCGTCGTAGCTGTGGTTGTGCAGGGTGGCGCCGCGGGTTGTCGCGATGACCGGGAAGGAGAGAGCGCCGCCCGCGGCGAGGGCGATCTGCGTCACCCGGGCCGCGACATCGGACTCGCGCATGCCGGCCCGGGCGGTGGCCAGGGCTGCCCGATGCATCTCCGTCGTGATCGCGACAGCGTGCTCGAGCTCCGCGACCTCCTCCTCGGATTTAAGCTCCCTGAGGGCGGCGATCGCCATGACGAGGGGAAGCGAAGCCCCGGCGTCCACGGCCACCGGCCGCAGACCCGTGAGCTCGGCCAGCTCGAGCCTCGTCTCGGCACGGTAGCTTGGCAGGTACAGCAGCGCTCCGGCGCCGGCTTCGGCGGCCTTTGCCGCGAGCGCCGAGCGGGGCAGGGTCTCGCTGATGCCGGAGCGTTCCGCCAGCGCGGCCATCGTGGGCCGCGGCCCGGTCCAGACGATATCGTTCATGGTGAGATCGTCGCCGAAAAACCGCGTGCTGCCGCTGGCGAGATCGATGGTGGCCGCAAGCCCCGGCTGGGCCGTGCCCACGAAATACAGGAAGGTGGAGTCCTGCCGGAAGGGATAGGCATTGTCCGCGTAGTTGACGGGGCTCTCTCCGTTGCCGATGAGGATCACGAGGCCCCGTTCCACCCCCCGCGACTCGAGCTCACGGCGGAGCGCCTCCCGCCTTCGCGCGTAGACCGATGCTTCGAACATGCCCTTCATCCTATCGCCGCCCCCCGGGACCGTCAACGCGCCGCGCCCCGGCGGGATGGCGCGGGAGAGCGCGGGGTCTCCTCGAGCCAGGCCCTCGCCAGTTTCTTGCCGTCAGGGCTTCTCCAGGGGTTGCGACTGTTCCTGGACCAGGAACGATATGCCGCGCAGGCTTCGTAGTAGCCGTCGGGACCGCGGAAGGTGGAGAGCTCGTCGCATTTGTAGAGCTCGAGGAGAAGGGGGAAGCGCGGGTCGTCGATGATGCCTTCGAGCCGGTTGAGGGGAATCCGGGGCAGGGCCGCCGGCATCATGTGGTAGCGCACCAGGAACCGCACGTCAGAGACCAGCTGCGGCGGGAAGCCGAGGCGCGTCAGAAAACGGGCAGCGATCGAACTGCCGATCTCGGCGTGGCGATCGAAGCGGCGTCCCTCCACGGCACTGGAATCCGGCTTGCCCACATCGTGGAGGAGGAGCGCCAGGGAGAGCCTCAGCGAGGGAGTTTTCCGGTAGCGGAAGGTCTCCATGGTGTGGGCCCAGGCATCGCCCTCCGGGTGGTGCTCCTTGGACTGATCGAGTCCCGAGAGCCCGGCCAGCTCGGGCCAGTACGCTCCCACAAAGCCGCTGCGGAGGAGGAGCTCGAGGGCCCGCCAGGGGCTCGGGCCGGTCATGACGAGGCCGAGGAGGTCGCGCTGCCACGCGACCGCGAGGTCCCGGGGCGTTTCGGAAAGCGATTCCGTGCCGAGTTCGTAGGGCTGACGGGCGAGCAGCACGGCCGCCTGGAAGAGCTGGTCCTCCGGCGGTCCCGGACGCATGGCTGCGCTCGCCTCGCGAAGCAGGGGATAGACGCCGCGGGGATCGAGGAAGACATTGCGGCGCGGATCGCGCATGAGGTCGAGGGGGGCGAAGAGGGCGGCCTCTGCGACGGAAGGAGAGTCCACGCAGCGAAAGTAGGTGCAGACGGGGCCGGCCTCGGCATCCTCTTCCGGCGTTTCGAGGACCGCGTCCGCATAGGGCAGGCCCGGATACCGGAGATCGGCGAAGCTGCGCGCGAGGTCCACGAGGCTGGAGGTCGTGACCATGAAACGGATGGGGGCGCGGCGAAAGCCCCGGTAGGCGTCGAGCGCCGTGATCGAGGCCTCGAAGATCGGAAGCCCCGACATGACAGGCGCGGCGGCCAAGCTGTCCATGATTGCTATCAAGATACCGAGGGGTGGCGCGGCGGTAAACCCGGGCGCCGACGATTCTCCCCGCCGGAGATCTGCGGTGCCACCGCCCACAGTCCATCATTGCCTCGGGACCCTCCTCTCGTACATACTGCGCGGGTGAAGCGGGGACTGGAGAGCGAAGGAGTCGGCCACAGGGGCTGGGCGGCCGAGACCGAGGGAATCAACCTGTATTCGGAGCACAGTCTCCATGCCCGTCTCAAGGAGCATCTGGCCGGCCCCGGCGATCGCCTGGAAGCGCTCGTCGAGGGCAAGGTGGTGGACCTCGTCAAGGCGGATGGCGAGCTCGTGGAAGTGCAGACCGCCAACCTGGGCAAGATAACCCGGAAGGTGCTGGGCCTGGCCGCATCCGGCCGCAGGGTGCGCGTGGTGCACCCCATCGCCGTGGAGACGATCATCCGTCGCCTCGACCCCCTTACCGGCGAGCTCCTTTCGGTGCGCAAAAGTCCCAAGCGCGGTGATTTCTGGTCCCTCTTCGACGAGCTCGTGCGGGCTCCGGAACTCATCGCCGCGCCCAACGTGACCGTGGAAGTCCTCCTGGTCCGCAACGCGGTCATCCGCGTGCGCGACGGCTCGGGCTCCTGGCGGCGGCGCGGCGACAGCACGAAGGACCGCCTTCTCGAGGAGATACTGTCCTCGGTCCGTCTCGAGAGCCGGAAGGATTGGCTGGGCCTCATTCCGCGCAGCCTCGATCCTCCCTGGTCATCCGCCCTGCTCGGCGAAGAGCTCGGCATCGAGGACTGGCGGGCCAGGAAGGTGCTGTACTCCCTGTGCCGGGCCGGCCTTCTGACGGAGAGCGGCCTGGCCGGCAGGCGCAAACTCTATGTCGCGAGTCGCCGCCGCGCCACGCGCGCTGCACGGAAATGAAGGCGGAATCCCCCTTTTCGCGCAGCGAGCTCCTGCTCGGCGCCGAGGCCCTGGACAGGCTCGCGCGCAGCCGCGTCGCGGTGATCGGCCTCGGGGGCGTCGGCTCGGCGGCCGCCGAGGCCCTCGCCCGCGCCGGTATCGGCTCCCTCGTGCTCGTGGACTATGACCGCGTGGAAGTCTCCAACCTCAACCGGCAGATTCTCGCCCTCCACTCGACGGTCGGACGCCCGAAAGCCGAGGTCATGAAGGAGCGGGTGCTCGACATAAACCCGGCCTGCGAAGTGCTGGCGATCGAAGAGCGCTACGATCCGGAGAGCGCCGCGCGCATCCTGCAACCTCCCTTGTCCTATGTCGTCGACGCGATAGACATGGTCTCCTCCAAGATCGACCTCATCTGCCGCTGCGCAGGAGCGGGCATCCCTGTCATCAGTTCCATGGGGGCCGCAGAGAAGCTGGACCCCTCGCGGCTCGAGCTGGCCGACCTCGCCGACACGCGGATCTGCCCGCTCGCCCGGATTATGCGCAAGGAGCTCAGGCGCCGGGGCATCACCTCGCTCAGGGTGGTCTACTCGCGCGAGGAAGCCGGGGGCGGCCCCGGAGCCGGCCCGCCTGACGATGGGCCGGCGCTGCGACCGAGACTGCGGCCGCCCCACGCGGCGGGCGTCCCGGTCCGACGGCCGAGCTCCCCCTTCGTGCCGGCCGCGGCCGGACTCCTGCTCGCCTCGGCACTGGTCAGGGATATTCTGGGTCTGGACGACGCACGGTAGAGCCGAAGTTCGTAGTACCTTTCCCGAAGGGCCGCATGCGCGGCCTTTCGGAGGTGAACCGTGAAGGTTGGGATCATCGGCTCTGGCTTCGTTGGAGCCACTGCCGCCTATGCGATAGTGATGCGGGGCGTGGCCCGCGAGATCGTCCTTGTGGACCTCGACACCCGGCGGGCCCAGGCCGAGGCGGACGACATCATGCATGCCGTGCCCTTTGCCCACCCGGCCGAGGTTCGCGCGGGCGGCTACGCGGAGCTGCGCGGCTCGAAACTTGTCGTCCTCACCGCGGGAGTCAACCAGAAGCCCGGCGAATCGAGGTTGGAACTGCTGGAGCGGAACGCCGCGATCTTCCGCACGATCGTGCCCGAGCTGCTCGAGCACGCACCCGAGGCCGTCATGCTCGTCGCCACCAACCCGGTGGACGCGATGACGCACCTGGTTCTCGGCCTGGCCCGGGCGCTCGGCCATCCGGAGGCGAGGATTCTCGGCTCGGGCACGACGCTGGACACGGCGCGCTTCCGCTCCATCCTCGGCCGGCGTATCGGCATCGACGCCCAGCACATCCATGCCTACGTCCTCGGAGAGCACGGCGACTCCGAGGTCTTCAACTGGTCCCAGGTCTCGGTGAGCGGCATCCCGCTGGCGGCCTTCTCCTGCGATGCCTGTCCCGGAAGCGTGGGCGCCGAGGACCGGGCCGGCATAGAACGTTCCGTCCGGGGCGCCGCCAACCAGATCATCGAGGGGAAGCACGCGACCTACTACGGCATCGGTTCGGCGCTCGCCCGCATCGCCGAGGTGATCCTGCAGGATCAGCGGGCCGTCCTCACGGTCTGCGGTCCTCTCCCCAGATTGCCCGGATTCGAGGACATCGAAGGCCTGACCCTGTCGCTGCCGAACCTGGTGGGCGGGTCGGGGATCATGTCGACCTTCGCCCCTTCGCTTGACGCGGGCGAGCGCGCAGCCCTGCTGTCGAGCGGGGCGGTCATCCGCACTGCGGTGGAGGGACTGCTCGAAGGCCAGATTGCCCGCTGAAACGGCCGCAATTGACAGGCCGGTGGATGGAGGGGTAGCGTGTACCCGGGCAGCCGCGATGAATGCCTGCGGCGCGGCCCTCCATCCCAAAACCCGGGCGGACTCGAGAGGACGGAGTGACGGAGTACTTCAGCACAGACTCGTATGACTCTCCCGCAGGGCGGCGACGCCCCCTCCGGGAGTTCCTCCTCCTTGGATCACGCTGGAACGTCTACAGCTTTTTCATAGGCACTATCCTGCGGAGCAGGAGGCTCGCCCTCAAGGGGGCCTACGACGACCATGCGTGGACCGCCAGCTCCATGGAGATCATAGGGAATCTCGAGCGCTGCGGCGCCCGGTTCCACATCAGCGGTCTCGACCGGATCCGCTCGGTATCCGGACCCGTCGTGTTCGTCGCCAACCACATGAGCACCCTGGAGACGACAGTGCTTCCCGGTCTCATCCAGCCGCTGAAACCCGTGACCTTCGTCGTCAAGCAGAAGCTCGTTCAGGGGCCGATTTGGGGACCCATCATGCGGTCGCGCGACCCGATCGTGGTGAGCCGCCGCGATCCGCGCAAGGATCTCGAGGTCGTGCTCGGCGAGGGCGCTCGGCTCCTGGCCCACGGCAGGTCCGTCATCGTCTTTCCGCAGGGCACCAGGACCGACATCTTCAACAGGGCCAACCTGAACAGCCTCGGGATCAAGCTGGCCGCAAGGGCAGGAGTCCCCGTCCTGCCTGTGGCGCTGAAGACCGACTTCTGGGGCAACAGCCCGATTTTCAGGGGCTTCGGGCCGGTCCGCCGGGATCGCGAGGTCTACTTCGCCTTCGGCGAGGCCCTCCGGGTCGAAGGCCGCGGCAAGGCGGAACACGAGCAGGTCCTCGATTTCATGGAGTCGCACCTGCGCGCCTGGGGCGCCGCGATCGCCTAGGCGGTCAGGAAGCCTCCGGGGGGATCTCGAAGACCCCTTCCAGCACATGCTTGGGCGCATAGGCGAAATGGCCGAGGTCTTCCCGGCGCGTGACACCTGAGAGGACGAGGACGGTCTCGATGTCCGCCTCGATGCCGGCCACGATATCCGTATCCATGCGGTCGCCGATGATGGCCGTCTCTTCCCGCGTCGCGCCGAGGCGCCTGAGGGCATGCCGCATCATGAGGGGGTTGGGCTTCCCGACAAAATAGGCCTTCCGCCCCGTGGCGAGCTCGATCGGCGCGACGAGAGCCCCGCAGGCGGGCACGATGCCCGATTCGTCGGGGCCGTTGAGGTCCGGATTGGTCCCGATGAGTTTGGCTCCCTGGTGGACCAGCCGCACCGCCTTCTCGATGGCCTCCAGACTGTAGCCCCGCCCCTCTCCGACGACGACATAGTCGGGGCTTACGTTGTTCATGGTGTATCCGGCGCCGTACAGGGCATTTATGAGCCCCGGCTCCCCGATGACATAGGCCGAACCTTCGGGTCTCTGGGCCGCGAGGAAGCTCGCCGTGGCAAGGGCGCTCGTGTAGAAATGCTCGCTCTCGACCTCGATTCCCAGCCGAGCAAGCTTCTGGGACAGCTCGACGGGGGAGCGCTCGCTCGAATTGGTGAGGAAGAGAAAGCGTTTGTTCTCCCCCCGCAGCCAGGCCACCAGCTCGGCCGCCCCCCGGAGGAGGCGGTTCCCGTGGTAGATGACTCCGTCCATGTCGATTATGAAAGCACTGCGGGAGCGGATGCGGGACAGGTCGACATTCATGACTGATTTTTCCTCTCGGGCGGGAAGTATATCGGCGGAAAAGTTGCCTGGC
>DATJQN010000274.1:0-4465 GCA_035505775.1 Rectinemataceae bacterium | reverse complement strand
GGTTGGAAATGCTTACGGTCACTTCAGTCATGTAGCCTTCCTCGATCATGGCCGCGGAGGTGAATCGCGCTCCTCGGGCGCCCCTTCGCGGCGGGTTGCTGCCTTAAGATCCTAGAGGTAATCGTCCCTGTTGAAGTAGAGGGCTCGCGCGTTCTCGCTCTCGAGCCAGCGCAAGACGTTCTGGTTGAATTCCTTGGCGGAATGGTATCCCATTTTCTTGAGTCGCTCGTTCATCGCGGCGGTCTCAATAATGATGGGTATGTTGCGTCCGGGCTTGACCGGAATCTCGAGCTTGGCCACGCGCACGCCCAGTATTTCAGTCGTGAGCTCTTCGGTTCCGATGCGGTCGTAGACTTTGTTCGAATCCCATTCCTCGAGCCCACATACAAGCTGCACCTGCTTCTTGTCCCGTATGGCACCGACACCGAAGAGGTGGGTGACATTGATGATGCCCAGACCGCGAATCTCCATGTGGTGGCCGATCACCTTGTTGGCGCCCTGGCCCATGAGGATGGAGCCGTTGACGCAGCGGATTTCCACGACGTCGTCGGCCACCAGGCGGTGTCCGCGTTCGATCAGCTCAAGGGCGGTCTCGCTCTTCCCGACCCCGGAGTCGCCGGTCAGGAGAATCCCGATTCCGTAGACCTCGACGAGCACGCCGTGAATGGTGGTCTGGGGTGCGAAGATGTCCAGCAGCACCCGGAGAACCCGGCTCGAAAACTCGCTCGACGTGAGATCGGTCTGGAGTATGGGACAGTCGGCGCTCTCGGCGGCCTCGAAAAACTGCTTGGAGGGAGCGAGATTGTGCGTGAATATGCAGCAGGGGATCGGGTAGGAAAAGAGCTTGCCGTAGACCTCCTCGTTCCCCTGCTCCGCAAGAGTCTTGAGGTAGGCGTTCTCGCCGCGTCCGAAAATCTGGAGCCGCTGCCAGGCGAAGGACTCGTAGAATCCCGAAAGGGCGAGGCCGGGGCGGTTGAGGTCGGGGGTCGTGATCTCCCGGGCCAGGCCTTTGCGGCCCCCGATGCAGCGGAGGTTGAGAGTGTTCTGCTCCTTGAGGTCGAGGTCCAGAAGATCGAGGACCGTGAAGTGGGTTTCTTCCTTTGTCGGCACGGTTGCAGTCTACTATGTCCGGGGGTCCGGCGCAATCACGGCTCGAATCGATGCGGTCGTCCCTCGGACAGAGCCGGGACGGCCGCATCGCAGGCTCGCTACTTTTTTTCCTGGACCTTCTCTTTTTCCTTGGAGACCTTCTGCTCGAGACGATCGATCAACTTGTCGATCACGGGGTTCACGTCAAAGTCCCGCTCTTCGAGATGGGCCTGTACGCCCCATCTGAAGTTCACCGTGACCTCAAGCTTGAAGTTCTTCTCCTTGGTGAAGATGAAGATCAGATCGACTATCATGTCCTTCGCGTACCCGATCCGCTCCAGCTTTGAATCCAGATAGGCCCTGCTCTTGTCGCTCAGATCGAAATGCACGGAACGGACATCGACGGTCATGCGCGCCTCCTTCCCTGATCGGCAATCCCAAGGATTGTCGTCCTATCAATCAATATAACGGTTCCGCCGACACGACTGGTAACGTTCCACCACCGCTAGACATGCTTGCGTCCGAACGAGGAATCCAGATCGAGCTCGCCCCGGTACTTGGCAACCGTCCTCCGCGCCAGCTTGATGCCCTTGCGCGCGAGCACTTCCATGATGTCGCGGTCGGAAAGCACGGATTCCTCGGACTGGATGATCTCCTTGATGACCTGCTTCACGCCCTCCTTCGAGTATTTGGAGCCATGGGATCCGGCTCCGGAGATGGAATTGGTGAAGAAGTAGCGCAGCTCGAAAATGCCCCAGTCGGTCTGCAGGTACTTCCTGTTCGCTATGCGGGAGACCGTCGTCTCATGGACTCCGACTTCCTCCGCAACATCCTTCAGGGTCAGGGGGGCCAGGCGCTTCGGTCCCTCGGCGAAGAAGCCCCGCTGGTACTCGACGACGGCCCGGGTCACCTTGAGCAAGGTCTGGTTGCGCTGGTGAATGCTTCGGATGAAGAACTTCGCCCGCTTGATGTTGTCCCTTACGTAGGCGCTCGTGACGCGGTCCCGCGTGCGCTCGGTCTCGGTCTTTTCGGCGAGTCGGTCGAAGAAGGGATCGATGCCGAGCACGGGGATTTCCTCGTCGTTGAGGACGATGACGAAGTCGCCGTCCTTGAGCTTGACCATGATGTCGGGGAGGACGTAGCGGGGCTCTTCCGTCGAATAGGCTCTCCCGGGGAAGGGCGCAAGGCCCTTGATGAAAGTCAGGGCGGCGCGCATCTCGGCGTCAGTCAGCCGGAGCCGTCTCTGGATCTCCGCATGTTTGCCCTTTTCCAGGAGCTCGATGTGGTCCTTGAGTAGTGCCAGGGCGGCCGCCGGAGCCTCCGGGTCAAGGCTTGCCTGCACGAGCAGGCTTTCCCGGTAGTCCGCCGTACAGGTGCCCATCGGCTCGAAGCCACGGACCACCTGCAGCATCTGCTCGACGACATCCGTGGCGTAGGCGGAGGCAAGGAGGAAAGGATCTTCCTTGTGGAAGCCGTCGTCGTTGAGATTCTGGATCAGGGTTTCGCCGAGGGCTCGTCGTCCTTCGTCCAGGCGCTGGAGGCGAAGCTGCCAGAGGAGGTGTTCCTGCAGGGTCTCGGGACGGGCGATGGCTCCCTCTATGAACATGCGTTTGGAATCATCATCGGATCCGGAGCGGGAGGCATAGCCGGGATCGGAGCTGTTCTCGAAGGGATCCGAGCTCTCCGTCGCGCTGCGATCGTCCGACTCTGGCAGGGTCTCAAGCGAAAGAACCGACGAGTCCGACACGACCTCCAGGGCGGGATTGGTCTCGATCTCCTCCTGAATCTGTTCCTTGAGCTCCTGGAGGGGCAACGCCATCAACCTGATGGATTGGATCATCTGAGGGCTGAGTTTTTGGCGTTGTTCTGCCACCAAGGCAGGTTTTTGGAGCTGCACCGATCCCTCCCCTGCGGGTCTGCCTCAAATTTAAGCCCTCTGGGGGCCTTGTCAAGCAAGGATCGGGCCAAAACCTGACAGTTTTGATAGCAAGAATCATGCCTAAAGCGCGAGCGACGTCAACTCCGCGCGTGAAACTGCAGCGTTTTGCTCGAAAGCGTATTGACCCATTTCCTCTATCATTATTACTTTATTGATACTTCAAAGGCCTACGGGCCGGTTCCAGGTGGAATGATGTCCAGCAAGCACCACGACCCGCACGAGACCCCGAAACAGCAGACTGCCGGTGCCCCGGCCTCCGGTTCAGCCTCCGGCCCGGCCGTGGGCTCGGCCTCCGGCCCGGCCGCAGAGGCGCCGTCTCTCAATACGGGAGATCCCGGGGCCGGCCTCGGGGCAGCCGCGGTGTCGGAGACGCCCGGCAGAGAAGTCGAGTTGGAAGCGGAAGTCAGGACCCTGGCGGCGGAAACGGCGGCCCTGCGGGAGGAACTCTCCCAGGTCAACGACAAGTACCTGCGCAAGCTTGCCGATGACGCCAATTTTCGGAAGCGAATGGCGAGGGAGAAGGAGGAGGGCCAGCGTTTTGCGGTTGCATCCCTGCTGGTTGACCTCATTCCCATCCTTGATGACTTTGATCGAGCCGTCGCGAGCGCGGAGACCGTTCGCGATTACACGATGCTGCACGACGGAATCATATTGATACGGCGACAGCTGGGTACGATGCTTGAGAACAAGTACGGCTTGAAGCGCCTGGAATCTCTCGGAAAGGCCTTCGATCCGAACCAGCACGAGGCCGTGGCCATGACCACGGGCGAGACCGAGGACGCGATCGTCGCGGAGGAGTTCGTACCCGGCTACGGCCTGCATGAACGCATCCTTCGTACGGCGAAGGTCAAGGTGCTCATGCCCGCACCCAGGACGGAGAATTCGGCGGCGGGGCCAGTGGACCCGGATGCCAACGATTCATCAGGCGCCGAAGCGACGCCCACGAACGTAGAAGATTAAGGCCGCGAAGGAAGAAGGAGCGGAGACATGGGTAGGATTATCGGAATCGATCTCGGGACCACGAATTCATGCGTGGCGGTCATGGAGGGCGGAGAACCGGTCGTCATCGCCAATTCGGAAGGGCAGAGGACCACGCCTTCGATTGTGGGCTTCACTCCGAAGGGCGAGCGCGTCGTGGGCCAGCCCGCAAAGAATCAGATGATCACCAACCCGGAGAACACGGTTTACTCGATCAAGCGCTTCATGGGGCGTCGATATGCCGAGGTCGGCGACGAGGTCAAGCTCGTGCCCTACCGGGTCCTGGACAACACCAACGATGTCCGTGTGGACATCTCGGGCAAAGGCTACAGCCCGCAGGAGGTCTCGGCCTTCATCCTCCAGAAAATGAAGAAGACGGCCGAGGACTACCTCGGTGAAACCGTTACCGAAGCCGTAATCACGGTGCCCGCCTATTTCAACGATGCGCAGCGGCAGGCG